>NZ_SCNE01000004.1:0-514149 GCF_005503595.1 Enterobacter sp. 2VL
AGGCCCGAAGGTCCCCCTCTTTGGTCTTGCGACGTTATGCGGTATTAGCTACCGTTTCCAGTAGTTATCCCCCTCCATCAGGCAGTTTCCCAGACATTACTCACCCGTCCGCCACTCGTCACCCGAGAGCAAGCTCTCTGTGCTACCGTTCGACTTGCATGTGTTAGGCCTGCCGCCAGCGTTCAATCTGAGCCATGATCAAACTCTTCAATTTAAGTTTGATGCTCGTGAATTAAACTTCGTAATGAATTACGTATGTTCACTCAGAGACTTGGTATTCATTTATTGTCCGAAGACATTAAGAATCCATGTCACTTTGAGTGCCCACACAGATTGTCTGATAAATTGTTAAAGAGCAGTGCAACGCGGCTTTCGCTCACCGTTGCGAGGTGGCGTATATTACGCCTTCCTCTTTCAGAGTCAACCCTGAATCTCAGGATTTTTTCTCTTCAACCGACCGGTTGTTGTGTGAAGTGATTCACATCTGCCGTGTCGATGGAGGCGCATTATAGGGAGCCGCCGTGGAATGACAAGCGGAAAAATGCATTTTTATTTCAACCGCTCACCTTTTCGCCAAAAAGCCTATTTCTGATGCTTTTTTATCTCTTTTGGCAGCTCGGCCAGACTATTAATTACCCAGTCGGCTGCGTTTTCTGCTTCGGGGGTAACAGGTTTGCCGGTGCGCACTAATATTTTGGTCCCCACACCCGCCGCCGTTGCCGCCTGCATATCTTCCAGCTTGTCGCCCACCATATAAGAGGCGGCCATATCGATATTCAGAAATTCCTGCGCAGAGATAAACATCCCCGGGTGCGGCTTACGGCAATCACACGTCTGGCGATACTCTTCTACTGTTCCCTGGGGATGATGCGGACAATAGTAGATACCATCAAGGTCAACGCCCCGATCCGCCAGCGACCAGTCCATCCATTCTGTTAACGTCTCGAACTGTGCTTCGGTAAATTTTCCACGCGCAATACCAGACTGGTTGGTGACAACCACCAGCGCATAGCCCATCTCTTTCAGCTGGCGCATGGCCTCTATTACACCCTCGATAAACTCGAACTCATCAATCTCATGAACGTAACCGTGATCCACATTAATGGTGCCATCACGATCGAGAAAAATTGCGGGTACTGATTTTGCCACCGGTTTGCTCCTGAAAAAGGCATGTTCGGCTAGTATCTCATGAATCGCAGCGCAATAAAGTGCTCATCGCACAGAGTTGGATTGATTTAGACGTCTGGATGCCTTAACATCCGTTTTGTTTACGGTCATCACCCGTATCTGGCAGAACAAAATGCCACGGCTAACTTACATACGATAAAAATAATCTAATGATTAAACTTTCCAATATCACCAAAGTGTTCCAGCAGGGGAACCGAACCATTCAGGCGCTGAACAACGTCAGCCTGCATGTTCCTGCTGGTCAAATTTATGGCGTCATTGGCGCATCGGGTGCAGGTAAAAGTACGCTGATCCGTTGTGTTAACCTGCTTGAACGCCCAACCCAGGGCAATGTAGAAGTTGGCGGTCAGGAACTTACCGCGCTCTCAGAGAAAGAACTCACTAAAGCACGCCGCCAGATCGGCATGATCTTCCAGCACTTTAATCTGTTGGCCTCCCGCACCGTTTTTGGCAACGTCGCATTGCCGCTGGAGCTGGACAATACGCCGAAAGAAGAAGTGAAGCGTCGCGTGACCGAGCTGCTCGACCTCGTAGGTCTGGGCGATAAACATGATAGCTATCCGGCTAACCTGTCCGGCGGTCAAAAGCAGCGCGTCGCCATTGCCCGAGCCCTGGCAAGCAACCCAAAAGTGCTGCTGTGCGATGAAGCCACCAGCGCATTAGACCCGGCCACAACCCGTTCGATTCTCGAACTCCTGAAAGACATCAACCGTCGTCTGGGGCTGACCATCCTTCTTATTACGCACGAGATGGATGTGGTGAAACGCATCTGTGATTGTGTGGCAGTGATCAGCAATGGTGAATTGATTGAGCAGGATACGGTGAGCGAAGTGTTCTCTCACCCGAAAACGCCGCTGGCGCAGCAGTTTATCCAGTCAACGCTGCACCTGGATATTCCCGAAGATTATCTGGAACGTTTAAAAACAGACGCAACGCCTGACAGCGTCCCGATGCTGCGCATGGAGTTTACCGGCCAGTCGGTCGATGCGCCGCTGCTTTCGGAAACCGCGCGCCGCTTCAACGTGAATAACAACATTATCAGCGCGCAGATGGATTACGCCGGTGGCGTGAAGTTCGGCATCATGCTGACGGAAATGCACGGCACACAGGAAGAAACCCAGGCGGCAATTGCCTGGCTGCAAGAACATCATGTAAAAGTAGAGGTACTGGGTTATGTCTGAGCCGATGATTTGGCTGCTGGTTCGCGGCGTTTGGGAAACGCTGGCAATGACCTTCGTATCGGGTTTCTTTGGCTTTGTGATTGGCCTGCCGGTCGGCGTGCTGCTGTACGTGACGCGCCCGGGGCAAATCATTGAGAACGCGAAGCTCTACCGTACGCTCTCCGCATTAGTGAACATCTTCCGTTCTATCCCGTTCATCATTCTGCTGGTCTGGATGATTCCGTTTACCCGCGTGATCGTCGGCACCTCTATCGGTCTGCAGGCGGCTATCGTGCCATTGACCGTCGGTGCGGCACCGTTTATCGCCCGAATGGTGGAAAACGCCCTGCTTGAAATCCCAACGGGCCTGATTGAAGCGTCCCGCGCAATGGGTGCCACGCCAATGCAGATCGTACGTAAAGTCCTGCTGCCTGAAGCATTGCCGGGCCTGGTAAACGCAGCCACCATTACGCTGATTACCCTGGTGGGCTATTCTGCGATGGGTGGTGCAGTCGGTGCCGGCGGTTTAGGCCAGATTGGCTACCAGTACGGTTATATTGGTTATAACGCTACCGTAATGAATACCGTTCTGGTATTGCTGGTTGTTCTGGTTTATTTAATTCAGTTCTCTGGCGATCGCATCGTCCGGGCTGTTACGCATAAATAACGTTACACACAACACAAACTCGATGAGTTAAGGATAAAACATGGCGTTTAAATTAAAGACCTTTGCAGCGGTTGGCGCGCTAATTGGCTCTCTGGCACTGGTGGGTTGCGGTCAGGACGAAAAAGATCCAAACCACATTAAAGTGGGCGTTATTGTCGGTGCTGAGCAGCAGGTTGCAGAAGCCGCCCAGAAAGTGGCGAAAGAGAAATATGGCCTGGACGTTGAGCTGGTGACCTTCAACGATTACGTTCTGCCAAACGAAGCGCTGAGCAAAGGCGATATCGACGCCAACGCCTTCCAGCACAAACCGTACCTGGATCAGCAGATCAAAGACCGTGGCTACAAGCTGGTTGCAGCGGGCAATACTTTTGTTTACCCGATTGCCGGTTACTCCAAGAAGATTAAATCGCTGGACGAACTGCAGCCAGGCTCTCAGGTGGCCATTCCAAACGATCCAACCAACCTTGGCCGTTCCCTGCTGCTGCTTCAAAAAGTGGGTCTGATCAAACTGAAAGAGGGTGTAGGTCTGCTGCCGACCGTACTGGACGTGACCGAGAATCCGAAAAATCTGAAACTGGTTGAGCTGGAAGCCCCTCAGCTGCCGCGTTCACTGGACGATGCGCAGATTGCGCTGGCCGTGATCAACACCACCTACGCCAGCCAGATTGGCCTGACGCCAGCGAAAGACGGTATCTTTGTTGAAGACAAAGACTCCCCGTACGTTAACCTGATCGTTACCCGTGAAGATAACAAAGACGCGGAAAACGTGAAGAAATTCGTGCAGGCATACCAGTCAGAAGAAGTTTACCAGGAAGCGAATAAAGTGTTTAACGGCGGCGCTGTTAAAGGCTGGTAATCTGACTTCAGTGTAATATCATCAAGACGGGCTTATGCCCGTCTTGTCATTTGTGCGGGCAACTGATTCAATATCTGACGTTTTGATTATCCACTGAGGAACTATTATGCGTGCTTTACCGATCTGTCTTTTAGCACTCATGCTGAGCGGCTGTTCTATGCTAAGCAGATCTCCTGTTGAACCTGTTCAAAGCACTGCAACCCCGCCAAAAGCGGAGCCAGCGAAACCAAAAGCCCCTCGACCTGCCCCGGTTCGCATTATTACCAAAGCAGACGATCTCGTCGGAAAACCATTCCGTGAGCTGGGTGAAGTCAGCGGCGAATCCTGCCAGGCAACGAACCAGGACTCTCCACCGAATATCCCGACAGCTCGTAAACGTATGCAGATTAACGCGTCAAAAATGAAAGCCAACGCGGTGCTGCTGCACAGCTGTGAAGTGACCAGCGGTACGCCAGGCTGCTACCGTCAGGCGGTTTGCATCGGTTCTGCGCTGAACATTACGGCGAAATGAGTTCGTTTCAGTTCGAGCAGATAGGCGTTATCCGCTCCCCCTATAAAGAGAAGTTCGCCGTCCCGCGCCAGCCTGGTCTGGTGACCAGCGGCAGCGGCGAGCTTCACTTAATCGCGCCTTATAATCAGGCCGATGCGGTACGCGGACTTGAGGCGTTCAGCCACCTGTGGGTTGTCTTTGTCTTTCACCAGACAATGGATGGCGGCTGGCGTCCTACCGTTCGCCCTCCTCGTCTGGGCGGAAATGCGAGAATGGGCGTGTTCGCGACCCGCTCAACCTTCCGTCCAAACCCGGTTGGCATGTCGCTGGTCGAACTGAAAGGCATACGCTGTGAAAAGGATCGGGTGATACTGGCGTTAGGCAGTCTCGACCTGGTGGATGGCACACCGGTTATCGACATCAAGCCGTATCTGCCTTTTGCTGAGGCCCTGCCGGAGGCCCGTGCGAGCTATGCACAGGACGCGCCTCATGCGGACATGCCCGTCTCTTTCACACCGGCGTTGACGGACACGCTCAATCAGCTTGAAAAACGCTATCCTCGTCTGCGGGACTTTATCACGGAAGTGCTGGCTCAGGACCCCCGTCCCGCCTACCGCAAAGAAGAGGAGTCAGGGAAAACGTACGCCGTCTGGCTGCTGGATTTTAACGTTCGCTGGCGCGTCACCGAGGCCGGTTTTGAAGTGTTTGCCCTGGAACCCAGGTAATTTTAATCTCCTCTCTTTTGGCATCTTTGCCACACTGGTAAACTAAACCACTTTTTTTGTGTCAGGCTGGCGTTTCAGCCTGTTCCAATAGTCGAAATGGAACCGTAACAACATGCGTACTAGCCAATATCTGCTCTCCACTCTGAAGGAGACACCTGCCGACGCCGAGGTGATCAGCCACCAGCTGATGCTGCGCGCCGGGATGATCCGCAAGCTGGCCTCCGGGTTGTACACCTGGTTGCCGACCGGCGTGCGCGTCCTGAAAAAAGTCGAAAACATCGTGCGTGAAGAGATGAACAACGCCGGTGCAATCGAGGTGTTAATGCCCGTGGTTCAGCCCTCTGAACTGTGGCAGGAGAGTGGTCGCTGGGAGCAGTACGGTCCCGAACTGCTGCGTATTGCCGATCGCGGCGATCGTCCGTTTGTTCTCGGTCCAACGCATGAAGAGGTCATTACCGATCTGATCCGCAACGAGCTGAGCTCTTACAAGCAGTTGCCGTTGAACTTCTTCCAGATCCAGACCAAGTTCCGTGACGAAGTGCGTCCACGTTTTGGCGTTATGCGCTCCCGCGAATTCCTGATGAAAGATGCTTACTCTTTCCACACCTCTCAGGGATCTCTGCAGGAGACCTACGACAAAATGTATGAGGCTTACAGCAAAATCTTCTCCCGTATGGGTCTGGATTTCCGTGCTGTACAGGCTGATACCGGTTCAATCGGCGGTAGCGCATCCCACGAGTTCCAGGTTCTGGCGCAGAGCGGCGAAGACGATGTGATCTTCTCTGACTCCTCTGATTACGCCGCTAACATCGAGTTTGCAGAAGCTCTGGCACCAAAAGCGCCACGCGCCGCCGCAACCGAAGAGATGACGCTGGTTGATACGCCGAACGCCAAAACCATCGCCGAGCTGGTTGAGCAGTTCAATCTGCCGATTGAGAAAACGGTTAAAACGCTGCTGGTTAAATCGGCCGAAGGCAGCGCATACCCGCTGGTTGCCCTTCTGGTGCGCGGCGATCACGAGCTGAACGAAGTGAAAGCAGAAAAACTGCCACAGGTTGCCAGCCCGCTGACGTTTGCTACGGAAGCGGAAATCCGTGCCGTCGTGAACGCCGGTCCTGGCTCGCTGGGTCCAGTAAATATGCCCGTTCCCGTGGTTGTTGACCGTACGGTTGCTGCAATGAGCGACTTCTCTGCAGGTGCCAACATCGACGGCAAGCACTACTTTGGCATTAACTGGGATCGCGACGTCGCAACACCAGAAGTTGCGGACATCCGTAACGTGGTGGCGGGCGATCCAAGCCCGGACGGCCAGGGTACGCTGATGATTAAACGCGGTATCGAAGTGGGCCATATCTTCCAGCTGGGCGATAAGTACTCCCGCGCCATGAATGCGGCTGTTCAGGGCGAAGACGGTCGTAACCAGGTGCTGACCATGGGTTGCTACGGTATCGGGGTCACGCGCGTGGTTGCCGCCGCTATCGAGCAGAACTTCGACGAGCGCGGTATCGTCTGGCCGGACAACATTGCGCCGTTCCAGGTAGCCATCCTGCCAATGAACATGCACAAGTCTTACCGCGTTCAGGAGCTGGCCGAGAAGCTGTACGCTGAGCTGCGCGCGCAGGGCGTTGACGTGCTGATGGACGACCGTAAAGAGCGTCCGGGCGTGATGTTCGCCGATATGGAACTGATCGGCATTCCGCACACCATCGTTATTGGCGATCGTAACCTCGACAGCGACGAAATCGAATACAAATACCGTCGTAGCGGCGAAAAACAGATGATCAAGACCGGCGACATCCTTGATTACCTGATGAAAGCCATCAAAGGCTAAAAAACAAAAACCCCGCTCAGGCGGGGTTTTTTATTGGCTCACGAAGACGCTATTTACTGCTACAGTCTTTACCCGCAGCAAAGCTCGCGTCTTTATCAACCACCAGCGTTTTCACCATCTCACCGCTATCCGGGTTAGGCTCCAGCGTAAAGTGACCGTCAACCGTCAGTAAAACCGGCTTACTGTCATTCCCGCGCGCGACGGCATAATCCCGCTCCAGCTGAGCATTGTTTGCCACGCTGACTTTCTTACCGGTGGCGCAGTCGGTGAAGATCGCCGCATCCGCCATATAGAAGTACATTCCCCGCATCGCCATTGGCGTAGCAGGCAGCGCCGCTTTCACCGGCGCGAGCGTGTAATTAAATTGCGACTCAATCGGGTTGCCCTCGCGATCGAGCATCTCCATCCCCTCACCTTTAGCGCGGAAATAGGTTTTATCACCCGTGGTATCGGTCAGCACCAGCTTCTCGGCGGTACGTGCCCATTTTCCGTAGCTCGCAAAAGAAGATGGCTCCTTTGCGCCCTGATAGCGCTGGTTCATGACCCAGGTGCCATCTTTTTCCAGGAAGAGCGTGGTTTCGATTCCTTCGCAATCCGCACACGGCAGTACGCCGCGCCAGCTCTGCTGCATCGGTTTTAACGCTTCAGTAGGCGCGGCCTGCAAGGCCTGCGTTTCCGAACGGTTGTTACACCCGAAGAGTGCGAACAGCGTGCTGACGGCTAATGCTGAAAATAGTGCTTTTTTCACGATGGATCCCTTATGAAAAGTGTGTTCCTTTTCGTCACTCCACAGGGCGACGAACTTTTCCGCGTAGTGCTTTTACCGAGGATTTTTGCGACTTCGTTGATAACCGGCGCTCTTTCGACGCGCGGGTTGGTCGCGTAGCCCGACGGCTTTTTTGCTCTGCGGTTAACTCTTTTATGACGGCCACCAGCCGGGAAAGCGCCGCTTCGCGGTTCAGTTCCTGACTGCGATATTCCTGCGCTTTGATAATTATCACGCCATCGCTGGTAATCAGATGATGGCTGGCGGCAAGCAAACGTTCTTTGTAATACTCTGGCAGGCTGGAGGCCCGAATGTCAAAGCGCAAATGGATAGCGGTTGAAGCCTTGTTAACATGCTGTCCGCCCGCGCCCTGCGCGCGGATCGCCGTGATCTCCAGCTCGTTATCAGGAATGCTGACGTTTCGGGACAAATCAATCATGACGCTGGTTGCCACGCGGTTAAATGGATTTCCAGATTATTCTGAGAATCAGAGAGCCAGATCGCACCATCCTGAATAGTTGCCTGCAACACCATGGTCCTGCTGGCGAACGCGCTCAGCTGCGCCAGCTGCTCGTCATCCAGATACCAGACGGTGAGATTGGCAAACTGCGCACATTTTTTCTTGTTCTGCTGCCACCAAATCTCCGCAGCACGTTGATTATACGCAAATAACGCCACTTCCGCTGACTGCGTACACGCTTTTTTTATCCGACGTTCATCCGGCAGACCGAGTTCGATCCACAAATCAATGCCCAGATGATCGTTGCGCAGCCAGGCTTCTGGTTCATCTTCCGCGCTTAGGCCACGGGTAAATTGCAAACGGTCATCAGCATACTTCACCCACGCCAGCAGGCGAAGCATCATGCGCTCCTGGGTTTCAGACGGATGACGCGCCAGCGTCAGTGACGCATCCAGAAACTGGTTGCGGTCGAGATCCGCCACGTTAACCACAGCTTTATAAATTGTCGCTTTCAGCGCCATGAGAGAACTCCTTTCGTATAAGGCGCACAGTGTAGCGAAAATAGCGGCAAAAGGCTGTTACGAGGTGATGAACAGGCCGCTATCAAGGCTCTGATATTGCTTAAATGAGTATGGTATAGTCACCTTGCTAAACCGAGTTTATCTTCGTAGGCTTAATGTTATCTCACAGTAAGCCAGTGCGCTGGCAGGAGGGGATGTGAACAATTATTGTGAGCTAATTCGCAAACGGTATGCGGAAATTGCCAGCGGCGATCTGGGCTATATCCCGGATGCGTTGGGTTGTGTACTCAAAGTGCTAAATGAAGTGGCCTCTGATGAGAGTCTTTCAGAATCGGTCAGGGAAAAAGCAGCGTATGCTGCAGCGAATCTACTGGTGAGCGATTATGTCGATGAATGAAACTTATCAACCCATCAATTGTGATGACTATGACAACCTCGAACTCGCCTGCCAGCATCATTTAATACTGACGCTGGAACTCAAAGATGGCGAAGTGCTGAAGGCGAAAGCCAGCGACCTGGTTTCACGTAAGAACGTGGAATACCTGGTAGTGGAAGATGCCGGCGCGACGCGCGAGCTTCGCCTGGATAAAATCGCCAGCTTCAGTCACCCGGAAATAGGCACCGTTGTGGTGAGCGAATCCTGATGAACATTAACGGGCAGCCCCGCTGCCCGTTACACCGTCCACTGAAAACCACCCCCCTCTTCTGCCCACCCGTCTTTCGTCACGAATACGCCCGCCGCCGCAATCAACGTCTCGCCGTAAAACAGTAGCGGTGTGGTATCGCGCAGCCAGGGCGGCACGTTGTTCTCCTGCCAGATTTTCTTCAGCTTACGCCCGCCGTTGCGCCCGACAATGTGCAGCACACCGCTGGCCTTAAAGCGCACGGTAACAGGTTCATCGGCATTGGGTAGCCGCACGTGGCCCGACGCGGTCAACGAAACGGTTCCCCTCTGATAAGGCAGTTCCAGCGCGTCATGGGGTGACGGCCAGGCCAGCACCACATCGGTAAGCGAAGGGGTGGATTTTACCCACCACAGCCGGCCTTTGTAGCGCCTGACCTCAAAGCCATTGAGATACACACACGGGGCGGCATCTTCCCGCGCCTGAGCAACCTCCTCCCAAATACGGTGTAGCATGGCGCGCGACGGCATAGCCGCATTGTGCATGGCCAGCCAGCGGCGCAGAAGCGCCGCGCGCCGCACTGGGGTCATCGACTCAAGCGGCGTAATCGCCAGCGCCCCGTCACCGGATGTCAGGTCGGATAGCGCGTCGCTCAGCAACTCATCCAGCAGCGTTTCCTGCTCAGCGCAGAGTGCTGCGCTGCGGGCGGTTGCTTCAGCAAAGTGCCCCCATCGCTGCGTCAACAGCGGCAAGACGTGCAGACGCAGGAAATTGCGATCGTAGCTGTCGTCCTGATTGCTCTCATCTTCAATCCAGCTCAGCTGATGCTGCTGCGCCCAGGTTTCAAGAGACGCGCGCGTTTCGCCCAGCAGAGGGCGAAGTAATTCTGTGCCGTCAAACGCGGTACGCTCAGGCATGGCGGATAGCCCTGCCGGGCCACTCCCCCGCTTGAGCGCCAGCAGGAATGTCTCACACTGATCATCAAGGTGTTGCGCCGTCACCAGCGCCTCGCCGGGCTTTAACGCGCGGGCAAACGCGGCATAGCGGGCTTTACGCGCCTGCGCCTCAATGCCCAGCCCTTCATTTTCGAGTACGACACGCTCCACGTGCAGCGGGATCCCCCACGCCGCGCACAGGGCGTCGCAGTGCGCAACCCACTCATCTGCATAAGGACTCAACCCATGATGAACATGAATAGCCCGAATCTGAACGTCGGGCTCTCGATCGCGCCAGTGCATCAGGCGATGAAGTAACACCGTGGAATCCAGCCCACCGCTAAACCCCACCAGCAGCTGGCGGTACGGCGAAACGGCTTGCGCAATATCAGATGAGATCATAAGCAATTACACGTAAAAAAATGCCCGAACTGGTCGGGCATTATCACACATACCGGCGTTTACTGCTGGTAAAGCTCCAGCGGCAGACCGTCCGGGTCGTTGAAAAAGGTGAAACGTTTACCGGTAAACGGATCGACACGTATGGCTTCGCATGCCACACCGTGCGCCTCCAGATGCATCACCGCGCTATCAATGTCCTCTACGCTGAAAGCAAGATGGCGCAGGCCACAGGCTTCCGGACGAGAAGGACGCGCAGGCGGGAAAGGAAAGGAGAACAGCTCAATGACATACTGGCCGTTTAACGCCAAATCGCCTTTCCAGGAATCACGCTCTTCACGGTACGCCTCGCTTAACAGCTCAAAGCCGAGAATGTCACAATAGAAAGCCTTACTTTGCGCGTAATCGGTGGCAATGATCGCAATATGGTGAACCTGTTTTAAACCCAGCATAGCTTCTCCTTTTCATGATGCCTGAACGTTACAACCGGGAACCTGCGCCTGGCAAGCGGCCAGCTTCATTTTAGGACCCGTACCCAGTACACGCCGTTTTCATCCCGTTTGGCACCGTGAATGTCGGTCTCAAAACCAGGGTAGTGTCGCCCAACCGAACACAGCATCAGCAGGAAATCGAGAACCGCCCGGCTCTCTTCGACAATCATCTCACCCGGCATCAGCAGCGGCACGCCCGGCGGATACGGCAGGATCATATTGGCCGACACGCGCCCGACCAGGTTTTCCAGCTCGACGGTCTCTACCTCGCCTTTCACCTGATGCTGCCAGGCCTTGTGCGGCGTCAGCTTCATTTCAGGCAGAACGTCGAACGCCTGCAGCATCAGACGCGGCAGATCGTGCTGGCGGATCAATTTGTGGATCCCCTGCGCCAAATCCTGAATGCGCATGTTGCGATAGAAATCAGGATCTTCCGCGTAGAGATCCGGCAGCATGTTCTTCACCCGCAGGTTCAGATCGTAGGCGCGTTTAAACTCCATCAGACCACGCAGCAGCCCCATTGCGCGGGTTTTATCGATCCCGATGCTGAACAGGAACAGCAGGTTGTACGGCCCGGTTTTCTCCACCACGACGCCACGCTCATCGAGGAACTTCGCCACCAGCGCGGCGGGGATCCCTTCATCGCTCATCACCCCCTTCTCGTCCATGCCCGGCGTCAGGATCGTCACTTTCACCGGATCGAGGAACATATGCTCCGGGTCGGCATCCCGAAAGCCGTGCCAGCTTTCGCCGGGCGCGACCTGCCAGCACTCGGCCTCATCAATCTGTTCAGGCTGCCAGATGTCGAAGAACCAGCCGTCCGCTTCATCTTTTAGCCGCTGAACTTCTTTGCGGAAATGCAGCGCCCGTTCCACTGAACGATTGATGAGACGCTTGCCGGGATTACCCCGCAGCATCGCCGCCGCCGTTTCAATCGAGGCCACCAGCGGATAACTTGGCGAGGTGGTGGTGTGCATCATAAAGGCTTCGTTGAAGGTGTCCTCGTCGTATTCGCCTTTAATGTGGATCAGCGAGGCCTGAGAAAACGCCGCCAGCATCTTGTGCGTCGACTGCGTTTCGAAAAACACTTTGCCCGGCACCCGCTCGCCGCTCATCCCGCTTTTCCCTTCGTAAATCGGGTGGAAATTGGTGTACGGCACCCACGCGGAGTCAAAGTGGATCGACGGCACGTCCAGGGTCTGCTTGATCCAGTTGGTGTTGTAGAGCAGACCGTCATAGGTGGAGTTAGTGATCACCGCGTGGATCGGCCAGCTTGCCTGCGGGACGGACGCCACTTTGGTTTCAATCGCCGCATGCGTAAACTCACGGCGCGGAATACCGCCCAGAATGCCGAGCGCGTTGCGCGTCGGCGACAGCCAGATCGGCACCACATCGCTCATCATCAGCAAATGCGCCAGAGATTTATGGCAGTTACGGTCGATGAGCAGCGTGCTTCCGGCTGGGGCCGCGTACATCCCGACGATTTTATTTGATGTCGAGGTACCGTTGGTCACCATGTAGCTCTGCTCGGCACCAAACGTGCGGGCGATATACTCTTCGGCTTCCAGATGCGGGCCGGTGTGGTCGAGCAAAGAGCCCAGCTCGGTGACCGAAATCGATACATCCGCTTTAAGCGTGTTGCCGCCGAAGAAATCATAGAACAGGCAGCCGACCGGGCTTTTCTGATACGCCGTGCCCGCCATATGCCCCGGCGTACAGAAGGTATATTTGCCTTCTTTCACGTAGGTAAAAAGCGCGCAGGTAAACGGCGGGGTGATGTTATCGAGATACTCTCCCGCGTACTGCTGAATGCGGGTGGCAATGTCTTCCGCCACGCCAAGCGAGTATTCAAAGAACCACAGCGCCATGCGCATATCGTGGGCGCTGACGTCCATTGTCGAATGCGTATTGATAAAAGCGTACAGCGGAAGATACTCGTTCAACCTGTTGATGTCGCTGCACAGCTCCAGGTCGTATTCGTCCCAGTCAAAAATGACGCCGCAGATGCGCGGGTTATGTTCAATGAACTTCAGCAAATCCGCACTGTTATGCGGCCAGATAAGCTGGTATCCGCGGGACTGCAGGGCTTGCTCCAGCTCCTTGATGGGCTCGTCTTTATAAAAGACGCCGTGCGGCCCCATAATGGCAATGATATTCACGGGCTACCTCCTTGAAAAACATTAGGTAAGCATAGCCCGGCTAAACCGCAGGTATAAAAAAAGCCGCAACACTGTGCGGCTTTTCAGATAAATGTCGCGCTTACGCGTAACCGTAGGTCATCAGACGCTGGTAACGACGGTCGAGCAATTCTTCTTTGCTCAACACGTCCAGATCGGCCAGATCGGCCAGCAGCTGTGCTTTCAGGGACGCGGCCATCGCTTCAGGCTTACGGTGCGCACCGCCCAACGGCTCTGGGATCACGGAGTCGATAAGCTTCAGCTCTTTCAGACGCGGGGCAATGATGCCCATCGCTTCTGCTGCCAGCGGCGCTTTATCGGCGCTTTTCCACAGAATGGACGCACAGCCTTCCGGGGAGATAACGGAATAGGTGCTGTACTGCAGCATATTCACTTTATCGCCCACGCCAATCGCCAGCGCACCACCAGAACCCCCTTCACCGATAACGGTGCAGATGACCGGTACGCGCAGGCGAGACATCTCACGCAGGTTGCGTGCGATGGCTTCAGACTGACCGCGCTCTTCCGCGCCAACACCCGGGTATGCCCCCGGAGTGTCGATGAAGGTGATGATAGGCATATTAAAACGCTCAGCCATCTCCATCAGACGCAGGGCCTTACGGTAGCCTTCTGGAGCAGGCATACCAAAGTTACGACGGATTTTCTCTTTGGTTTCGCGACCTTTTTGATGACCAATGATCATCACCGGACGCCCGTCGAGACGCGCAATCCCGCCGACGATAGCTTTATCGTCTGCGTAAGCGCGATCGCCTGCCAGTTCGTCAAATTCATCAAACGCCAGGCGGACATAATCCAGGGTGTACGGGCGCTGAGGATGACGCGCCAGCTGGGCAATCTGCCATGCGCCAAGATCGGCGAAGATTTTGCGCGTCAGCTCTACGCTTTTTTCGCGCAGACGATGCACTTCCTCGTCGATGTTTATATCCAGTTTTTCATCCTGACGGCTTACGGCTGTCAGAGAATCGATTTTCGCTTCCAGCTCTGCAATCGGCTGTTCGAAATCAAGGAAATTCAGACTCATAGTATTCCTGTATTAGTCAAACTCCAGTTCCACCTGCTCCGAACCAATGAGGCCACGGAGATCGTTCAGTAAACGATCGCTCGGAGAGACACGCCACGCTGCACCAAAGCGCAACCGCGCGCGTGCATCCGCCCTCTGATAGTAGAGATGTACTGGAATTGTCCCCGAGCGGTGGGGTTCCAGAGACTGACGGAGTCGGTTTAAAAGCTGGTCATCAATTTGCCTGTCCGTCAGCGAGATAGCAAGCCCGCGAGCATATTTTTCACGGGCTTCGTCAATATCCATCACTTCGCGGGCGGTCATTTTAAGCCCCCCACTGAAGTCATCAAAGCTGACCTGTCCGCTGACGATAAGTATGCGGTCTTTTTCCAGCAATTGCTGGTATTTATCCAGCGCGTCGGTGAACAACATCACCTCCAGACGCCCGGAACGGTCATCCAATGTACAGATGCCAATACGATTGCCGCGCTTGGTGACCATTACCCTTGCAGCAATCACGAGCCCCGCAGCCGTGGTGATTTTACCACGATCTGTCGGATGCATGTCTTTTAGCCTGTTGCCTCCGACATAGCGCTCAATTTCTTTAATGTACTGGTTGATCGGGTGCCCCGTCAGGTACAAGCCTAACGTTTCACGCTCGCCATCCAGCACCACCTGTTCTGGCCAGGGCTGGCAGTTGGAATACGACTGCTCAATCTGCTCTGGCTCTTCCGCCAGGACGCCAAACATATCGGCCTGGCCTATCGCTTCTGCTTTCGCGTGCTGATCGGCCGCTTTCAACGCATCGCCCAGCGAGTTCATCAGCGCGGCGCGGTGCGGCCCCAGCCTGTCGAACGCCCCGGACATTATCAGTTTTTCGAGCACGCGGCGGTTAAGCTTTTTAGTGTCAGTCCGGGCGCAGAGGTCGAACAGCTCGCGGAAATAGCCGCCATTGTTACGCGCCTCGATGATCGCCTCGATTGGACCTTCACCGACACCTTTGATCGCGCCGATCCCGTAGACAATCTCCCCGTGCTCGTTCACGTGGAAATGGTAAAGCCCGGAGTTGATATCCGGCGGCAGGATCTTAAGCCCCATGCGCCAGCACTCGTCGACCAGGCCAACCACCTTCTCGGTGTTGTCCATATCGGCCGTCATCACCGCCGCCATAAACTCAGCCGGATAGTGGGCCTTCAGCCACAGCGTCTGATAGGAGACCAGTGCATAGGCAGCGGAGTGGGATTTGTTGAACCCGTACCCGGCGAATTTCTCCACCAGGTCGAAGATTTTCATCGCCAGTTCGCCGTCAACGCCGTTCTTTTTCGCCCCGTCCTCAAAGATAGAACGCTGCTTGGCCATCTCTTCAGGCTTTTTCTTACCCATTGCACGACGCAGCATGTCCGCGCCGCCAAGGGTGTAACCCGACAGGACCTGGGCAATCTGCATGACCTGTTCCTGGTACAGGATGATGCCGTAGGTAGGCTCCAGTACCGGTTTCAGGCTTTCATGCTGCCACTGCACGTCAGGGTAGGAAATCTCTTCGCGCCCGTGCTTACGGTCGATAAAGTTATCCACCATCCCTGACTGCAGCGGCCCCGGACGGAACAACGCCACCAGCGCGATCATATCTTCGAAGCAGTCGGGCTGCAGGCGCTTAATCAGGTCTTTCATGCCGCGGGATTCAAGCTGGAAGACGGCGGTGGTCTCCGAGCGCTGCAGCATGTCGAAACTTTTTTTATCATCCAGCGGGATGGCGGCGATGTCTATCGGCTCCAGCCCCTGCTTCTCGCGGCGCGGGTTAATCATCTTCAGCGCCCAGTCGATGATCGTCAGGGTGCGCAGGCCAAGGAAGTCGAACTTCACCAGCCCGGCGTATTCCACGTCGTTTTTATCGAACTGTGTGACCGGGTGATGGCCCGCCTCATCGCAATAGAGCGGCGCAAAATCGGTAATTTTCGTCGGGGCAATCACCACCCCGCCCGCATGTTTACCGGCGTTACGCGTGACGCCTTCGAGCTTACGCGCCATGTCGATCAGCGCTTTAACTTCTTCATCTGCTTCGTAGATTTCCGGCAGCTGCGGCTCGGCTTCAAAGGCTTTTGCCAGCGTCATACCGGGATCGGGCGGCACCAGCTTGGAGATGCGATCGACGAAGCCGTACGGATGCCCCAGCACGCGGCCAACGTCGCGGATAACCGCTTTCGCCGCCATCGTACCGAAGGTAATAATCTGCGATACCGCATCGCGGCCATACATGTCTGCAACGTGCTCAATCACCTGGTCACGTTTCTCCATGCAGAAGTCGACGTCGAAGTCGGGCATGGAGACACGTTCAGGGTTAAGGAAACGTTCGAACAGCAGGTCAAACTCCAGCGGATCGAGGTCAGTGATTTTGAGCGCGTACGCCACCAGCGAACCAGCACCGGAACCACGGCCCGGGCCTACCGGCACGCCGTTATCCTTCGACCACTGGATAAACTCCATCACGATCAGGAAGTAGCCGGGGAACCCCATCTGGTTGATAACCTGCAGCTCAATATCCAGACGTTCGTCGTAGGGTGGGCGCTTCTCTTTACGTTCCGCTTCATCCGGGAAGAGAAATTCCAGGCGTTCTTCCAGCCCTTCTTTCGATTTCACAACCAGGAAATCTTCCGTGGTCATGTCGCCCGTCGGGAACTGCGGCAGGAAGTACTCGCCGAGACGCACGGTCACGTTACAGCGTTTGGCAATCTCTACGCTGTTTTCCAGCGCTTCCGGGATATCAGAGAAGAGTTCACACATCTCCTCTTCCGTGCGCATGTACTGCTGCGGGGAATAATTACGCGGACGTTTCGGATCGTCGAGCGTGAAGCCGTCATGAATAGCGACGCGGATCTCGTGCGCGTCAAAATCGCCTGATTCCAGGAAACGCACATCGTTGGTTGCCACAACGGGCAGCCCGCGCTGTTCCGCCAGGGCCACGGCGGCATGCAGATAGCTCTCTTCGTCCGCGCGACCGGTGCGGATCAGCTCAAGGTAATAGCGATCCGGGAAATGTTCTTCGTAGAACGACACGCACTGGTCCACCAGTGCGCTGTTGCCGCGCAGCAGGCATTTGCCGACGTCACCCACGCGGCCGCCGGAGATCAGCAGCAGGCCTTCATTCAGCTCGGCCAGCCAGTCTCTGTCGATCCACGGCCCCTGCGCGCCATAGCCGCGCTGATAGGCTTTTGAGATAAGCAGGGTAAGGTTCTGATAACCCGTGTTGTTCATCGCCAGCACGGAGATTTGCGTCATCTCATCGCCAAGCAGTTCGCTTTGCACATGAAAATCCGCGCCGACAATAGGTTTCATTCCCACGCCATGCGCCGTTCCGTAGAACTTCACCAGGCCACACAGGTTGGTAAAATCGGTGATCGCCAGCGCAGGCATGCCAAGCGCGGCCGCCTTTTTTACCAGCGGCCCGGTCTTTGCCAGCCCATCGATCATGGAGTAGTCGCTATGCACCCGCAGGTGTACGAAACGTGGTTCAGCCATCTTCAGATTCCGCGTTACTTAATTGCTTGCGTCTTGATTCAGGACACCCGTGCCAGCGCACGTTTTACCGGACCAAAACTACGACGGTGGTGTTCGGTGGCGCCATGTTCAGCCAGCTTTTCCAGATGGAAAGGCGTAGGATATCCCTTGTGCTGAGCGAAACCATACAGGGGATAAGTGAGATCCAGCGCAGCCATTTCGGCATCGCGCGTCACTTTAGCAATGATTGACGCCGCGCTAATTTCCGGGACCCGGCTATCCCCTTTCACTACCGCCATTGAAGGCACAGGCAGTGCCGGACAACGGTTGCCGTCAATCAGGACGTATTCAGGGGTTATTTTCAGCCCCGCCACCGCCCGCTGCATCGCCAGCATGGTGGCATGAAGAATGTTCAGCTCGTCAATTTCATGCGGTTCAGCACGCCCCAGACTCCAGGCCAGCGCCTTTTCCTGAATCTCATCAAAGAGCGCCAGTCGGCGCTTTTCAGATAATTTTTTTGAATCATTCAGCCCAACAATCGGGCGAGCAGGGTCGAGTATTACCGCTGCAGTAACCACAGCACCGACGAGCGGGCCCCGCCCCACTTCATCCACGCCCGCCACGAGGTGCGTGTGTGGATAAACAAATTCCATCATTTTGCTAACTCCAGCACCGCTTCAGCCGCTTGCTCATCGGCATTACAGCGGATCTGCTGATGCAGTTCACGGAACATCTCGTGCATAAGATGGCTGGTCTTGCCATTCGCCAGCAGCGGAAGTAGCGCATCGGCTAATGCCTGCGGCTGACACTCATCTTGCAGCAGCTCTTTTACCAGCTCGCGCCCGGCGAGTAAATTAGGCAAGGAGACATAGTCGGTTTTCACCAGACGTTTCGCCAGCCAGAAGGTGAAGGGCTTCATGCGGTAACCCACTACCATCGGGCATTTCGCCAGCATACACTCCAGCGCGGCCGTACCGGAGGCCAGCAGAGCGGCATCGCTCGCGACCATCGCCTCACGGCCCTTTCCATCCAGAAGATGAATGTGCAGATCCGGCGCAACCTCCGCTTTGATGCGTTCAAACTGCTCGCGGCGTTTCGCATTAACCAGCGGCACCACCACTTCAAGATCGGGATAGGTCTGGCGTAGGATCTGCGCCGTTTTCAGGAAATCGGCGCTCAGCATCTCAACTTCTGCGCCACGGCTGCCCGGCAGCAGAGCCAGACAGTGGGCATCATGGGGGATGCCCAGCACGTCACGCGCCGCGTTTTTATCCGGGTCCAGCGGCATGGCATCTGCCATTGTGTGACCTATAAAACGGCATGGCACGTTGAATCTGTCGTAAAACGCCTTTTCGAAAGGCAGGAAAGCCAGTACCAGGTTGGTAGACCGTCCGATTTTGAAAACGCGTTTCTGTCGCCACGCCCAAACGGACGGACTGACGTAGTGAATGGTTTTGATGCCCTGTTTTTTCAGGTTCCCTTCGAGGGTAATATTGAAATCGGGCGCATCGATACCGACAAACACATCGGGTTTGAGATCGGTAAAACGGCGAGTGAGATCGGCACGAATATGTAACAGGCGACGCAGGCGGCCCAGCACCTCAACGATGCCCATCACGGCCAGCTCTTCCATCTCATACCAGGCTTCGCAGCCTTCGGCCTGCATCAGCGGGCCTGCCACACCCACAAAGCGCGCATTGGGTACACGAGCCTTGAGGGCACGGATGAGACCTGCACCAAGAATATCGCCGGAGGTTTCTCCGGCGACCAGGGCTATCGTAAGCGGACGACTGTCGACCATTAACGAATCAGACCCCTTGTTGAACGGTCAAAGAATTCCATGAACGCGTTCACTTCCGGGTGCTTATTCGCCAGCTCGGCAATTTCCGGCTTCGCCTCTTCCAGCGTTTTACCGTTACGGTACAACTGTTTGTACGCGTTGCGGATCGCTGTAATCGCTTCGCGGCTAAAGCCACGACGCTTGAGGCCTTCGATGTTCACGCCAAACGGCGTAGCATGGTTGCCCTGCGCAATCACGTAAGGTGGGACGTCCTGCGCCACACCGGAGCATCCGCCGACCATCACGTGTGCACCAATGATGCAGAACTGATGGACAGCCGTCATGCCGCCAATGATTGCGAAATCATCAACCGATACGTGTCCCGCCAGCGTTGCGTTGTTGGCGAGAATACAGCGATTACCCACGGTACAGTCATGCGCAATATGTGCATTCACCATAAAGAGGTTGTCGCTGCCCACCTTCGTCAATCCACCGCCCTGAGTTGTTCCACGATGAATGGTGACGCTTTCGCGAATGCGGTTACGATCGCCGATTTCCACACGGGTCGGCTCACCAGCATATTTAAGATCCTGGTTTACTTCGCCGATGGAGGCGAACTGATAGATCTCGTTTTTGCAGCCAATAGTCGTATGACCATTCACCACGACATGAGATTTCAGTACTGTACCCTCACCAATTTCGACATGGGGTCCAACAACACAAAACGGGCCAATGTGAACGTTAGCACCAATAATGGCGCCGGTTTCCACAATCGCGGTAGGATGAATAAAGGCGGATTTATCAATCACGTATCAGGCCTCCCGGCTACGCGCGCACATCATAGTCGCTTCACAAACAACTTTGCCGTCAACCGTTGCAACGCCTTTAAAGCGAGTCAGGCCACGACGCGTTTTTTCAAAAGTGACTTCCATGATCATCTGATCGCCAGGCACAACCGGACGCTTGAATCGCGCTTCGTCGATGCCGGCGAAGTAATAGAGTTCACCCGGCTCCAGTTTACCTACGCTTTTAAACGCAAGGATACCGGTAGCCTGCGCCATGGCTTCCAGGATCAACACACCCGGGAAGATAGGCTTACCAGGGAAGTGCCCCTGGAAGAACGGCTCGTTAACGGAGACATTTTTCACTGCGCGCAGAAAACGACCTTCTTCAAAATCCAGCACACGGTCTACCAGCAAAAACGGGTAGCGGTGCGGCAGAAGTTCTAAAATCTCTTCAATATGCAGAGTATGAGTGTCAGTAGTCAAAATACTCTTCCTGTCAAATGTACTAAGTAGCAATAATAACACGGCCTGCCGGTTTATAAAAAAGCCGACAGGCCGAGAAAATGAGCGTTAAACGGGTGAACGCTTAGTCTTGTTGATCGATCTTGCGCTCAATAGCCTTGAGTCGCTTGCTCATATCATCAATATTCATCACCAGTGCTGCTGTTTTACGCCATACCTTGTTCGGTTGCAGCGGAATGCCAGAGGAATAGACGCCGGGTTCAGTAATAGGACGCATCACCATGCCCATTCCCGTTACCGTTACCTTGTCGCATATTTCCATATGGCCATTGATCACGCTGGCACCGCCAATCATGCAGTAGCGACCAATTTTCAGGCTGCCAGCCATGATCACGCCGCCCGCAACGGCAGTATTGTCGCCAATCACAACGTTATGTGCAATCTGACACTGGTTATCAATGATAACACCGTTGCCAATGATGGTGTCGTCCAGCGCGCCGCGGTCGATGGTCGTACATGCACCGATCTCAACACGATCGCCAATAATAACGCGACCAAGCTGCGGGATCTTAACCCAATTGCCACGATCGTTGGCATAGCCGAAACCGTCAGAGCCAATCACCGTGCTGGATTGAACGAGGCAATTCTCGCCCATCTCAACGTCATGATAAATGGACACATTGGCCCAAAGACGGGAGCCTGCGCCAATTTTGGTATTTTTTCCAACGAAGCAGCCCGGACCAATGGCCACGTTATCGCCCAGCACAACGCCAGATTCGATAACGGCATTTGCGCCAACTGCCACGTTGTTACCCAGCTGAGCCGTCGGGTCGATCGCTGCGCTGGCAGCAATGTTTTGCGCCGGCTGCGGCGTGGTATCAAGAATTTGGGCCATGCGTGCGTAAGTCAGGTAGGGATTTTTAACTACCAGTGCAGCGCCTGTGGCAAACGGAAGATCGTCCTGCGTCATCACAACGGCGGACGCCTGGCACTGGGCCAGATGTTCACGGTACTTAGGGCTTACTATAAAGGTAATGTTGCCCGCTTTAGCAGATTGCATGGACGCAACAGCGGTGATGACGATATCGCCATCACCGTGTAATTCTGCATCCAACTGCTGAGCTAAATCAGCCAGTCGAATTGAAGGCATTACTTATTTAACCTGTTTCAGAACATCAGCGGTGATGTCTTTAACATCGCTGCTGTTGAAAGCGACGGCATTCGCATCCACAACCAGATCGATGCTCTGATCGGCTGCTACTGCTTTGACAGCAGACTGAATACGAGTAACCAGTTTACCGCGCTCTTCGTTAGAACGACGCTGACGATCCTGCTCGAAAGCCTGCGCTTTCTGGGAGAAAGTCTGGCGCTGTGCCATTACGTCTTTTTCCAGCTTGCTACGGTCGCTCGCTTTCATGGTAGAACCATCACGCTGCAGACGCTGCATTTTAGTCTGGAGGTCGCCTTCCATACGTTGCAGTTCGCCAGCACGGCCTTTAAATTCGTTTTCCAGAGTCGCAGAAACACCCGTTTTCTGTGCAACCTGCTGGAACAAATTACCCATGTTGACGATTGCAATTTTGTCTGCTGCCTGAGCAGAGGTTGCCATCGCTAAACCGAGACCTGCAGCTAATAACCACTTTTTCACAATTAACTCCTTACCATCCCATTGGCACCCGAAGGTACCGTTCTTTGCGTGGCAAGGCGATCGTTTTACCGATCGCCGGTTGTCAGCGCTACACTGCCAACGCATTCCATTGCAGCGGATTATTACCAGGTTTTACCAATGTTAAACTGGAACTGTTCCGCTTTATCTCCATCATATTTCTTAAACGGCTGGGCGTAGGAGAAGACCAACGGCCCCAGCGGTGACATCCATTGTAATGCGATACCTGCAGACATGCGAATATTGCTCGGATCGCTGTAGTCCGGAACACCTGCTGCACGCATCTGGGCAGTGTTCTCCCAGTTGGTATCCCACACCGTACCGGCATCCCAGAAGATGGAGGTACGAACAGAGTTCGCATACTTGTCACTGATGAACGGCGTCGGCGTGATGAACTCGAGGCTGGCGACGCCCATGGCGTTACCGCCCACTGCATCATCAGAGCTACATACTTCGGAAGATGACGATTTGTAGCAGTTATCCTTATCGTTCCCACCGTAGTAAACCGCTTTCGGACCAATGTTATTGGACTGGAAGCCACGAACGGTGCTTGAACCACCGGCGTAGAAGTTTTCATAGAACGGCAGTTCTTTGCCGCCCAGACCATCACCGTAGCCCCAGCGGGTACGACCCAGAACCACCCATTTGTGATCGTCATCAATTGGGAAGTAGGATGCGGTATCCAGCGTCACCTTGTAGAACTCGTTATCGGAACCCGGAACGGTCACTTTACCGTTCAGGTTAACGCGGGAGCCCTGCGTCGGGAAGAAGCCACGGTCCAGACGGTTGTACGTCCAGCCATAGTTGAACGTGAAGTCATCGGCGGCAAAGCCGTTGTTATCGCTGCTCTTACTCGCTGACTGACCGATGGAGTCCAGATAACGCCACATCGCCACCTGCGGTTGCATATTGGACAGGTCGTTATGCACATAACCTAAGCCCGCACGCAGGGTGTTGTATTCGTTGACCGGGAAGCCGAGCGTACCGTCTACACCATAACTTTTGTTGGTATAGGAGGACAGATCCGCGTCGTCTGCTTTAAAGTCGTTATAGAAGATACGACCGCCCAGACTCACACCGTCAACGGTGAAGTATGGGTTGGTAACAGAGAACTCAGAGTAGGTCTGGTAGTCGTTTTTGGTACCGTTGATGCCGACAGAGTAACCAGTACCCAGCCAGTTATCCTGCTGGACACCGACCTGGAAGCTGACGCCACTTTCGGTACCGTAGCCAACACCGAAGTTGAAGCTACCGGTGTTACGCTCTTTAACCTTGTAAACGACATCCACCTGGTCCGGGCTTCCTGGTACACGCTGCGTATCGGTATCAACCGTTTCGAAGTAACCCAGACGGTTCAGACGCTCTTTACCCTGGTCGACCAGGTCGCTGCCCAGCCAAGCCCCTTCCATCTGGCGCATTTCGCGACGCAGAACGGAATCTTTAGAGGTGTCGTTCCCTTCAAAGCGGATCTTACGCACGTAGAAACGGTTGCCCGCATCAACGTTGACGTGAAGCTTAACGGTTTTCTCAGCATCGTTAATTTCTGGCTGAGTCTGCACGCGTGGATAAGCATAACCATAACGGCCGAGCAGCTTCTTAATGCTGTCTTCCATTTTGGTCACTTTAGACCCGCTGTACAGATCGCCTGGCTGAATCTTCGTCAGTGATTCGATTTCAGCAGAATGTCCCGCCAGGTTGCCACTGACTTCAACACCTGAAAGCTTGTACTGCTCGCCTTCAGTGATGTTAACCGTAATGTAGATCCCTTTCTTGTCCGGCGTCAGACTGACCTGGGTCGAATCAATGTTGAAACGCGCGTAGCCGCGATCCAGGTAGTAGCTGCGCAGGGTTTCGAGATCGCCCGCCAGCTTCTGCTTCTGGTATTTACGATCGCCAACGACGTTCCACCACGGCACTTCGTCACGCAACTGGAACGTTGAGATCAGTTCATCAGTGCTGAACGCGTGGTTGCCCACGATGTTGATCTGCTGGATCTTCGCAGAAACACCTTCCTGGAAGACCAGCTTCAGGTCAACACGGTTACGCGGCAGCGGTGTCACAACCGCTTTCACGCTGGCGCTGTATTTACCGACGCTGTAATAGAAATCTTCCAGACCTTTTTCAATGTCTGAAAGGGTTGTGCGGTCCAGAGATTCCCCCACACGAACGCCGGATGCTTCAAGGTTTTGCTTGAGCATGTCATCTTTCACCGACTTGTTGCCGGAGAAAGTGATACTGGCGATCGTTGGACGTTCTTTTACCTGAACCAGCAGCGTATCACCATCGCGCAGGACGCGGACGTCCTCAAAGTTGCCAGTGGCAAACAGAGCGCGGATGGTGTTACTGATGTCTTCATCATTAACCGTATCGCCGGGGCGCACAGGCATACTGAGGAGGGCCGCACCAACGGCGACACGCTGAAGGCCTTCGAAATGAATATCTTTCACTACGAACCCGTCAGCACCGTATACGGTGGCGCTGCTAAACAGCAGCGACGCTATGAGCAACTTTTTCATCGCCATCGTTATTATGCGTTCTTCCTAACTAACTCTCTTACAACCGAGAGAAATCATTGAAAAGTGCAAGCCCCATTAACAGCACCAGCAAAATCGAGCCAATGCGGTAACTAAAGTCTTGAACTCGCTCGGATACCGGTCCGCCTTTTAGCTTTTCAATCGCTAAAAACAGCAGATGGCCCCCGTCTAAAACGGGAAGCGGGAACAGGTTGATTATCCCGAGGTTCACGCTAATGAGCGCGAGAAACATGAGATAGTAAATCACCCCGAACTCCGCTGACATTCCAGCCCCCTGAGCAATCGAAATAGGCCCACTGAGGTTGTTCAGTTTGACATCACCGGTTATCAATTTCCCCAACATGTTGACCGTTAGCTTCATCAGTTGCCATGTTTTATCCGTGGCTTCAAGGATGGCGCTAAACGGCCCATACTGGCGTATTGTCTTGTACTCGTCTGGCAGTGGGATCACTTTCGGCACGACGCCAGCAAACCCTTCCGCCTTTCCGCTACCTGATTTGGTATCCGGAATCAGCGTCAGTGAGAGCGGACTCCCCTGCCTTTCCACGTCCAGCGCGAGCGATGTACCTGGATTATCGCGCACCAGAGTAACAAAGGTCATCCACTCTGTTAATGGCTGACCATTGACTTTAACGATCCTGTCACCCGCTTGCAAACCCGCTTTACTTGCCGCCGAATGCGCTTGTACTTCGGCTAATACCGGCTCGATCTGCGCGCCACGCGGGCGAATCCCCAGTGCAGCGACCGGATCTTCTTTGTCAGGCTCGAAACTCCAGTGGCGTAAATCCAGCACTTTTTTCTGCCGCTGGTCAGATCCAAAATCCGAGACGCTGAGCGTTGTCTGCTCATCGCCAATTTTGGAAACCAGTTGCAGTCGCACAGCATCCCAATCAGGGGTTTCGATACCATCAATGGCTTTAAGTTCCATCCCCGACGTAATTTGCGCATTTGCCGCGATGGAGTGAGGGGCAATTTCCCCCACAACCGGACGCACGCCAGGCACACCGATGATAAACACCAGCCAATACGCGAAGATAGCAAAGATGAAGTTAGCTACCGGACCGGCAGCAATGATGGCAGCACGTTGCCCAACCGTTTTGTTGTTGAACGCGCTGTGGCGAAGTTCCGGGGCAACAGGCTCAACACGTTCGTCGAGCATTTTGACATAGCCGCCCAGCGGAATAAGCGCGATGACAAACTCGGTACCATGGCGGTCGGTGCGCTTCCAGAGCGACTTACCGAAACCGATCGAGAATCGCTCTACCCGCACTCCGCAGCGACGAGCAACCCAGAAATGGCCAAATTCATGCACGGTAATCAGTACACCCAGTGCAACTATGAACGCCGCCAGATTCCAGAGAATGCTCAGCATAAAACCTTCCGTTAAATCGTCCCGAATACCAGTAAAAGCAGGCAAGCAAACACTGGAACAGCTGCCGTCAGGCTGTCAATACGGTCCAGTATACCGCCGTGTCCTGGAATAAGGTGACCACTGTCTTTTATCCCTGCTTCACGCTTGAACATACTTTCGGTGAGATCGCCCAGTACCGAGGCCAGCGCAGCAAAAATAGAGCACACCAGCAGCGTTGACGGCGCAACCTCAAGATTCGCCCAGACGCCGTAGCCCCAGGAGATGATTGCTGCGGTAAACAGACCGCCAATAAAGCCCTGCCAGGTTTTGCCCGGCGACACTTTCGGTGCCAGCTTATGTTTGCCGAACAGTTTACCAAACATATAGGCCCCAGAGTCAGCCCCCCACACGAGAATCATCACATAAAGCAGCCATAACGCGCCGCTGTAGTGGTTTTCGTCGTAGTGCCAGGCGCGAAGGGCAATCATACCCCAGAAAAAAGGCACGATGGTGAGCAGACCAAAAATCAGGCGCAGCACTTTAGAATGACGCCATATGGCCGCCGAACCGGGATAGAATAGCACCAGTAACAGCGCAGCCACCCACCAGGCCAGCGATATCCACAGGGATCCGGCCACCAGCGGCTGATGAATATCATGGTGATACTCAGGCAACGTAAACAGCATCAGAGCCAGCACAAAGCCACAGAGCACCGCCAGCCAGACTCGCTGAGTGCGCGAGGTAAAGCCGCTAAGCTGTCCCCATTCCCACGCGGCCAGCATGCACACGACCAGCGTCACAATAGCAAATCCCACCGGTGGCAGTAAAAACAGTGCCGCAATGACAATGGGTATTAATACAAAAGCGGAAATCAGGCGATACTTCAGCAAAAGCTACCCCCATCAGGCTTTGTCGCCACCAGGCTCGGTGCCGCCGAAGCGACGCTCTCGATTGGCAAAGGCATGCAGCGCACCTTCAAAGTCTTGTTCATCAAAATCGGGCCAAAGAACATCAGTAAAGTAAAGTTCGGCGTAGGCTATTTGCCAAAGCAAAAAGTTACTTATGCGATGTTCTCCCCCTGTCCTAATTACTAAATCTACAGGTGCCAGTTCATTCATGCAGATTTGCTTATTCAGCGCCTCTTCATCAATTTGGTCCGGTCTCAGTAACCCTTCCTGAACCTGTTCGGCCAAATGCCGAACGCCCTGGATAATATCCCAGCGTCCGCCGTAATTCGCCGCGATGTTGAGCGTCAGGCCGGTGTTATTTTCCGTCAGCGCTTCTGCTTTGCGAATCCGTTCTTGCAAACGTGAGTTAAAACGACTGGTCTCACCGATAATCCGCAGACGGACGTTGTGGCGGTGCAGGCTTTTTACTTCGCTGTCGAGCGCCCACACGAACAGTTCCATCAACGCAGTCACTTCCTGCGCGGGTCGATTCCAGTTTTCACTGCTAAAAGCATAGAGCGTTAACGCATCAATGCCGTTGTTGGCGGCAAAAGAAACGGCGCGGCGAACAGATTTCGCCCCGGCTTTATGCCCAAAGGCTCGTATCTTCCCTTGTCTTTTCGCCCAGCGGCCATTGCCATCCATAATGATTGCAACATGGCGACAGCCATGCGCTGGCAAGTTCTCGCTTATTGGTTGGTTCGCAGACAACATAACGCGTTTTTAGTCCCTGAAAAGGATGTAACGGTACTCAGGAATACTGAAGCCTGTACATAAAAAAGCCGTGTCAAACCACGGCTTACCTGACCACATAAAGTCAAATGCCTGCGATCAGGTGGCGCTGACTATATCACTGAAGCCCAACGCTAACAAATGGCACAGCCACTACCGCTTGCTTTATCACCAGCTTGCGAGACGTGTCACCTGTTTACGCGCAATAATACGCGCTTGTGCATCGACCGCCAGCACCTCCTCCACGCTTTGTGGCTCGCGCAAATCCATCATCTCCAGCACCGTCAAATTAAGCGAGGCGATGTCGGTAAAACGAATCTGCTGATTGAGGAAGGCATCAACGGTAATTTCATTGGCCGCATTGAGCGCCGTTGTCGCAGCTTGCCCTTGATCGAAGGCCGTCATCGCCAGCCTGAGGCAGGGATAACGCTCATAGTCAGGCTCGCTAAAGGTCAGTGCGCTCAGCTTACAAAAATCGAGCGGTTTAACCCCGGATTTGACGCGCTCTGGCCACGCCATGGCGTGTGCAATCGGTGTGCGCATATCCGGTTCGCCCAACTGTGCCAGCACACTGCCATCCTGATAGCGCACCATGGAGTGAATCACCGACTGCGGGTGGATCAGCACTTCCATCTGTTTCGCTGACGCATTGAACAGCCAGCGAGCTTCAATGTATTCCAGACCTTTGTTCATCATGGTGGCGGAGTCGACAGAGATCTTACGTCCCATCGACCAGTTCGGATGACGGCATGCCTGATCCGGCGTCATGGCGCTCAGTTCAGACAGCGGCGTCTCGCGGAACGGGCCACCAGACCCGGTAAGCAGAATCGACACAACGCCATTCTGCTCCAGGTCAGCGTACCCCAGGTTCTGTTGAAAAGGTTGCGGCAAACTCTGAAAAATCGCGTTGTGCTCGCTGTCGACCGGCAAAAGGCGTGCGCCACGCGCTTTTACCGCCTCCATGAACAGGCGTCCACAGGTGACCAGCGACTCTTTATTGGCCAGCAGAACATCTTTACCGGCATCAATCGCGGAAAGCGTCGGCAACAGCCCTGCCGCCCCGACGATAGCCGCCATAACCTGATCGACCTCATCCAGCGCCGCCATATCACAGGCCGCCTGCTGTCCGCTCAGCACCTCGGTGCGGCTGCCCTTTTCCAGCAGTTGGGCTTTTACCTGGCGAGCGCTCTCCTCGTCATCCATCACCGCAAAGCGGGGCGTAAACTCCAGGCACTGCTCGACCATACGCTGCACGTTCTTGCCCGCCACGAGCGCGGTCACGGTGTAGTGTTCAGGGTTATGGCGAACGACGTCGAGAGTGCTGCAACCGATAGAGCCGGTCGAGCCAAGGAGTGTTAAATGCTTCATGAGATGCCCGAAAAAAAGTTAGACCCGATAAAAGCAAAACGCCGCCAGCAAGACACAAGGCCTCTCTGAACGGCGTTTTATCAGTGTACGACAGAAATCAGAACTGCATCAGTTCCGCTTCTTTATCTGCCAGCGCCGCATCAATTTTCTTGATCGCTGCGTCAGTCATTTTCTGCACGTCGTCCTGAGAACGACGGTCATCATCTTCACTGATCTCTTTTTCTTTCAGCAGTGCTTTCACTTTGTCGTTCGCATCACGGCGTACGTTACGCACAGAAACACGACCCTGTTCAGCTTCGCCACGCACCACTTTGATCAGGTCTTTACGACGTTCTTCGGTCAGCGCTGGCAGTGGAACGCGAATGTCGGCGCCCGCAGAGCTTGGGTTCAGACCCAGGTCAGAGGCCATGATCGCTTTCTCGATCGCCGGGCTCATTGAACGGTCGAATACGTTGATTTTCAGCGTACGGGTGTCTTCTACCGTGACGCTCGCCAGCTGACGCAGTGGGGTTGGCGTACCGTAATATTCTACGATGATGCCATCCAGCAGGCTTGGAGAAGCACGGCCAGTACGGATTTTGCTGATTTGGTTTTTGAACGCTTCTACGCATTTGTCCATGCGTACTTCAGCATCTTTTCTGATGTCGTTAATCACGTTACGAATCCTTGAAAACTTGTCTCAGGCAGACTATCCGCCAGCACAGCGCTACAGGTGTGCTAAGTATAGTCGCGTTTAATTCATGACAACGCCAAAGGCGCGCCCGGGTAAGATACCACTACAAAATAAAGCGGAATCTTACCTGTATTTATCGCCGACGGAAATTATTCCGTGATCAAAGTGCCTTCTTTTTCACCCATGACGACGCGACGGAGCGCGCCAGGCTTATTCATGTTGAAGACACGGATCGGCAGTTTGTGGTCACGAGCCAGCGTGAAGGCGGCAAGATCCATTACTTTCAGCTCTTTATCCAGCACTTCACTGTAGGACAGCTGATCGTACATGGTCGCAGACGGATCTTTTGCCGGATCGGCGGTAAACACGCCATCCACTTTGGTCGCTTTCAGCACCACATCGGCTTCGATCTCGATACCGCGCAGGCAGGCAGCGGAATCGGTGGTAAAGAACGGGTTACCCGTACCGGCGGAGAGGATCACCACGCGGTTGTTGCGCAGCAGGCTGATAGCTTCTGCCCAGCTGTAGTTATCGCATACGCCATTCAGCGGAATAGCGGACATCAGGCGAGCGTTCACATAGGCGCGATGAAGCGCATCACGCATTGCCAGGCCATTCATGACGGTTGCCAGCATCCCCATGTGGTCGCCCACAACGCGGTTCATCCCCGCTTTCGCCAGACCAGCACCACGGAAAAGGTTGCCACCGCCAATGACCACGCCAACCTGAATGCCCAGTTCGACAAGTTCTTTGATTTCCTGTGCCATGCGGTCAAGGATGCTTGCGTCAATACCGAAGCCTTCCGTTCCTTGCAGCGCTTCGCCACTCAGCTTAAGCAGAATGCGTTTGTACACGGGTTTTGCATTGGTAGCCATGTTTCTTTCCTGAGACTGTCAACGATTAAGATGGGGGTTAATTCTGGCGACATGTTATGTCGCAAACCAGCACAGCGGTAGTAGAGCCTGTCTGATTTTGTATGACGGGTGACAAAAAGAAGCCGCCCTCAGGCGGCTCCTTTTCAATCATTAAGACTGCTTGGACATTGCAGCAACTTCTGCTGCGAAGTCAGTCTCAACTTTCTCGATGCCTTCGCCCACTTCGAAGCGGATGAATCCAGTTACGTCAGCGTTGTGCTCTTTCAGCAGCTGAGCAACAGACTTGCTTGGGTCCATTACGAAAGGCTGGCCAGTCAGAGAAACTTCGCCGGTGAATTTCTTCATGCGGCCTTCAACCATTTTCTCTGCGATTTCTTTTGGCTTACCAGACTGCATCGCGATGTCCAGCTGAACCTGGTACTCTTTCTCTACCACTTCAGCAGACACGTCTTCTGGCTTAACGAATTCTGGTTTGCTTGCAGCGATGTGCATTGCCAGCTGTTTAACCAGCTCTTCGTCAGCGCCTTTAGCCGCAACCAGAACACCGATACGTGCACCGTGCTGGTAAGAACCCAGCACGTCGCCTTCCAGGGAAGATACGCGACGGATGTTGATGTTCTCACCGATTTTAGCAACCAGCGCAACACGCTCTTCTTCGAACTGTGCTTTCAGCACTTCAACGTCGGTGATTTTACCTGCAATAGCTGCGTCCAGTACTTTGTTCGCAAATGCCTGGAAACCGCCATCTTTAGCAACGAAGTCAGTCTGGCAGTTAACTTCCAGAATGATGCCGTAGGTGCCGTCGATTTTGGTGATGATCACGCCGTCAGCAGCCACGTTGCCTGCTTTTTTAGCTGCTTTGATCGCACCGGATTTACGCATGTTTTCGATTGCCAGCTCGATGTCGCCGTTCGCTTCGGTCAGCGCTTTTTTGCAATCCATCATGCCTGCGCCAGTACGCTCACGCAGCTCTTTTACCAGGGATGCGGTAATTTCAGCCATTCTTAAATCCTCGGGAGATGTGAACTGCCCGGCCAGAAGCCAAACAGTATAAATTGAAAAAAGGGGCCGAGAATTGGCCCCTATTCATACACGGTACTAATAAGGGGTAAAACCTTATTATTCAGCTTCTACGAAGCTTTCTTCCGCCTGAGTAGCCAGATCCTGAGAACGGCCTTCACGAACGGTAGCAGCTACAGCGCCCAGGTACAGGCTGATAGCACGGATTGCATCGTCGTTACCCGGGATAACGAAGTCAACACCGTCCGGATCGGAGTTGGTATCAACGATAGCAAATACCGGGATACCCAGGTTGTTAGCTTCTTTGATTGCGATGTGCTCGTGGTCTGCATCGATAACGAACAGCGCGTCTGGCAGGCCGCCCATATCTTTGATACCGCCCAGGCTGTTTTCCAGCTTGTCCAGTTCACGAGTACGCATCAGCGCTTCTTTCTTGGTCAGCTTGTCGAAAGTACCGTCCTGAGACTGAGTTTCCAGATCTTTCAGGCGTTTGATTGACTGACGAACGGTTTTCCAGTTGGTCAGCATGCCGCCCAACCAGCGATGGTTCACGAAGAACTGATCGCAGCTGTTAGCAGCTTCTTTCACAGCTTCGCTTGCAGCGCGTTTAGTACCAACCATCAGAATCTTACCTTTACGGGAAGAGATCTTGCTCAGCTCAGCCAGGGCTTCGTTGAACATTGGTACAGTTTTCTCAAGGTTGATGATGTGAACTTTGTTACGTGCGCCGAAGATGAAAGGCTTCATTTTCGGGTTCCAGTAACGGGTCTGGTGACCAAAGTGAACACCAGCCTTGAGCATGTCGCGCATGGAAACAGTTGCCATGTTTAAAACCTCTATAGTAAAAGTTGGGGTTATGCCTCCACGTATCCCATATTACCGACCCCGAAGGGCACCCCGGAATATGTGCCGATACGTGTGTGTTGTTACACATAGTGAGATTATCGCTTCCGTCCAGACTGTGTATCTGAAATGGATCGGAAGTCCGGCGCGCTTTATACCACAAAACACGACCAGAAACCAACAGTTGTTGGCTGAGTGTGCTGTTAATGATTCTCAATTTGGCACGGGACGCGCCGGGCTGATACCATTGACCCTACTCAGACTAGTATTGTCGAAAAAATCGACACCGATGGACAGATTACATGGCTATCTCTATTAAGACCCCTGAAGAAATTGAAAAGATGCGCGTCGCCGGTCGTCTGGCCGCGGAAGTGCTTGAAATGATCGAGCCGTTCGTCAAACCGGGCGTGAGCACGGGCGAACTGGACCGCATCTGTAATGATTACATCGTGAATGAGCAGCATGCGGTCTCCGCCTGCCTCGGCTACCACGGTTTCCCGAAATCCGTCTGCATCTCTATTAATGAAGTGGTGTGCCACGGTATCCCGGATGACGAAAAACTGCTGAAAGATGGCGACATCGTCAACATCGACGTGACCGTCATTAAAGACGAATACCACGGCGATACCTCGAAGATGTTTATTGTCGGCAAGCCAACCATTCTTGGCGAGCGTCTGTGCAAAGTGACGCAAGAGAGCCTCTACCTGGCGCTGAAGATGGTCAAGCCGGGCATTCGCCTGCGCACGCTTGGCGCGGCCATTCAGAAATTCGTTGAAGCGGAAGGTTTCTCCGTGGTTCGCGAATACTGTGGTCACGGCATTGGTCGCGTCTTCCACGAAGAGCCACAGGTGCTGCACTACGATGCGGATGACGGCGGCGTGGTACTGCAAAAAGGCATGACCTTCACCATTGAGCCGATGGTCAACGCAGGCGATTACCGCATCCGCACCATGAAAGACGGCTGGACGGTGAAAACCAAAGACAGAAGCTTGTCTGCACAGTACGAGCATACTATTGTGGTAACAGACAACGGCTGCGAAATTATGACGTTGCGCAAGGATGACACCATCCCGGCGATACTGACGAATATTGAGTGATGAAAAGCCGGCGATTGCCGGCTTTTTTAATGGCGATAGTTTTTTCTTATGGGTGGCGCACGATGAGTAATCTTTTACCCGAACAGTATGCTAACACAGCCCTTCCCACCCTCCCCGACCAGCCTGATAACCCGGGCGTCTGGCCGCCGCACGAACTGACCTGCGCCCACATCAAAGCCCACATGGAGGTGTTCCATCGCTGGCTGGGCAGCGCGTTCGACGCGGGTATTTCTGCCGAGCAGCTGATCGAAGCGCGCACCGAATTTATTGACCAGCTTCTGCAGCGCCTGTGGATCGACTATGGCTTCGGGCAGATTGGCGACCTGGCACTGGTTGCCGTGGGGGGCTATGGCCGCGGTGAACTGCATCCGCTTTCGGATATCGACTTACTGATCTTAAGCCGCAAAAGGCTGCCGGACGACCAGGCTCAAAAAGTGGGTGAACTGCTGACCCTGCTGTGGGACGTGAAGCTCGAAGTGGGCCACAGCGTGCGCACGCTGGAAGAGTGTCTGCTCGAAGGACTATCGGACCTCACCGTCGCGACCAACCTGATTGAAACCCGCCTGCTGATTGGTGACGTTGCGCTGTTCCTTGAACTGCAAAAACACGTCTTCAGCGACGGCTTCTGGCCCTCGGAAAAATTCTTTGCGGCCAAGGTCGAGGAGCAGAATCAGCGCCACCAGCGCTACCACGGCACCAGCTACAATCTTGAGCCGGATGTTAAAAGCAGCCCTGGCGGCCTGCGCGATATCCATACGCTGCAGTGGGTCGCCCGCCGGCATTTTGGCGCCACCTCGATGGACGAGATGGTCGGTTTTGGCTTTTTGACCGAAGCCGAGCGCAACGAACTGAACGAGTGTCTGCACCTGCTCTGGCGCATCCGTTTTGCGCTCCATCTGGAACTCACCCGCTACGATAACCGCCTGCTGTTCGATCGTCAGCTCAGCGTCGCCCAGCGCCTGAACTATCGCGGTGAAGGCAACGAGCCGGTTGAGCAGATGATGAAGGATTTCTTCCGCGTCACCCGCCGCGTCAGCGAGCTGAACCAGATGCTGCTCCAGCTTTTCGATGAAGCGATCCTGGCGCTGACGGCTGACGAAAAGCCGCGCCCGATCGATGATGAATTCCAGCTGCGCGGCACGCTTATCGATCTGCGTGACGAAACGCTGTTTATGCGCGAACCGGAAGCGATCCTGCGCATGTTCTATACCATGGTTCGCAACAGCACCATTACCGGCATCTACTCCACGACCTTGCGCCACCTGCGCCATGCGCGTCGTCACCTGCGCCAGCCGCTGTGTTACATCCCGGAAGCACGCGCCCTGTTCCTGAGCATGCTGCGCCACCCGGGAGCCGTCAGCCGCGGCCTGCTGCCCATGCACCGTCACAGCGTGCTGTGGGCCTATATGCCGCAGTGGTCGCATATCGTCGGCCAGATGCAGTTCGATCTGTTCCACGCCTACACGGTGGATGAACACACCATCCGCGTGATGCTTAAGCTTGAGAGCTTTGCCCAGGAAGAGACACGCTCCCGCCATCCGCTGTGCGTCGAGCTGTGGCCGCGTCTGGCGCATCCGGAACTGATCCTCATCGCCGCGCTGTTCCACGACATCGCCAAAGGGCGCGGAGGCGATCACTCGGTGCTGGGCGCACAGGACATTCTCAAATTTGCCGAGCTGCACGGGCTGAACTCCCGCGAGACGCAGCTCGTCGCCTGGCTGGTGCGTCATCATCTGCTGATGTCCGTTACCGCTCAGCGTCGTGACATTCAGGATCCTGAAGTCATTAAGCAGTTCGCCGAAGCGGTCCAGACGGAGAACAGGCTGCGCTATCTGGTGTGCCTGACCGTGGCTGATATCTGCGCCACCAACGAAACGCTGTGGAACAGCTGGAAGCAGAGCCTGCTGCGCGAGCTCTATTTCGCCACGGAAAAACAGCTGCGCCGCGGGATGCAAAACACGCCGGACATGCGCGAGCGCGTGCGCCATCATCAGGTTCAGGCGCTGGCGTTGCTGCGTATGGAAAATATTAACGAAGAGGCGCTGCATCAGATTTGGGCGCGCTGTCGCGCCAACTACTTTGTGCGCCACAGCCCAAACCAGCTCGCCTGGCATGCGCGGCACCTGCTTAAACATAATTTGTCAGAGCCGATGATCCTGCTCAGCCCGCAGGCAACGCGCGGCGGGACGGAGATCTTCATCTGGAGCCCTGACCGGCCATATCTGTTTGCCGCCGTTTGCGCCGAACTGGACAGGCGAAACCTGAGCGTTCACGACGCACAGATTTTCACCACCCGCGACGGCATGGCGATGGATACCTTTATCGTACTGGAGCCGGACGGCAGCCCGCTGTCGTCGGACAGGCATGAAGCGATACGCTTTGGGCTTGAACAGGCGATCACCCAGCGCAGCTGGCAGCCACCGCAGCCGCGCAGGCAACCGGCCAAACTGCGACCTTTTAACGTCGATACCGAGGTCAATTTCCTGCCGACACATACCGACCGCAAATCGTTCCTCGAACTCATTGCGCTCGATCAGCCAGGGCTGCTCGCCCGGGTCGGCCAGGTTTTTGCCGATCTGGGAATTTCGCTCCATGGCGCCCGAATTACAACCATTGGCGAGCGAGTAGAAGATTTATTTATAATCGCCACCGCCGACCGGCGTGCCCTTAATAATGAGCTGCAACTTGAAGTACAACAACGGTTGACAGCGGCCCTCAATCCAAACGATAAAGGGTGACGTGTTTTTTAGTGAAATGGAAAGAGTAAACAATGCAGCAGTTACAGAACGTTATTGAGTCCGCCTTTGAGCGTCGCGCCGAGATCACTCCGGCAAATGTGGATACCGTTACCCGTGAAGCCGTAAACCAGGTGATTTCTCTGCTGGATTCCGGCGCACTGCGTGTCGCAGAGAAAATTGACGGTCAGTGGGTGACTCATCAATGGCTGAAGAAGGCCGTGCTGCTCTCTTTCCGTATCAACGATAACCAGGTTATCGACGGAGCAGAAAGCCGCTACTTCGACAAAGTGCCCATGAAATTCGCGGACTACGACGAAGCGCGTTTCCAGAAAGAAGGTTTCCGCGTGGTGCCACCTGCGGCCGTGCGTCAGGGCGCGTTCATCGCACGCAATACCGTGCTGATGCCCTCCTACGTGAACATCGGTGCTTACGTTGACGAAGGCACCATGGTGGACACCTGGGCGACCGTGGGTTCTTGCGCGCAGATCGGTAAAAACGTTCACCTTTCCGGCGGCGTCGGCATCGGTGGCGTTCTGGAGCCGCTGCAGGCTAACCCAACCATCATCGAAGACAACTGCTTCATCGGCGCACGCTCTGAAGTGGTTGAAGGCGTGATCGTTGAAGAAGGCTCCGTGATCTCCATGGGCGTGTACATCGGTCAGAGCACCCGTATTTACGATCGTGAAACCGGCGAAGTGCATTATGGCCGCGTACCGGCTGGCTCCGTGGTGGTTTCCGGCAACCTGCCGTCAAAAGATGGCAAATACAGCCTGTACTGTGCGGTTATCGTGAAGAAAGTGGACGCGAAAACGCGCGGTAAAGTGGGCATCAACGAACTGCTGCGCACCATCGATTAATCCGTTCGACAATACGCCAGACGTAAAAAACCCGCCTTCTGGCGGGTTTTGTTTTACCGGGCTTTCGCGATAACGACCGGCACGCTTTTATAGGCTGGCGTCAGGCTTTCCTTATCGACCGCCTCCAGCGACAGCAGGACATTCGCCTCCGGCAGATACGCCCCTATCGATCCGGCTGCCATGTTGTAGATCACCACCGTCAGCCCCCGCATTTCGCGCCCTTCTGCTGGCAAACCCTCTTCATTTAGCGCCTGAACGTTGACGACATCGCCCTCCACCAGCCCGCGCGCCGTAGCTTCGACCTTGCTCAGGAAGACGACATCACGGCGACCGGTGATCCCGCGATACCTATCGTTCAGCCCGTAGATCGTGGTGTTGTACTGATCGTGGCTGCGCAGCGTCGCCAGGATCAGCGTATCGTCAGGCCGATGCGGATGCTCAGCACAGACATGACGCCCGACAACAAAGTTTGCTTTGCCATTCGGCGTGTGCCACTCCCGACGTGACGCTGGCGTGTCCATACGAAAACCGCCGGGCCGGGCAATACGCGCGTTGTAATCGGCAAACGCCGGGATAACGGCCTCAATGGCCTCGCGGATCAGCGCATAGTTCCCGCACATCGCCTCCCAGTTCACCGGGGAGTTCGGCAGCGTGGCGCGTGCCATTCCGGCGACGATAGCAGGCTCTGACTTTAACGCGCGCGAGGCCGGCTTTAACCCGCCGCATGAAGCATGGACCATCGACATAGAATCTTCGACGGTCACGGACTGGATGCCCGTCGCCTGCATATCACGCTCGGTTCTGCCCAGCGCAGGTAACAGGTAGTTATGCTTCGCCAGCAGCAGGTGCGAGCGGTTAAGCTTTGTGGCTATGTGGACCTGCATATCCAGCTTTTTCATTGCCGCAAAGGTGCGCTGTGGTTCCGGCATGGCCACCGCCAGGTTGCCGCCCATGCAGATAAGCGCTTTGGCATCGCCACGCTCGATCGCCCGGATACTCTCCACGCTGGAACGCCCGTGCTTACGCGAAACCTGAATGGAAAAATGCTCTTCCAGACGCTGCAGGAACGCTTCCGGCGCGGCTTCGTTGATCCCGACCGACCGGTCACCCTGCACGTTAGAGTGACCGCGCAGCGGGCAGATCCCCGCGCCGGGTTTACCTATGTTGCCCTTGAGCAGCAAAAGGTTAACGAGCTGCTGGACGTTTTCCGTGCCGTTTTTATGCTGGGTGATCCCAAGCCCGTAGCAGACGATCGTCGCGCGCGACTTGTTGTAGCTTTCCGCCAGGTCTTCCATCTGGCTGCGCGTCAGCCCGCTTGCCTGCTCCAGTTCAGCCCATTTGCACTGTCGCAAATCCTGATACAACGCCGGATAGCCGTCGGTATGTTCTGCGATAAACGCATGGTCAAGGCAGGGCGACTGGTTAAGCAAGGCCCGGGCTTCATCCCTCTCAATGAGGGCTTTCATTATCCCTTTGAGCAGCGCCGCATCGCCCCCCATTTTGACCTGGTAATAACGATGGCTCAGCGTCGTTACCTGCCCGGTAAGCATCTCTTTCGGGCTTTGCGGGAAACTGAAACGCTCAAGTCCCCGCTCAGTCAGCGGATTAATCGAGATAATTTTGGCGCCGCGTTTAGCCACCTCCCGCAGGGTAGTCAGCATTCTCGGATGGTTGGTCCCGGGGTTGTGCCCGATGCAGATCACCAGATCGCAGTGCTCAAAGTCGTCCAGTTCCACCGTCCCTTTTCCCAGGCCAATCGAGCGCGTCAGGCCTGCGCTGGTGGGGCCGTGGCACATGTTGGAACAATCCGGGAAGTTAGTGCTGCCGTATTCGCGCGCAAAAAGCTGGTACAGGAACGCCGCCTCGTTAGAGGTACGCCCGGAGGTATAAAACTCTACCTGTTCCGGGGAAGCGTAGCTGCCAAGGCGCTCGCCGATTTCCCGGAACGCCACGTCCCATTCCACCGCCTGCCAGCAGTCCGTCGCGGCGTCATACTTCATGGGATGGGTCAGACGCCCCACGTTTTCCAGTTCATAGTCGCTGTAATGCCAGAGGGCAGAAACCGGATGGCGGCTAAAAAACGCAGGCGAGGCTTTCTTGCTGGTGGTCTCCCAGGAAACGGCCTTCACACCGTTTTCACACAGCTCCATGGATGCCCGATGGCCTGGGTCAGGCCATGCGCACCCCGGACAATCAAAGCCCGAGACCTGGTTCATCTTAAACATGGCGATAATATCGCGGGCCACGGCACGCTGTGAAAACACCGACGCCGCGACGGCTTTTACCGCGCCCCAACCCCCTGCCGGGCCCTGATAGCCACCGATCCCCTGAACACCTTTTTTCATTGCGACTGCTTATTTACCGACAATTTCTGATGGCGGCTACGGTAGCAATTTCACTCTCATATTGATTTCCTCTTGACGAGGTAGCCAAAAACTACAATAAACGAGTTAGATTACTGTTCCCTCCCTGAGCGCAGGCAGGCGAATACTGAGTATGGATTTTCAAAGATGCGCCCGTTTCTGGCCTGCTCTTTTACGTGCAGTCGGGAAGCAATCAGGATCGACTCCGCGAATTTTGAATCGGAGAGTGGCAAAAAGGGATTTTTTCGTTAATTATTCAAAGGTTATGTTGAGATAAAGGGTACCGCTATGTACGACAATCTGAAAAGTCTGGGCATTACCAATCCTGATGAAATTGATCGTTACAGCCTTCGCCAGGAAGCCAACAACGATATTTTGAAAATCTATTTTCACAAGGACAAAGGAGAGTTTTTCGCCAAAAGCGTGAAGTTTAAATACCCGCGCCAGCGTAAGACCGTTGTAGCCGACGGGATCGGCCAGGGGTACAAAGAAGTTCAGGAAATCAGCCCTAACCTGCGCTACGTGATCGATGAACTTGATCAGATCTGCCAGCGCGATCGTACTGAAGTCGATCTCAAACGTAAGATCCTGGATGACCTCCGTCATCTGGAAAGCGTTGTCACCCATAAGATCAGCGAGATTGAAGCGGATCTTGAGAAGCTTACGCGCAATAAGTAACGGTGCGGCCCGATGCCCTCACCCCGGCCCTCTCCCACAGGGAGAGGGTGAAAACCGCACACAGCATCATCTCTGCTCATCCAGCTGAAGCGCCACGTACAGCAGCAGCCGGTCGTCGAAATTCCCCAGATCCAACCCCGTCAGCTCCGAAATTCGATTAAGCCGATACTCCAGCGTATTACGATGAATAAACAGCGCTTTTGACGTCGCCAGGGGCTGCACGTTATGGCGGAACCACGCCTGCAACGTCCGGCGCAGCAGGCCGTTATTATCCATCGCTTTCAGACGCACCAGCGGGCGCGCCAGCTCGTTGGCCTGCCAGCCGCCGCGCAGGCTGTCGAGCAGCACCGGCAGCATCAGATCCTGATAGAAATAACTCCGGCTCTCCGGCATGCGCTGCTTCCCCACCATCATGGTGGTACGCGCGGTGCGCCACGATCGGGCAATGCTTCCTGGTCCTGTGAAGTAATTTCCCAACGCCACGCGAAAACGCAGCTGACCGTTCTCTTTCATGCGCGCAATCAGCTGATCCACGCGGCGGCGGTGGTCTTCCGCATCCCAGCGGCCAAAGGCATTCAGCGCGGGCTTCAGCACCACCATTTCGGTCAGGGAGACGATCGCCACCAGGTTATTGCGCTCCGGCGTCGCCAGGGCATTTTGCAGCTGTTGCAGCTCCGCCATCGCGCTGTCCACGCCAAGCTGGCCGCTGTCAACTTCAATAACCGCTACCACGCGCGGCTGATTAAGATCGATACCCAGCCGCTGTGCCCACTCGCTCAGCGCCGGGGTGTGCACCTCCGCCTGAATCAGGTTCATGACCAGCTCTTCACGCAGGCGGCTGTCCTGCGCCAGCAGGTGCATCAGGCGCGACTGCTCCAGCATCATCTCAGCGGTCATGCACACCAGTTCGCCGTATTTACGCAGCGATTCAGGTTCGCCGGTCAGGCCGATCACGCCAACGATTTCGCCTTCGAGACGCAGCGGCAGGTTGATCCCCTGGCGCACGCCGTGCAGGTGTTTCGCCACCGCATCGTCGATATCCACCACGCGGCCCTGGGAGAGCACCAGCAGCGCCCCTTCGTGCAATTCACCAATCCGCTCACGGTCGCCGCTGCCAATAATGCGCCCGCGGGCATCCATTACGTTGATATTGGTATCAATGATGCGCATGGTGCGCGCCACGATATCCTGCGCCATTTTGGTATCGAGATGCCAGCCAGCCATGTAACCCTCCTGTGAGCAGAGCTCAAGCATAGGGGAGTACCGACAGCGCTGCATTGTGCAGATGCACAAACTCAGGGAGAGAAGTATGGACTTGTGGAAAGGGTCACAGAAAAGTGAAAAGCCCCTGCACGCAGTGTGCAGGGGCTTGAGGGAATTACTGCATCAGCAGATAGATAGAGGTATCACCACGCTGAATATTCAGCGCCAGCACGGAAGGTTTGCTGTCGAGAATTTTGCGCAGTTCAGCAATGTTTTTCACCGGCTGCTGGTTAGCACCCATGATGACATCGCCTTTTTTCAGGCCGATACGGGCAGCCGGTGAATTCGCCTTCACGTTATTCACCACCACGCCTTTATCCTGGCCTTTGTTGCTCATCTCAGCCCCTTCGATACCGCTGAAGATGGTGCTGGAATCTACCTGATTCTGGCTGCTCTGCTGCAGCTCAAGGCTCACGTTAACCGGCTTACCGTCACGCAGCAGGCCAAGGGTCACTTTGCTGCCGATAGGCATGGAACCCACTTCGGCGCGCAGAGCGGCAAAGCTGCTGATCGGCTTACCGTTCAGGGAAGTGATCACATCACCCGCTTTGATGCCCGCTTTCGCCGCAGACGAGTTCGCCATGACCTGGCTTACGAATGCGCCGCGCTGAGCGTCAACTTTCATGGCTTTCGCCAGTTCGGAGTTCAGCTCGGTGCCCATAATCCCCAGCTCACCGCGTTTCACCTGGCCATACTGCACCATCTGCGCGGTCAGGTTTTTCACCATATTGCTTGGGATAGCAAAGCCGATCCCGATGTTGCCGCCGTCCGGGGCGAGGATCGCGGTGTTGATACCAATCAGCTCGCCGTTCAGGTTCACCAGCGCACCGCCGGAGTTACCACGGTTGATGGCCGCATCCGTCTGAATGAAGTTTTCGTAGTTTTCCGCGTTAAGGCCGCTACGGCCCAGCGCAGAAACGATACCGGAGGTCACGGTTTCACCCAGACCAAACGGGTTACCGATAGCGACCGTGTAGTCACCGACGCGCAGGGCATCAGAGTCAGCAAGCTTAATCGCCGTCAGGTTTTTCGGATCCTGAATCTGGATCAGCGCGATATCCGAGCGCGGATCTTTGCCGACGACTTTGGCGTCGAACTTACGGCCATCGCTCAACTGCACTTTGATGGTGCTGGCGTTATCAACAACGTGGTTGTTGGTCACGACATAGCCTTTCGCGGCGTCAATAATAACGCCCGAACCGAGCGCCATGAATTTCTGCTGCTGGCCGCCACCGCCCTGACCGTCATCCCCTGGGCCACCGCCCTGACAGAATGGGGAGCTCTGGAATGGCGAACCGTCCTGGCAGAACGGTGAGTTATCACCAAAGAACTGCTGGAAGTTACGCGGCATGCGCGGCGTATTGACGGTGGTGCTGCCCTCAACGTTGATACTCACCACCGATGGCATCACCTTCTCGAGCATCGGTGCCAGGCTTGGCATCTGCTGCGCGGTTGCTGCCGAAGACGCGGTCTCGGCTGCAGTAGCAGACAGAGGAGACAGCGCTAAACCTAAACTCAGAGCCAGTGCACTCATTGCTAACGTGGTTTTTTTCATGTTTCTCAATCTCAATTTACAGATAACGCAAAATTGCTGTGTAACTCAGATTCGTTTTATACCGCTTAGTTCCGGGATTAAGTTTATGGAAAAAGTAAAAATTTATTGGTCGTCTTTACAAAACTCCTGGCTTATTCAACCGCCATCAGCTTGCGGTATTCATCCCAGGCATACAAATCTGTCATGCCGCTGATATAGTCCTGAATAAGGCGGCAGCGATAATAATATTCCATCACCGGCCATTGAGCAGCGTTCCTGTCCAGTTTACTGATGGCTTCGACATAGGCCAGACGATGGCGGGTCGACAGTTTTTGATACAGCCGGGATTCAATCGGAATTCGCCGCACGCGCTCGTTTTCCACCAGCTCGCTAAATTCATCGACGGATAATTGCAGCAGGGGTTGATAAATGTCGAGCAAACCGCTGATCACCCGGTATCCCTGCAGCTCCAGTTGCTCCACGTCCGGGTGGCTGAAAACGTGGCGCACCGCGACATTTTTATAGAGCTCAAGCAGTTGGCTATAGCTGCTGTCATCTTCCAGCAACGCGTGATTAAATTCGCCGCTGTAGACCATCGGCAGGTTATCAATAAAACGCGAGGCGGCATACGGCACCAGTTTATTTAATGTATTGACCCGCAAATACATAAAGAACTGATCTTCCGTGCTGCGGCTCAGCGTATTCGCACGCGATTTCTCCCAGGCATTTTCTACGACCTGCGCAAACAAAGACCCTTTTTCATGTTTACCCCAGGCGTCATAAAGATGCTGATAAAGTTCTTCGACGCTAAATATTCTTTTCTCTACGGCGTCTTCAAGGTCGGCCACACAATAGGAGATGTCGTCGGCAGCCTCCATAATCCACGTCAATGGAAAGCGCCCGTTCGGGGTCAATGACAACGCATTACGCAGCCGCGCTATATACTCTTCTTCGGATAAATAATACCCCGGTTTCTTCATCAGATAGCTGTGGGTGGCGGGCGTTTCCCCCATCCACCAGGCCGGGCGCGTATATTTGAGGATGCAGCCCACCTGTGCCCACGTCAGGTTCATGCGCATCAGGGTGTGCACCAGACGAATGCCCTGAGCATTCCCTTCGAAATGACACAGATCCTGACGCACCTTGCGCCGCAGATCGTTTAGCCCCTCTTCCCCTTCGCGAAGGCGTAAATCTCGCACCACGCAGCGGTCGTCGCTGAGCGGCTGGCTGCTCGCGTCCGTGGGGAAAAGTCGCTGTTTAAACCAGTCATTGATGGCCGCCTCGCCGAAATGACCAAACGGCGGATTGCCGATATCGTGCATCAGGCAGGCCATCTCGACGATGCTTTCGAAAGGCCCGGTCAGCTCGTCAAGGTGATAGGTCTCCAGCAGCCGCTGCTCTTTGAGGCGGCTCAAAATTTCTTTGGCGATGTAACGCCCCACCTGCTGAACTTCCATAGAGTGCGTCAGGCGCGTGCGCACCGCCGCGTTACGTTCCAGCGGGAACACCTGCGTTTTTTGCTGCAGACGGCGGATCGCCGGAGAGTTAATGATGCGCCCACGGTCGCTTTCGAAGATGCGCAAAATCTCATGTTCGCTCTTTTCGCCCTGCGGCGAACGGAAACGACGGTGCCAGTTAATTTTGGTTCGAAAATCGATTGGTGACATGTGCTCCCCCGCGTGAGAATGCGTTTCCTCTTAACCGCATGATAGACTATGCCCCTTAACAAGGCACATCGCGAGTAAATCTATGAAAATCGGCATTATTGGTGCAATGGAAGAAGAAGTTACGCTGCTGCGTGACAAAATCGAGAACCGTCAGACCCTTTCGCTGGGTGGCTGTGAGATTTATACCGGCCAGCTGAACGGCGTTGACGTTGCTCTGCTGAAATCAGGCATCGGTAAAGTGGCTGCGGCGCTGGGCGCCACGCTGCTGCTCGAACGCTGCAAACCGGACCTCATCATTAATACCGGTTCTGCGGGCGGTCTGGCACCGACGCTGAAAGTGGGTGATATCGTCGTGTCTGACGAAGCGCGTTATCACGATGCGGACGTGACGGCCTTTGGCTACGAGTACGGCCAGCTTCCGGGCTGCCCGGCAGGCTTTAAAGCCGACGATAAACTGGTTGCCGCCGCGGAAAACTGCATTGCTGAGCTGAACCTCAACGCGGTTCGCGGGCTGATCGTCAGCGGTGATGCCTTTATCAACGGTTCTGTAGGCCTGGCGAAAATTCGCCATAACTTCCCGCAGGCCGTGGCCGTTGAGATGGAAGCCACCGCTATCGCCCACGTTTGCCATAACTTCAGCGTGCCGTTCGTGGTGGTTCGCGCCATCTCTGACGTGGCCGACCAGCAGTCGCACCTGAGCTTCGACGAGTTCCTGGCCGTTGCGGCAAAACAGTCCACCGTGATGGTGGAAACCCTGGTGCAGAAACTGGCTCGTGGGTAAAGGGATCGTAAGGGCGCTGAGCGCCCTGCTTCTGCTCGCCCCGGCCTGGCTGCTCGCTGCGCCGCGCGTCATTACCCTCTCGCCGGCAAATACCGAACTGGCCTTCGCGGCCGGGATCGTCCCCGTCGGCGTCAGCAGCTTTTCAGATTACCCAGAGCAGGCCGTAGGCATCGAACAGGTCGCCACCTGGCAGGGAATGAATCTGGAGCGCATTGTGGCGCTAAAGCCGGACCTGGTGCTGGCCTGGCGCGGCGGCAATGCCGAACGTCAGGTTAACCAGCTTGCGTCGCTTGGGATCAAGGTGATGTGGGTAGATGCAGTGAGCGTCGAGCAAGTTGCCCAGGCGCTGCGCGCCCTCGCCCCTTTTAGCCCTACGCCGAAAAAAGCCGAACAGGCTGCACAGCAGATGCTCAGCGACTATGCGGCGCTGAAAGCCAGATATGATACTCCCGCCAAAAAACGGGTCTTCCTGCAGTTTGGCAGCCAGCCGCTGTTCACCACTGGCAAAGGCTCCATCCAGAACCAGGTGCTTGAACTCTGCGGTGGCGAAAATATCTTTGCCGCAAGCCGCGTGCCGTGGCCGCAGGTCAGTCGGGAACAGGTACTCGCCCGGCAGCCGCAGGCAATTGTGGTGGTCGGAAATGCGAGTGAGATTCCTAAAATAGAACAATTCTGGCAACGCCAGCTCAAAATTCCGGTAATCGCCCTAAACAGCGACTGGTTTGAACGCGCCAGCCCGCGTATTATCCTCGCCGCAAAACAACTCTGTGCCGCGCTGGCAGAGAGCCATTAACATCGTTACAGGCCCCCTTTCGAGGATTTCAGGATGCTCGTGTATTGGCTGGATATACTTGGCACAGCCGTTTTTGCTATCTCCGGCGTGTTACTCGCCGGGAAACTGCGCATGGATCCGTTTGGCGTATTAGTCCTGGGCGTGGTCACGGCGGTTGGCGGTGGGACGATCCGCGACATGGCGCTGGCCAACGGTCCGGTATTTTGGGTCAAAGACCCAACCGATATGGTGGTGGCGATGGTCACCTGTCTGTTAACCATTGTCCTGGTGCGACAGCCCCGCAGGCTACCCAAATGGGTGCTTCCGGTGCTGGATGCCGTCGGCCTGGCCGTGTTTGTGGGCATCGGCGTAAACAAAGCATTTCTTGCCGGAACCGGCCCGATGGTGGCGATCTGTATGGGGGTGTTAACCGGCGTAGGCGGCGGCATCATTCGCGATATTCTGGCGCGTGAAGTCCCGATGATCCTGCGAACGGAAATCTACGCGACGGCCTGTATTATCGGCGGGATCGTTCATGCGACGGCGTATTACACCTTTGCCGTTCCGCTGGAAAATGCGGCGATGCTGGGAATGGTGGTGACGCTGGTGATACGTTTAGCGGCGATACGCTGGCACCTGAAACTGCCGACGTTTGCGCTGGATGAAAATGCTAGATAACTGTCGTTGATAAGCCCGGTGGCGCTACGCTAACCGGGCCTGTATGTGCATTCAGCTTTAGATGCTGAACGAAGAACCACACCCGCAGGTGCTTGTCGCATTTGGGTTGGTCACCACAAAACGCGAACCTTCCAGACCTTCGGTGTAGTCAACCGCACCGCCCACCAGATATTGCAGGCTCATCGGGTCAACCACCAGCGCGACGCCCTGCTTCTCGATAGTCATATCACCATCGTTCACCTGGTCGTCAAAGGTAAAACCGTACTGGAAGCCGCTACAGCCGCCGCCCGTAATATAGACACGCAGTTTCAGATCCGGATTGTCTTCGTCGGCAATCAGGGTTTTCACTTTGTTGGCTGCTGCTTCGGTAAATTGCAGCGGCAGCGCTACGTCATCACTCATCTTATGCTCCCATGAATACTGCTTACTGCGATTGGGTAAAAATCACCCAATTCTTTTGTTCATTATCTAATACCCTGGTAATTCATTCAAGTATTCTGCGTCGAGGCCTGTTCAGCCTCCTGTTTCGCCAGGGTACGGGCAAGAATGGTGGAGTATAGCGGTTTTCCACCGAGGAATTGGGCTAATAGTGTCGCGCCGAGGCAGGTAATGATCATTGGCAAAATGAGCTGATAATTGTCGGTCATCTCAAGAACCAGCACGATCCCGGTCAACGGGGCGCGAAGCGAGGCCGCCAGCAGCGCCCCCATTCCCGCCACCGCAAAGGTCCCTGCCTCGAGATGATACGCCGGAAAACCCGAGGCCGCCGCCATGCCAAACGCGGTACCCAGCAGCGTGCCAAGCGCCAGCATGGGGGCGAAAATGCCGCCTGGCGCGCCGGAGGAAAAGCACAGCACCGTGGTAATAACGCGCGAGATAAACATAAACAACAGCAGCCCAACGCTGAAATTTCCCGCCACCGCGATGGGGATCAGCCCGAACCCGCCGCCAACCGCATTCGGCTCGATAAACCCAAGGATGCCGCAGGCCCCACCCAGCAGTCCGCCTACCAGCACCCATTTGGTCGTATTGCCGCCGTGAATGCGCTGGAACATATCCTGCGCGCGCAAAATAAGCGTGTTGAAAAGCGGGCCGACGACGCCAAAAATCATCCCGAGCACCAGGTAAAGCCACAGAGTATTGACCGGCGCATTGGTCAACTTACCGACTTCAATGACGGCTCCTTCGCCATTGAAAATCCGAAAGACAATGCTCGACATGATTACGCCGGTGAACACCGCTTTAATCGAAATCAGGTTATAGCGAAACTGGGCGCGCATCTCCTCAATAATAAACAGGATGCCCGCCAGCGGCGCATTAAACGCCGCGGAAAGCCCCGCCGCCGCACCGGTTGCCAGAAGCGTATGACGCGCCTCGGCGCTGCGCATGCGGAACAGATCGCCGATCATGCGCCCGACGTTACCCCCGAGCTGCACCGTCGGCCCTTCCCTGCCGAGAACCATGCCCGCCCCGAGCGTGCCCATGCCGCCGATGAATTTCACCGGGATTACGCGCCACCAGCGCACCGGACGCATCTCTTCGAGCGCCCCCTCAATTTCCGGGATACCGGATCCGCCCGCCTCCGGCGCGAATTTGCGCACCAGAAAATACCCCACCATCGCCAGCAGTGCCGACAGGCCAAACGCCCATACCCAGACCAGCCACTCGCGATCCGCATACCCGGCGATGGTGCCGATACGCCAGTTGAGGACGCTATTGACCGCCCTTTCGAACGCCACGCCCAGCAGCCCCGCAACGGTGCCTACCACGGCGGCGGCCAGCAAAATAGCCAGCGGAGTCTTATCGCGGTTAAGCAATCGACGAATGCTGATGCGTCGCTGCGCACGCGTAAACTGTTGTTCTTCAAAAGAAGGAGAGTCTGATTTCATGTCCGGTTCTTTTATCGTCATACAAATTGCCGCAAGGATTTTATCAGAGACTGCGCCATCGTCCTCTGAATAATCCTTAACAATTGTTTAGGCGTTATTAGGGCAAACATTTCATAACCCTCCGCGGATCACTTAGAATAGTGTGCTTAATCATTTTATACGAACCAGGAACCACGCCATGAGCAAGTCAGAAAACCTCTACAGTGCAGCCCGCGAGCTTATTCCAGGCGGCGTGAACTCGCCGGTTCGCGCCTTTACCGGCGTAGGTGGAACGCCGCTGTTTATTGAACGCGCTGACGGCGCGTACCTGTTTGATGTCGATGGCAAAGCCTATATCGATTATGTCGGTTCCTGGGGTCCGATGGTGCTGGGGCATAACCACTCGGCTATCCGCAACGCGGTGATTGAAGCGGCCCAGCGCGGTCTGAGCTTCGGCGCGCCAACCGAGATGGAAGTCAAAATGGCGGCGCTGGTGACCGAACTGGTGCCGACGATGGACATGGTGCGCATGGTGAACTCGGGCACGGAAGCGACCATGAGCGCGATCCGTCTGGCGCGCGGGTTTACCGGCCGCGACAAGATCATCAAATTTGAAGGCTGCTACCACGGCCACGCGGACTGCCTGCTGGTAAAAGCCGGCTCCGGCGCGCTGACCCTCGGCCAGCCAAACTCTCCGGGCGTACCTGCGGACTTCGCTAAGCACACCCTGACCTGCACCTATAACGATCTCAACACCGTTCGCGAAGCGTTCGAGCAGTATCCACAGGAGATCGCCTGCATTATCGTTGAACCGGTCGCGGGCAACATGAACTGTATTCCGCCTCAGCCCGAGTTCCTGCCGGGCCTGCGCGCCCTGTGCGACGAATTTGGCGCGCTGCTGATTATCGATGAAGTGATGACCGGCTTCCGCGTGGCGCTGGCGGGCGCGCAGTCTTACTACGACGTCGTCCCGGATCTGACCTGCCTTGGCAAAATCATCGGCGGCGGTATGCCGGTAGGTGCGTTTGGCGGGCGCAAAGAGGTGATGGAAGCGCTCGCGCCAACCGGCCCGGTGTACCAGGCGGGAACGCTCTCCGGTAACCCGATTGCCATGGCGGCGGGCTTTGCCTGTCTGACCGAGGTCGCGCAGCCGGGTATTCATAACACCCTCACCGACCTGACCACCCAGCTTGCCGACGGCCTGCTGGAGGCGGCTGAAGAAGCGGGTATTCCGCTGGTGGTGAACCACGTTGGCGGCATGTTCGGGATCTTCTTCACCGAGGCGAAAACCGTGACCTGCTATCAGGACGTGGTGAAGTGCGACGTGGAACGCTTCAAGCGCTTCTTCCACCTGATGCTGGAAGAAGGCGTGTATCTGGCACCGTCAGCGTTTGAGGCGGGCTTTATGTCCGTGGCGCACAGCAAAGACGATATCAATAAGACCATCGACGCAGCGCGTAAGGTGTTTGCGAAGCTGTAATGATGTGCGGCCTGATGCCCTCACCCCGGCCCTCTCCCACAGGGAGAGGGAGAAGGTAGGTAAACACCCTCTCCCGCAGGGAGAGGGTGAAATACATCCTACCGACTCTGCTTTCTCAGCAGATAAATAAAGTACGGCGCACCGATAAAGGTCGACAGCAGCCCGGCTGGGATCTGATACGGGAACAGCACCATTCTTCCGCACCAGTCAGCAAAGACCAGCATCACGCCGCCCGTCAGGGCAGACATGACGATGTGTGGCATCGTCCGGCGGAACCCCATCATTCTGGCGATATGCGGCGCCATTAACCCCACAAAGCTCAGCGGGCCGATGGTCATGGTCGCCGTGGCCGTCAGACATGCCGCCAGCAGCAGCAGTCCCACCCGCGTTGGCGTCAGCGCCATCCCCACCGCACGCGCGGTTTCACCGCCAAGCGGCAGGATAGTCATCCAGCGTCGACACAGCGGCACAATGGCCAACAGCACGATCATCACGATCCCGGTGTGAATCACCTGGCTGCCGGTGGCTCCATAGGTAGAGCCGGCGATCCAGGTCAGGATCTGCGCCATACGTGGATCACCGCTGGCCTGTAACATCATCAGCAGCATCGTAAACGCCGTACTGAGCGCCATCCCGGCCAGCAGCATACGGTGCGGGGAGAAGCCGCCGCGACCGGAGGCAATCAAAATGATCAGCAGCGTCACCGCCGCGCCGATACTCCCGGCAGGCATCAGCCAGCCAAAGGCATCTCCCGGCACGAGGAACAGCATTAGCACCACACCGAACGCAGCGCCGGAGCTGATCCCCAGCACTTCCGGGCTGGCCATCGGGTTACCGGTCAGACGCTGAATAATACAGCCCGCAACCGCCAGCATCACACCCGCAATCAGCGCGGAGAAGATCCGCGGCCAGCGCCATTGCAACAGTTCGTGGAGCAGGTCGCCCGTCGCCCAGTGCCAGCCTGTCGCATCACGTCCCAGAGAAAGCGCCGCGAAGGCGGCGATAATCAGCACCGCCAGCCCGGCCAGGCTAAACCACAGCACCGACTGCCGCTCTGCATGTATTTTATCCCCGGCATCCATGGCCGGTGCGCTGATGCTGCGCAGGCGTGGCAGCAGCCACAGCAGCAGCGGCGCGCCGATCAGCGCCGTCACCGAACCGGTCGAGACTTCCATCCACACGCGCGCCAGCCAGAGGATAAGCTGATCGGAAAGCCAGAGGATCAGCGCCCCGATGAGCGGGGCCAGCATCAGGCGCGCCAGCAGACGGCGCGCACCGAGCATTTTCGCCAGCAGCGGTGCAAATAGCCCGATAAAGCCGATGATGCCCACCGCGTTTACCAGCAGCGCACTGAGCACAATCGCCAGGGTCAGCGCGGCCAGACGTGCCAGCGACAGCGCCAGCCCGAGATTACGCGCGACGCCATCATCCAGCCCCATCAGCGTCAGCGGACGTAAAAGCAGCAGCGTCAACACCACACCGCCGATCAGCTGCGGCCACAGACGCTGCACCACGCTCCAGTCGGTTTGCGTGAGCGTGCCGGTACTCCACAGGAACATGCTTTGCAGCTGATCGTGATGGAACAGAACCAGCAGCTGGTTAATCGCCCCGCAGTAGAGGCTCACTACCAGACCGGCCAGAATCAAGGTGACCGGCGAGAGACGTTTACCCCAGGCGACGCCGAACACCAGCGCGCCGACCACACATGCTCCGGCAAGCGCGGCAAACTGCGTGGTTAACGCCCCAGGCAGCGCCCAAAGCGTCGTGATGGTGATCCCAAGCTGCGCGCCCGTCGCGACGCCGAGCGTCGTCGGTTCTGCCAGCGGGTTACGCAGCACCTGCTGGAACAAGACGCCGACAAGCCCCAGCCCGGCTCCCACCAGCAGCGAAATCGCCAGGCGCGGCAGCAGGCTGTAGTGGAACAGCATCTGTTGAATGTTATCGATATCCGGCGCGGCGAGGGCTGCGCCCCACTGGTTGCGGGGCAAAGCCGTCGACAGATTGAACCCGGTCAACGTTAGCGCCGCGATAAAAATCAGCGTCAGCAGCAGGGCCGGAAAACGTGCAATACGTGAACTCATGCTTTGCCTCCCAGCGCCGTGTCCAGCACGCGGGCGAAATGCATGGCCGACAGCGTTGCACCGTAGAACCACACCGCTGGCGCACGCAGGAAACGTTGAGAGCGCACAAACGGCATCGCCTGCCACAGCGGGGTTGCCATCAGGGTTTGCATCTCGCGCTCGTTGCCATGGTCGAAGCACAGAACGTCAACATCACGAAACGCCGCCAGACGGTCGATACCCACGGTGGTGCTGCCCCAGAAGGTCATCTCCCCTTCCCAGGCATTGCGGATCCCAAAGCTGTCGAGCACTTCCTGGAACAGGCAGTTTTTACCAAAGACCAGCATATGACGGGCGTCCAGCAGCGTGACCATCAGCAAAGGCCGATCGCCACGGTGGGCAAAGCGCGGTTTGAGGGAGTCAATCAGGGCATCGAATTCGTCAAGATGGCGTTTCGCCGCCGCTTCGCGGTTCAGGAACTGCGCCATCTCGTTAATGGAATTTTTCGCCATTGTCAGCGGTTTTTTCCCGTCGCTAAAGGAAAAACCCCGGCCAGGCGCGATACGCGCCAGCGTCTCTTCCGACGGCCCATATCCCGCTGACCAGAACAGATATGATGGTTTCATCTGCGTGAGCAGTTCAAGATTCGGTTCGGTGCGCAGACCGATGTCGATCACCGAATCGGGTAATTTTGGCTCGTTCACCCACAGGGTATAGTTCGGAATATCGGCCACACCGTAGGGCGTGATGCCCAACGCCAGCATCAGCTCGACCGGCAGCCACTCCAGGGCAACGATGCGGTGCGGATCGATCGCAGCCGCCTGAGCCCTGTTCATGTTGAACAGCAGGGGTGAGAGCGCCATCGCCGTTAACAGACGGCGGCGGCTAAGTGAGATGGGATCCTGCATCAGTAGACGAAGCTCACCGGTGCGGCCCCGGCAGGGTGAGGCAAAATACCCATTGGAATACCGTAAATGTGCTCCAGCGTGTCGCTGCGCATCAGTTCAGAAGGTGTGCCCTGGGCAATCATCTCTCCGCCACGCAGCGCCACCAGATAATCGCAGTAGCGCGCGGCCATATTAATATCATGCAGCACCGCGATCACCGTCAGGCCACGCTGCTGGCTTAAGCGATGCACCAGCGCAAGAACGTCAACCTGGTGGGCGATATCCAGCGCCGAGGTCGGTTCATCAAGCAGCAGGCAGCGGCTGTCCTGCGCCACCAGCATCGCAATCCACGCCCGCTGGCGTTCGCCGCCGGACAGGCTATCCACCAGACGGTGCGCCAGCGGCTTTAAGCCTACCAGCGCAATCGCCTCGTCCACTTTCTCTCTGTCGGCGACACCAAAACGACCGAGCGCACCGTGCCACGGATAACGCCCAATCGCCACCAGCTCGCGCACCGTCATCCCTTCTGCCTGCGGTAACTGCTGCGGCAGATACGCCACCTTGCGGGCAAAGGCTTTACTGCTCCAGCTCTCCAGCGGTTGACCGTCCAGCAGGATCTCGCCTTCCGACGGCGGCTGATGACGCCCCAGCATTTTGAGCAACGTTGATTTGCCTGAGCCGTTATGACCAATCAGGCCCGTCACTTTCCCGGCAGGGAATGTCAAAGAGAGCGGATGCAGCAGCGTGCGCCCGGGTACGCGAAAGGAGAGGTTGTTGAGAGCAAAGGTGGTGTCGGAGCGCGTTTTATTGTCCTGCATGTCAGCCAACTTTAATAAAAAGGGCACGGAAAACCGTGCCCGAAGAGAGATTAGAAGCGGAAGGTCGCAGTCGCGACAACCTGACGTTCAGCACCCCAGAAGCAACCGTAGGTGTTGAAGCAGCTGGCAACGTATTCACGATCGAACAGGTTGTTCACGTGCAGCGCCACGTTGGAACCCGCCAGACCAACACGGGCCAGATCGTAACGGACCAGCGCATCCACCACGGTGTAGCTGCCCACGGTGAAGCTGTTCGCCGGGTCACCTTTGCTGGAGCCGGTGTAACGTACGCCTGTTCCCAGGGTCAGGCCGGACAGCGCGCCGTCAAACAGGGTGTAATCGCCCCATACTGACGCCATGTGTTTTGGCACCTGAGCCGGCGTGTTGCCTTTGTAATTGGTGTCGGTGGTGTATTCAGCGTCGGTGTAGGTGTAAGAACCGACAACGTTCACGCTGGCAGACAACGCCGCTTTCGCTTCAAGCTCGACGCCGCGAGCACGGATCTCGCCGCCTTCTACGGAGAAAATGCCCCCCGCCGGATCGGCCATCAGGTTGTTAGATTTGGTAAGCTGGTACAGCGCACCGGTCACGACGACAGGACGATCGCTTGGCACGTATTTCACGCCCGCTTCGTACTGTTTGCCTTTAGACGGTGCAAAGATCTTACCGCCCTCACCTGCCTGAGAAGAAGGTTCAAAGGATTCGCTGTAGCTGAAGTAAGGCGTTACCCCGTTATCGAACAGGTAGTTAACACCGCCACGCCAGGTAAACTCTTTGTCGTTACGGGAATCCGTCGTGCCGGCAACGCGATTCAGGGAATCCTGTTTCGCCCAGTCATAACGTCCGCCCAGCGTCACCAGAACTTTATCCCACTCGATCTGATCCTGTGCGTATACCCCGGTCTGCTTCTGCTTGTTCAGCACCTGATAAGCCCCGGATGGGCCAGGGTGCGAACCGAAATCGAAGTCACCGCGATCCAGGTTGTAGATATCCGAAGGCGCAACGGAGCCGGCATAGCCGAACCAGGAGTCGATATCATTACGCATACGCATGAAATCAACGCCGGTCAGCAAGGTATGATCGACAGCACCCGTCGCGAACTTGCTTTGCAGTTGGGTATCGACAGAGAAGTTTTCCAGCTTCTCATTATCAATGACGTACTGACGCGTCAGCGTATGACCCCACTGGGACTGTGGAACGCTCGCACACGGGCTGGTTGCCGGATTGCTTGAATAGAGCGGATCGGAGCACATACCGTAGCCATACACGCTGTTCTGCGAGGTTTTATTCTGCGCATAACGCAGGTTCTGACGCACGGTAAAGGTATCGTTGAAGGCGTGATCGAAGCTATATCCCACCATTTTCTGGTTACGGGAATAGGTGTTGTTCTTCGCACCTTCGTTGAAATTGGTCGGCAGACGGCTGCCGTTTGGCAGCGGATCAACCGTGCCCTCTTTTGGCAACCAGCCGTAGTAGCCCGTTTCCGGCTCGTTCTGGAAGTAAGAGAGGAAGGTGAAGGTGGTTTTATCGTCCGGACGCCAGGAGAACGCTGGCGCGATGGCGTAACGCTGCTCGCCTTTATCATCCTGCTGCGCATTGTTGGAGCGCGCCACGCCGGTCAGACGGTAAGAGTAAACGCCGTCGTCATCGATCGCATCGCTGAAGTCGAAGCCGGTCTGGAACAGGTTGTCGGTGCCCATTTTGAACTGGATCTCGCGCAGCTGCTCCGTGGTTGGGCGCTTGCTCACCATGTTCAGCAGGCCGCCAGGGCTGCTTTTTCCGTACAGAACGGAAACCGGACCGCGCATGATTTCAGCGCGCTCCAGCATATAAGGGTCGATCACCGCGTCGTTATAGAAGTTGCCCTGCATCTTCAGGCCATCCAGATAGTTGTTCTGGCTTTGGCCGTCGGCAGCGAAACCACGGATGATCAGATAGTCATAGGTATTGGATGCACCACGCGTGCCCACCGCAACGCCCGGGGTATAGCTGAGGGCTTCTTTCACGGATTTAGGCTGATGCAGCGCCATCTCTTCTGCAGTGACCACTGAAATGGACTGCGGAACTTTTTGAATAGGGGTATCCGTTTTGGTCCCGGTAGCGGATTGTCTTGCGGCAATCGTCGCAGCAGGGCCCCAGGCACTTTCCTGTGCAGCCGGCGCGGCAGTAACGGTGATGGTGTCTTCTTTTTTCGGGGTTTCAGCCGCCTGTGCATATGCAGACATGCCGGTAACCGCTGTGGCGACAACAACTGCGATTTTACGCAGCGTCGTATTTATTGGCTGAGCAGTATTGGAAAGCGCCATGATGGTTCTCTGATGAAAGAGTGAATGATAACGTAAACGAGAATTATTATTATGACCGCAGAATAATATGCGAAACGCTGGCGGCATAGCAAGCAGTAAGCGGCCCTACGAGAATTAAGGGTTTAAGAAATAACCAGATGAAAAGAGAGGGTTAATGAGGTTAGAAAATTGATCGCACTTAACCCGCTGGCGCGGGTGTGGTGCATTTATCGGTAGAACACATCAAATGTCGCAACGGCATCGACTTTGCCAGGTCTCACATCACCCGTTTTGATGTACCGCGCTTTCAATGGAATATCCACGGCCTCTTTATCGCCCGTGCTGGTGGTGGCGGTGTAGTCCTGGTCGAACGTCAGCAGAGTATTATTCTTATCCAGAATCTGGATACCTATCCCCGAGGCGGCCTGGGCGCTATCGGCAATGTTCAGGGTGTGACCATTGGTTACCCCGGTAGAACCGCTACTGGTGAACCGGAAGTCCACACGGGTATCCGCCGAGCACTCGGTCAGGGAGATTTTGAAACGCTCATCAGTGAGAATGTCGGAATAGTTATTATCAAAATCCCCGGCATTCACCGTTTTCAGTGGGACATAGATATTTTTATCCACCAGATTGCAGGTATGCGATGCCGTTACGATTTGCACACTGCCGGGGGAGAGGCGCATCTGCGCTACCACATCCTGTCCCCACTTCTCTTCTGCTGACAGCCTTGACGTATCCAGATACCCCTCTTTCACCTCTCCCGTGACAACCAGCTGAAGCGCGCCATGGAAGGTGGTATCAATGATGCTCCATCCGCTGCCACCGTAACTGACAAAATGCATCGGCGTGATAATGTCTGAAGAGGTAAAGGTCGCGGTGCTGTCCTGGGCTTGCGCCATACGGATGCCGATGCCCGGAACGTTAGTCTGATAAACGCCCTCCATAACCCCGTTGCGCGCATCGCTGTCGGTTAACGCAACGTAGCCTTTGTATTTATTGCCGGTGCTCTGGCACTCCATCTCAACCCGACCGCTCTCAATACTGTCTTCATAGATAATGGAACCCACCGGGAGATCGGGATCTACACGGATAATGGCCGGAAGTTGAAAATTGAGTACCCCATTCTCCAGTTGGTTGCCGACACAGGTTGTGTTGGCATACGCAGGCGACAACGCCCCCGCAGCAGCCAGCAACCCTATGCTCATCAGCGTACGCCTGAGTGATAAATCATTGCCCATCGTTCCCCACCTAACGGCAATGCACCGTTGATTTTAAAATGTTCGCCGCGCGCTCAGCAGGCACGGTCAACGTCCCTTTGCACTGCTGTCCGGCGTCCTCTCCCCACTGCACGCTTAACGCGACAGTCCCCTGCAGGCCGGTTAGCCAGACTTCCCCGTCATCACCGACAATCGCGGAGGTGTTATCCAGCGTGACGATGGCCCCAAACGGCACGGGTTTACCGAGATAAATCAGCGTGACCAGCGCGCGCTGGCCTGCACGCGCATCAAAATTCGCCATCATGGCCGCCCCTTTGGTTGGCACCACATCCTGTGTCGCGAGCTCGATATCCAGATCGTCGCGATCCTCTGTGTTTACGGTGATGCCATTATGGCGATAGGCCGTCAGCGTCGGGACAATCGCATTGCCAAAAGCGTCGGTATAAATCCCGCGCCCGTTCTGGACTTTCACGTTGCTGCCGTCTTTGATATGGACGATGGCAAAGGCGTCGCGCACAGACTGCCCGAGCGTCACCCCGTGCTCATGGGCTACCAGCGAGCCTTTCGCGTTGTAATTCCACTGCCTGTTGCTGCCGCCGTAGCTGTAACCCAGCCCGACCTCGCCAGCCGATCCTCTGTAGCGCCCAGAAAGACTGGCACCGTATCCGACATTATTGCTGGTATAGCTCTGCTGAAGGTTGTAGCTGAGCTTATTATCCTCCAGCGCTGTTCCGCCAATACCCGCCTGATGAGAGGTATACCCGCCGCTGGCGGTCGTCATGCTGTAGCTTGCCCATGAATTTGGCAGCCAGCGTGAGAAAGGGATGTTGACCATCAGCGCCAGCTGCCTGTCGTTGTCGGCATCCGGGGTGCGGGTCAGGTTGTAGCTGACAGACCAGGTTATATCGCGCCAGCTTGAGCTAAACCCGGCGCTCACGCTGCGTTCGCTGCCGCTCATATCCCAGTAGTTTTGCTGATAAGCGTTAACATAGGTGGAACCCCAGTCCCCCAGACGCTGAGAGAGGTTAACCTGCATGCGGCTGCGACGGTTATTTACCCGTCGATAGGTGTAGATCCCGTCGTCAATGTTGCTGTCGCGTTGGTCGATAGCCTCCTGAAAGGTATAAAACCCGGCGGTGGAATAGCGATAGCTCGCCAGCGTGACCGTGGTGTCTGTATCAGGAATGTCTTTCGAATACTGCGCGCGCCATGACAAGCCGCTGGTGGGATCGCGGCCATCGTCAAACAGGGTGTGGGCGGCGGTCACGTCAACCGATGCCGAGCCGAAGCGCCCCAAATCCGCGCCGACGCCGGCCAGAAACGCATGATAAAGGGATGCTCCCAGCGCACCGGAGTAGACCGTCACGCCGTAAGGCAGGCCATAAATCGCCGTTCCTTGCGCAAAAGAAGGTTCTTCCTCCCCTTCATTACCGCGAAACGTTCCTGCTGCGAGGGAATATTTAAACGCCCCTTCTCGCTGAAGAATGGGTACCGAGGCGCTGGCCTGAATAAAGCTGTGTTCACTGCCATCCGCTTCTTCTACGGTCACTTCGAGATCGGCACCGGACGTCACCTGACTTAAGTCATGAATTTCAAACGGACCGGGGGCGACGTTGGTCTGGTAGAGGGTATAGCCATTTTGTTTGATGGTGACCTTCGCATCGCTATTGGCAATACCGCGAACCACAGGCGCAAACCCCTGCTGACTGGTTGGCAACATGGAGATATCGGTTTCAAGCTTTACGCCCGTCATCTGAACGCTATCAAATAACTCGCCGTTGGTGGCAGTCTGGCCAATCTCCAGCTGGCTTCGTAAGGCTTTAATGTCGCGTTGCAGGCTGGTACTGATGGCATCCCAGCCAGCGGTGTCACTCCAGGTGCTGTTATTACGCAGTCGCCACGCGCCGAGGTTAATGCCAGAATCCAGACCCAGCCAGGTGGAGGTATTTTTACCGGACTCTGATTCCTGCTGCGAACCACTGACCTGGTAGCTGGCCCAGGCAGCTGATGCTCCGTCGTCCCAGTATTTTGGGTTGATCGTCCCTGACGCCGTTTGGTCGCGATAAATCTGTGGGATCACCAGACTCAGGGTTTGATCGTCCTGATTAAAGTCGTACTGCGCCCCTTCAATGAAATGCGAGATATCCTCTACCCGGGCGCTATCAGCCAGATCTTTCATGTCCGGCAGAGTATCTACCTTGAGGCCAAAATCACGCAGGTCGGCCTTGGTCAGTTCGGGCAGCAGCCTTTGCTTGTCGTCTGACAGTACAAAGGTCACGGTCCGTTTATCGATGATGTCCCGCCCCCACATAATGGTCACCGGGTAGCTTCCGGCCAGCAAGCTGTTATTCCCGATGAAATTTTTAAGGGTAGCGGTATTTTCCAGCGGAGTGTCCAGCTCAAGGATGCGCAGGTTGAATTCGTCGTCCGCATTTGCAGGCTGGAATAACGCCAGCATGGCTAACGCGACCCCCTTCAGAATCGGCCTGTAATTTGAGAACGAAGACATACGCTACCAACATGATGTGTTATAGGGCCTGCTGCTTCTGCGGCGTTTGTGCACCATGGTCGTTAATGGCTGTCCATGTAACGGCACCCTTTGCGCCTGCGGGCAAGGTGAAGGTCTGTTCGCTGTAAGGCGCAACCATCATCGCCACCGCGCCGGGGGTGGATTTGGTTTCAATAACGGGCACGGCTTTGCCCCCGACGGCCAGTTCGCCAAAGGAGACATAGAAAGGCGTAGGGTTTTTCGCAATAAGCTGCGTCCCCTGGCGGCGGAAAGCGATCTTTTCCCATGCCTGGAGCGCATCAGCTTCTTTTAACTGCGACGGTCGCCAGAACAGCTTAAGCCGCGTCTTCATGGCAAACTGCAATGTATTTTTATCTTTCAATTCTGGCGCAAGCGCCGAAACGGACTTAACGTTCGCCACAAAGAATGTTTCCCGGTCGTTGGGAAGCGCATTTTTATCGCCCGTATAAATAATATGTAAAAGCGTCTGGCGGTTTTCCTGCAATTTGTAAACCGGAGGGGTAACAACAAATGGCGCTTTGGTATCGTCTGGATTACTGACCCAACTCTGCACTAAATAACGCGTATGGGGATCTTTATTTTTTAACGCAATCTGTACTTCAGATTTATTCGATGGATAAATAACGCGGGTGCCACCTAATACAATACTGGCCTGTGCTGAACAGCAACCAATGACTATGCATCCGCATAATACTTTTAATAACGCTTTCATAATATTTAAATCCGAAAGGGGCAGCGATTTAACACTGCCCCGAAAAGAGTTAGCGATACATCACTTCAAATGTTGCGGAAGCCGAGTAGTGGCCTGCGGTTGGCACAGTATCACCGACCTGGATGACATTCGCGGTATAGTTAAAAACAGAGGCAGCCGTGCCCTCAGGGTCGTTCGTGACATCCGTTGTGCCGTCAGGAACAGAACCGTTAAACAGCACATCGCTTTTACCACCGTTATTATTGGTGACGGTAATCCCTACATGGGTCGCATTACCGGCACCCGTCAGATCGTTTTGCAGACGTTTATACGCCGCATCCGTCGTGGTACCGCTAAATTTCAGGTTCAGTTTAGAGACCAGGGGATCACAGCCTGACACTGAGATTTTGAAATTTTTCGAGGTGCCCACTTTGCCATCTGTGCCGTAGTCAGACGGATACGTGTCTGCAAAGGTAACGGTTGATACCGTTGAGTTGGAATCATCAACGTTAACGACACAGGTATCAGCAACAATTTTACCGGCGAAATTCACGGTACCGGAATCACTCGCCAACGCAGGCAGTGATGATACAGCCAAAATACTGGCCGCGAAAAAAGAGTACACAATTTTATTTTTCATCGAATATTCCTTATATGAGATAAAAAGATGATTCCATTCCTGACAAAACAAATGAGCAGAGGCGAATGAAAGGTAAATATCCTGACCCACTCAATGAATAACATTTCACACTGAACAAGATTAAATCAGAATCGCCTCAAGTACGTCTACCGGGTGAAAATCCCTCCGCCACCTTATTTTTATTAACTCTCTGATTTATTTGAAAGAATGTAATCGTTATTATTTCTTAAAGAAAAATTCATTATTTTTAAATTAAGTGAGATCTTATCGAATTCAGTAAGCGGCCCTGTTACCAAAAAAAAAGCCGCTTCATCAGGAAGCGGCTTTTTATCATGGCGAAAATCAGTTTCCGCCAAACATGTCCTTGATCCAGCCTGCGACGCCGTCGCTGTCTTTCTTCTCATTCTGCTGCTGCGGCTGTTGCTGCGGCTGCTGTTGAGGTTGAGAAGACTGATCGAACGGGTTGCCCGTCGGCTGTTCCGGCTGGCTCTGCTGGCACAGGGAATCCGGGTTCGTCGTCCAGACCGGCAGCATGCGCACGCCGCCGCCACAGATGAAGTTACCCGCGTCATCCACGCCCATATCGACGATATCTTCCGGTGCCACCAGGTTCAGCGGGACCGGGGACTGATTGGCAAGATAACGCTGGTAAATCGACATCGCGCCGCTCGCACCATACAGTTTGGTCGGCTGGTTGTTATCGCGGCCTACCCAGGTGATCACCACTTCACGGCCATCGATACCGGCGAACCAGGTATCAACGTTGTTGTTGGTGGTCCCGGTTTTACCCGCCAGATGCAGGCCTGGATACTTCGCCCCCAGCTGACGCCCGGTGCCACGTTGTACAACCTGCTGCATGGTCCACAGGGTCATATAGGCCGCCTGAGCCGGAACCGCGCGTTCTGCCTGCGGGAAGCTCTGATACAGCACCGAACCGTCTTCGGCAATGACCGAACGCAGGGCTGACAATGGCGCACGGTTACCGCCGCTGGCGATCGTCTGGAACGCCTGCGCGACTTCAATTGGCGTCAGGTTCAGCGCCCCGAGGATCATCGCCGGTACCGGATGCAGCTGATCTTTCGGCACACCCAGCTTCTGCCAGGTATCGGTGATCGCCGGCAGACCCAGTGCCATACCGAGGTTAACCGTTGGCACGTTCATGGAGCGCGTCAGCGCATCCACCAGCATAACCTGGCCGCTGAACTGTCTGTCATCGTTCTGCGGGGACCATACCTGGCCGTTAGGCTGGCGCAGGGAAATTGGCGCATCGGCAATCCAGGTGTTCAGCCGATACTGGTTCGGCTGGCTCAGCGCGGTGAGATAGGTCGCCGGTTTTGCCAGAGAACCAATCGAACGACGCGCCTGCATTGCACGGTTGTAGCCCGCGAACTGCGGCTCAGCACCGCCCACCATGGCGCGCACTTCACCTGTGTTACGGTCAACCACCACCATCGCCGTTTCAAGATCGCTCAGCTTGCGCTGTTTCTTCAGCACCGGAATGCCTTCAACCGCCGCCTTTTCTGCCGCATCCTGCGCGACGGAATCGAAGGTGGTGAAGATTTTCACGCCGGAGAGATCTTTCACCTTGTCACCGAGCTTGCTCTGAAGCTCCTGACGCACCATCTGCATAAACGCAGGCTGCGGAGAGATCACCCCACCACGCGGCTGCACGCCCAGCGGACGCGCGCTCAGCATGTCGTAAAGCTCCTGGTCAATGACCTGCTGTTGTTGCAGCAGACGCAGCACCAGGTTACGACGCTCCAGCGCCAGCTTCGGGTTGCGCCACGGGTTATAGATGGACGCCCCTTTCACCATGCCCACCAGCAGCGCCTGCTGGTCAAGGCTCAGCTCTTCCACCGGGCGGCCAAAGTAGTACAGGCTCGCCAGCGGGAAGCCGCGAATTTCGTTATCGCCGCTCTGGCCGAGATAGACCTCGTTCATATACAGCTCAAGGATGCGATCCTTGCTGTAGCGCGCGTCCATCAGCACTGCCATGTACGCTTCGTTGGCCTTACGCCAGTAGGAGCGTTCGCTGGAGAGGAACAGGTTCTTCACCAGCTGCTGGGTCAGAGTACTCGCCCCCTGCACCGTGCGCCCTGCCGTCAGGTTCGCCAGCACCGCACGACCGATGGAGTAAAGGCTGATACCGTCGTGCTCGTAGAAGTGACGGTCTTCGGTTGCCAGCAGGGTATCCACCAGCAGATCCGGGAAGCCGTTACGCGCTACGAACAGGCGCTGCTCGCCGTTCGCCGACGACAGCATGGTGATCAAACGCGGATCGAGACGGAAGAAACCGAACTGACGGTTGTTATCCATGTTCTCGATGGTTTCAAGACGATCGCCGTCAAAGGTCAGACGCGCGCGCACCTGCCCCTCTTTGCTGTCCGGGAAGTCGAACGGACGGCGGATCATCTCAATGCTTTTCGCCTGCACCGTAAACTCGCCAGGGCGCGTCATCTTCGTCACCTGACGATACTGCGTCGCCTGCAGCAGCTTGACCATCTCGTTCTTGCTGATGGACATATCCGGCTCAAGGTTGACCATACGGCCATACACGGCCGCGGGCAGCTGCCAGACTTTGCCATCGATTCGGCTGCGGATCTTCTGATCCAGATACACGCCGTAAATCGCAATCAGCACGACAAAAACAATGAACAGCTTCAGCAGCAGCCAGAACCAGCCGCGTTTGCCACGAGGCCTGCGTCCTTTGCCCTTTCCTTTGCGTGGCATGGATCCTTTATCCTCATAATCGTCTTCATAGTCATCGTCATACTCCTCATCTCTGAGTCGACGACGGCTCACTTTTTCTTTCGCCGGACGCGTGGGTTTTCCCTTACGTCCTATTGGCTCGCGGTCATTCCCCGCCATGCTTTTTCTCCGCAACATTCAGGCGCAAAGGCCAGATTCTCGTGTCTTCTACATCAGCGTGAAAGAAGAAATCTCTCAAATTTATGTCTTTTCTCCCTCTCCCCGTGGGAGAGGGCCGGGGTGAGGGCATCAGCCCGCACTTACCTTACGAATACTTCTTCGTCCGCCGCGTCGGTGCGGTGTTCGCCGGATCGTCCGGCCAGACGTGTTTCGGGTAGCGCCCCTTCATCTCTTTCTGCACGTCACGGTAGCTCCCCGCCCAAAACGCGCCCAGATCACGGGTGATCTGCAACGGACGATGCGCGGGTGAGAGCAGCTCCAGCACCAGCGGCACGCGCCCTTCGGCAATGGACGGCGTGCTTGCCTCACCGAACATTTCCTGCATACGCACCGCAAGCGCAGGCGGATTATCGTCATGATAACGAATGGCAATCCGGCTCCCGGTCGGCACAGTGTAATGCCCAGGCAGTTCACTATCCAGACGTTGACGTAATGACCAGTCCAGTAAATTCTGTAACGCGGCCTTAACATCAAGCGCTTTCAGCGCCCGCAGCGAGTGTACGCCCGCCATTTGCGGCAAGAGCCACACTTCCAGCGACGCCAGCAGCGTGTCGTCATCTACCGCAGGCCAGTTGTATTCCGGCAACCAGCGCGCGGCGCACAGCAGACGAAGACGATACTGCTCGGCCTCCGGCGTCCAGTTCAGGACGCCCAGCCCCTTCTCACGGATGCCGTTCAGCATCGCCTGATGCAGCTCCTCTTCCGAGGGCTTCGCCAGCGGTTTCGTCCCCAGCGTCAGCTTGCCAATCTGGCTGCGGCGAAACGCCTTCAGCGTGCCCTGGGCTTCATCCCATTCCACACTGTCAGACTGCTGAAGCAGCTGCGGGCAGGCGCAGGTGAGCGCGTCGATATCAACGGCAATCGCCTGCAGAATGCGCGCATCCGGCGAGTGACTGCCCTGCAACAGCAGCGGCGCAATCAGCCATTCATGGCGCGTCAGGGCGTCGTCGACGTCAAGCATGGCCCCCATGCCGTTCGCCAGCTGGTAGCGTCCGTCGAGGCCACGACGACGTGCGATCCGGTCCGGAAAAGCCCGCGCCAGCAGGGGAACGATACGGTCACTGTCGGGCGCGCCACCGCGGCTGTTGAGCCGTCGGCACAGCTGCTGCGCGCGCTGCTGCCAGTGCCCCTGACGACGGGAAAAGGCCTGCGCCAGATCGCTGCTGCCACCTCGCGGCGGCTCCTCAAGGATAGCCGCCAGTTTCGCGGCCGTGGCAATTTCGTCATCCCCTTCTGCCGCCACCAGCATGGCCGCCAGACGCGGATCGTTGCCGATGGCCGCCATTTTCTGGCCGCGCGACGACAGCCGTTCGCCGTCCAGCGCACCGAGCTGGGCCAGCAGTGTACGGGCAGCGGCAAGATTGACCACCGGCGGCGGGTTAAGCCAGACCAGTTGCTCCGGATCCGGGCAACCCCACTGAAGCAGATCCATCGTCAGCCCCGAAAGGTCGCTTTGCAGAATTTCCGGCGTACCGTGCAGCGCCGCCCGTTCGGCCTGCTCGGCGCCGATCAGGTGTAAACAGATCCCCGGCTCAAGACGCCCCGCACGCCCTGCGCGCTGAACCATCGACGCCTGGCTGATGCGTTGCGTAATCAGTCGGGTAAGCCCGGTCCGCGGATCAAAGCTCGCCACCCTCTCCTGCGCGCAGTCGACCACCAGGCGAATGCCTTCGATGGTTAAGCTGGTTTCGGCGATATTGGTTGCCAGCACCACCTTACGCTGACCGGCAGGTGCAGGCAGAATCGCTTTGCGCTGCTCACTGAGCGGCAGCGCGCCGTAGAGCGGGCAAAGCACGACATCGCTGCCCACGCGGGTGGCGAGCTGCTCCTGTACGCGCTGGATTTCCCCCACGCCGGGTAAAAACAGCAGCAGCGAACCGGGTTCCTGACGCAGCAGCTCTGCCGTCGCTATCGCCACGGCGTCATCAAAACGCTGATGCGCAGGCAGCGATTGGTATCGGCGCTCAACCGGGAACGCGCGGCCTTCGGATGAGATCACCGGCGCGTCGGGCAGCGCCTGGCGCAGCAAAGCATTGTCGAGCGTCGCCGACATAATCAGCAGCCGGAGATCTTCGCGCAGCCCCTGCTGCACGTCCAGCAGCAGCGCCAGCGCCAGATCCGCCTGCAGGCTACGCTCGTGGAATTCATCCAGAATCACCAGCCCGACGCCGTTAAGCTCAGGATCGTTTTGCAGCATGCGGGTGAGGATACCCTCGGTCACCACCTCAAGGCGCGTCGTTGGCCCCACGCAGGTGTCAGCCCGCATCCGGTAGCCTACCGTTTCACCCGGTTTCTCGTTCAGCAGCTCCGCCAGACGCTGCGCCACATTGCGCGCGGCCAGCCTGCGCGGCTCCAGCAGGATAATTTTCCCGGGGATCACGCCCGATGTCAGGATCTGTAGCGGCAGCCAGGTGGACTTCCCCGCGCCCGTGGGGGCATTGAGCAAGACCTGAGGGGCATATTTTAAGGCAGCAAGTAGCTCAGGAAGGACGACGGCGACCGGCAAAGAGGACACGAACAGCTCCAGAGGGTTAACTTTAGTCGGCGTACATTGTAGCATCGGCGCATATCATTACCGAGTCCCCTGTATGTCTGAGTCGAAACGACTGTTTTTCGCCCTGGAGTTGCCCGCTAACGTGCAGCGGCAAATTGTGCGCTGGCGCGCCAGCCACTTTCCGCCGGAAGCGGGCCGCCCGATTGCGGCGGCAAACCTGCACCTGACGCTGGCCTTTCTGGGCGACGTGAGTGCCGAAAAGCAGCGCGCGCTGGCCGCCATGGCCGGGCGAATTTCCCAGCCGGGGTTTACGCTGCACCTTGACGATGCCGGGCAGTGGTTACGCTCCCGCGTCGTCTGGCTGGGTACGCGTCAGCCGCCGCGCGGGCTGTTACAGCTTGCCAGTATGCTGCGCGCACAGGCGGCACGCAGCGGGTGCTACCAAAGCCCGCAGCCGTTTCATCCGCATATCACGCTGCTGCGCGATGCGGGGCACGCCGTCGCCATCCCGCCGCCGGGTTTTCACTGGTCTTTTCCGGTGAACGGCTTCGCGCTGTACGAATCGTTTTTTGCACGAGGACGCACCCGCTATACCCCGCTCCAGCGCTGGACGCTGGGCGACACGATAAGGAATTCTGATGAAGTTTAGCCCTGCCCTGCAGCACGCCACGCTTATCCAGCGCTACAAACGCTTTCTTGCTGACGTCGTGACTCCCGAGGGGGAACACTTTACCCTGCACTGCCCCAATACCGGGGCCATGACGGGCTGTGCCACGCCGGGGGACACCGTCTGGTATTCCACTTCAGAAAATACTAAACGCAAATATCCGCATACCTGGGAAATGACGCAGACGCAAAATGGCGCATTTATTTGCGTCAACACCCTGCGGGCAAACCAATTAGTGAAGGAAGCGCTAACAAATGATTTGCTCCCGGAACTTACCGGTTACAGTATGCTGAAAGGCGAAGTGAAATATGGCGATGAGGGCAGCAGAATTGACTTCATGTTACAGGCGGAAGATCGTCCTGAGTGCTATATTGAAGTCAAATCAGTGACGTTAGCAGAGCAGGAAAATGGCTACTTTCCGGATGCGGTAACGTTACGTGGCCAGAAGCATCTGCGAGAGCTAATGAGTGTTGCGGCGGCGGGCAAACGCGCCGTATTGCTGTTTGCCGTTTTGCACTCAGCCATTGAACGCTTCTCTCCCGCCCGCCATATTGATCTTAAATACGCGCAATTGTTGCATGAGGCACAAAAGCAGGGGGTAGAGATTTTCGCTTATAAAGCGGAACTTTCGGCCGAAAATATGACTCTGAAATCCTCTCTTCCCATTGTCTTATAAGGGATTAGACGATTGGCTATTATGTGTTCTGGCCGCGTGCGCAAATACGCTTTTCCTCACAGGCTTGTCAAGTGTTACGTTTAGATAATTGCCTTACGGAAAAGCATCTGCTATTTATAGCGACCTGATTTTTCCCCCGACACGGGGATCGATAGTGCGTGTTAAGGAGAAGCAACATGCAAGAAGGGCAAAACCGTAAAACATCGTCCCTGAGTATTCTCGCCATCGCTGGGGTGGAGCCATACCAGGAGAAGCCGGGCGAAGAGTATATGAACGAAGCCCAGCTGTCGCACTTCAAGCGTATTCTTGAAGCATGGCGTAATCAACTCAGGGATGAAGTCGATCGCACCGTTACTCATATGCAGGATGAAGCTGCTAACTTCCCGGATCCGGTAGACCGTGCCGCTCAGGAAGAAGAGTTCAGCCTCGAACTGCGTAACCGTGACCGCGAACGCAAACTGATCAAAAAGATCGAAAAAACGCTGAAAAAGGTTGAGGACGAAGATTTTGGCTACTGCGAATCCTGCGGTGTTGAAATCGGAATTCGCCGCCTGGAAGCGCGTCCAACCGCCGATCTGTGTATCGACTGTAAAACGCTGGCAGAAATTCGCGAAAAACAGATGGCCGGTTAATCCGCCCTCTAAACACACCGTAAAGGCGGGAGTCTCTCCCGCCTTATTAGTTGATATGTCTGAATCACATTATATTGGGCGCTTCGCGCCATCCCCTTCCGGTGAATTACATTTCGGCTCATTGATAGCCGCCCTTGGCAGCTACCTGCAGGCTCGCGCCCATCAGGGTACCTGGCTCGTTCGTATTGAAGATATCGATCCTCCGCGTGAAGTTCCCGGTGCGGCAGACACCATTCTGCGTCAGCTGGAACATTACGGTCTTCACTGGGACGGCGACGTTCTCTGGCAATCAACACGCCACGAGGCCTATCGTGAACGGCTGGTCTGGCTTCACGAACAAGGGCTTTCCTACAACTGTACCTGCACCCGCGCCCGCATTCAGAGCGTGGGGGGCGTCTATGACGGCCATTGCCGCACGCTCAACAACGGCCCGGAAAACGCGGCTGTTCGTCTGCGTCAGCGCGACCCCGTGACACGTTTTAACGATCTGCTGTCCGGTGAGATACAGGCGGATGCGCGTCTGGCGCAGGAGGATTTCATCATCCACCGCCGCGATGGCCTGTTCGCCTACAACCTGGCGGTGGTCGTGGATGACCATTTCCAGGGCGTCACGGAAATTGTGCGCGGCGCCGATCTGGTGGAACCCACCGTGCGCCAGATTTCGCTGTATCGTCAGTTTGGCTGGACGGCTCCGGATTACATTCATCTCCCGCTGGCGGTGACCGCGTCGGGCCTGAAGTTGTCCAAGCAAAACCATGCGCCAGCCCTGCCGGGCGGCGATCCGCGCCCGGTTTTAATCGACGCGCTGCGGTTTCTCAACCAGACTGTCATCGACGGCTGGCAGGATCTTCACACCGATGAACTGCTGAAAATGGCGATTGCTAACTGGTCACTTGAGGCCGTGCCAAAAATCCAGCATTCTCAAATGCGCTGCGCTGAGCTATGATTAGCCGCTTTTTTCATAACAAAACACACTACGAGGTGTACCATTTTTACCCGAGTCGCTAATTTTTGCCGTAAAGTGCTGAGCCGCGAAGAGAGCATGGCGAATGATGCTATTGCACAAAACCGCATGTCGGTTGTTCCCCGTGAGCAGCACAATATTTCCCGCAAAGATATCAGTGAAAATGCCCTCAAGGTGCTCTATCGTCTGAACAAAGCGGGCTACGAGGCCTATCTCGTTGGCGGTGGAGTACGTGATTTACTGCTGGGCAAAAAGCCAAAAGATTTCGATGTGACCACCAGCGCCACACCTGAGCAGGTGCGTAAATTATTCCGCAACTGCCGCCTGGTTGGCCGCCGCTTCCGTCTTGCCCACGTTATGTTTGGCCCGGAAATTATCGAGGTGGCCACCTTCCGCGGTCATCACGAAGCGAGCGCGGCCGATCGTACCACCTCCCAGCGCGGCCAGAACGGCATGCTGCTGCGTGACAACATCTTTGGCTCTATCGAAGAAGACGCCCAGCGTCGCGATTTCACGATTAACAGCCTTTACTACAGCGTGGCCGATTTCACCGTGCGTGATTATGTCGGCGGCATGCAGGACCTGAAAGACGGCCTGATTCGCCTGATCGGTACGCCTGAGACGCGCTATCGCGAAGACCCGGTGCGTATGCTGCGTGCCGTTCGCTTTGCCGCCAAGCTCAATATGCGCATCAGCCCGGAGACGGCGGAGCCTATTCCCCGTCTGGCCACGCTCATTAACGACGTACCGCCGGCCCGTCTGTTCGAAGAAGCGCTGAAGCTGCTGCAGGCCGGTTATGGGTTCGAAACCTACAACCTGCTGCGTGAGTACAGCCTGTTCCAGCCGCTGTTCCCGACCATTACGCGCTACTTCACCGAAAACGGCGACAGCCCGATGGAGCGCATGATTGCGCAGGTGCTGAAGAACACCGACACCCGCATTCACAACGATATGCGCGTGAATCCGGCGTTTCTGTTCTCGGCGATGTTCTGGTATCCCTTGCTGGAAACGGCTCAGCGGATCACCCAGGAAAGCGGTCTGGCCTATTACGATGCCTTTGCCCTGGCGGCTAACGACGTGCTTGATGAAGCCTGCCGGACGCTGGCCATTCCAAAACGCATTACCACGCTGGTGCGCGATATCTGGCAGCTTCAGCTGCGCATGTCCCGTCGTCAGGGTAAACGCGCCTGGAAGCTGATGGAGCATCCAAAATTCCGCGCCGCGTTCGACCTGCTCTCTCTGCGGGCCGAAATCGAGAAGAACCAGGAGCTGCAGCGTCTGGCGCAGTGGTGGGGAGAGTTTCAGGTTTCCGCCCCGCCGGAGCAGAAAGATATGCTGACCGATCTCGATGATGATGATCCTGCCCCGCGTCGTCGTCACCGTCGCCCGCGCAAACGCGCGCCGCGTCGGGAAGGATCAGCATGACCCTCGCGTACATCGCCCTTGGCAGCAATCTGGCCTCTCCGCTGGAGCAGGTGAATGCTGCCGTACGGGCGCTGGGGGAGATCCCGCACAGCCAAGTTGTTGCGGTCTCCTCTTTCTACCGCACGCCGCCGCTGGGTCCACAGGATCAGCCTGATTACCTGAATGCCTCCGTGGTGCTGGACACCGCGCTTGATGCCGACACGCTGCTCGATAACACCCAGCGCATCGAATTGCAGCAGGGGCGCGTGCGTAAAGCCGAACGCTGGGGGCCGCGTACGCTGGACCTCGACATCATGCTGTTTGGCGACTGCGTTATCCATACCGAGCGCCTTACCGTGCCGCATTACGACATGAAAAACCGCGGGTTTATGCTCTGGCCGCTGTTTGAAGTCGCCCCCGATTTGACCTTCCCCGACGGTACCTCGCTAAAGTCCGTGCTTGACGCTCTCAACGCGGAAAAACCGGCCCGCTGGTAATACGCTTTTTTATCGGCTGACCATGGAATATTTGTGGTTAATCGATTGCCTAAAATCATTGTTCCCTTAAATGTTACTGTTAGAATGCGCAAAGATTCGTTTTTGGGTTATCAGGAAACAGTATGAAACCAACCACCATCTCCTTACTGCAGAAATGCAAACAGGAAAAAAAACGCTTCGCCACCATCACTGCGTATGACTACAGCTTCGCCAAATTGTTTGCAGAAGAAGGGATCAACGTGATGCTGGTGGGGGATTCGTTAGGGATGACGGTACAAGGACATGATTCCACTCTGCCAGTGACGGTTGAGGATATTGCTTACCATACGCGCGCCGTGCGACGTGGTGCACCAGCCTGCCTGCTTCTTTCCGATCTGCCGTTTATGGCATATGCCACCCCCGAACAGGCGTTCGACAATGCGGCTGCGGTTATGCGCGCCGGGGCAAACATGGTCAAAATCGAAGGCGGCGCCTGGCTTGTCGACACCGTGAAAATGCTCACCGAGCGCGCAGTGCCGGTATGCGGACACCTGGGGCTTACGCCGCAGTCCGTAAACATCTTTGGCGGCTATAAGGTGCAGGGCCGTGGCGATGCCGGGCAGACGCTGCTTGATGATGCCCTCGCCCTCGAAGCGGCAGGCGCACAGCTGCTGGTGCTGGAGTGCGTGCCGGTCGAACTGGCAAAACGGGTAACCGACGCGCTTTCTATTCCGGTGATCGGCATCGGGGCAGGTAACGTCACCGACGGTCAGATTCTGGTGATGCACGACGCCTTTGGCATTACCGGCGGGCACATTCCAAAATTTGCCAAAAATTTCCTGACCGGGGCGGGCGACTTGCGCGCCGCAGTACGGCAGTATATCGCTGAGGTAGAGTCCGGCGTTTATCCGGGCGAAGAACACAGTTTCCATTAAGGAGTCAAGGTGTGCTAATCATTGAAACCCTGCCACTGCTGCGCCAGCACATCCGCCGGGCGCGTCAGGAAGGTAAACGTATCGCCCTGGTGCCGACCATGGGCAACCTGCACGACGGCCATATGAAGCTGGTCGACGAAGCGAGAGCGCGTGCCGATATTGTGGTGGTCAGTATCTTCGTTAACCCAATGCAGTTCGACCGCGCCGATGACCTCGCCCGCTATCCGCGCACGCTGCAGGAAGATTGCGAAAAGCTGAAAAAACGCCATGTGGATATCGTCTTCTCCCCTGCGCCAGCGGATATCTATCCTCAGGGTACCGACGAAGCGACCTTCGTGGACGTACCGGGCATATCGACCATGCTGGAAGGGGCCAGCCGACCGGGCCATTTCCGCGGCGTCTCCACCATCGTCAGCAAGCTGTTTAACCTGGTTCAACCGGACATTGCCTGCTTCGGCGAGAAGGACTTCCAGCAGCTGGCATTGATCCGCAAAATGGTTGCCGACATGGGGTACGATATCGAGATCGTGGGCGTGCCGATTGTGCGTGCCAAAGACGGCCTGGCGCTCAGCTCCCGCAACGGCTATCTGACCGCCGATCAGCGTAAAATCGCGCCGGGATTAAGCAAAGTCATGAATACCATGGCAGAGCAACTGCTGGCGAAAGAGTTAACCGCAGAAGAGATCGTTGCGCTGGCTGAACAGGCGCTGAACGACAAAGGTCTTCGTGCTGACGACGTGCAAATTCGGGATGCCGATACGCTCCTGCCGCTAAGGGATTCCAGCAAGCGTGCGGTTATTCTGGTGGCGGCGTGGCTCGGTCAGGCGCGCCTTATCGATAACACCGTGGTAGAACTGGCGTAATGTTTTAGCCTCCCCTCCTGCGGGAGGGGTTATTGCTTGATGAATAAAGGTAAACGTAATGATTCGCAAAATGCTGCAAGGTAAGCTTCACCGTGTCAAAGTTACCCAGGCCGACCTGCACTATGAAGGTTCCTGCGCCATCGACCAGGATTTTCTCGACGCGGCGGGCATCCTCGAAAACGAAGCCATTGATATCTGGAATGTGAATAACGGAAAACGTTTCTCGACGTACGCAATCGCCGCCGAGCGCGGATCGAAGATCATCTCCGTCAACGGCGCGGCTGCGCACTGCGCGGACGTTGGCGATATCGTGATTATCGCCAGCTTCGTAATGATGTCTGATGAAGAAGCCCGTCGCTGGCAGCCTAAAGTGGCTTATTTTGAAGGCGAAAATGAGATGAAACGTACCGCGAAGGCGATTCCGGTACAGGTTGCCTGATTCCGACAAGGCGCGGAGCTCTCTGGCTCCGCGCCTTGAAGGGTAAAAAAATATTACATTCATAATTGTGCAAATAGCGCCTTCCCATTCGTTTTTTCCTATTTTAGCCTCTCTTCCCGTGACGCCTTTCAGAAACAAACATTCCCCTGAATGATATAAAAAGGGGAACGATCTTTACCATTTATAATTTAAGTCCGCAAATAGTATATAAACACATTAAAAAAATGCCTTATATGTTTATTTAAAACCATTTTAAAGATCATTTTCAATAACTTATCAATGCTTAATTTTTTCTAACGATTCCTTTTAGCAATTTTAAATATCCAATACATACAGAGACCCCTATCATCATTTTGCTTGAATTAACTCGGTAGAATATTTAAATGGAATTTTAATTATGTTAAAGAAAACGTTTTTAGCGTCAGCGGTAGCTTTGTTTGCAATAGGTTCTTTTTCAGCAATCGCAGATACGGATCTCGGTCTAATCACTTTTGATGGTGCGGTAACAGACACAACATGTAATATTTCCACCTCTAACGGTGCGCAACAAAATAATATTACTATTACCTTACCCGTTGTTAAAAAATCTGAAGTTGAATCCACAACCATTGATGCCGGCGTCGGTTCCAAAAATTTTGAACTGCTGCTCACCGACTGCCCTCAGACATTAACTAAAGCCTCTGCAAGCTTTATGTCAAAAAATATGGGCGCTATTGCGAACGGTACCATTGACCCCGATGCTAGCGTAGCAGGCTCTGCAAGCAACGTTGCACTTGCCCTGTATAACAATGCCCCAACCGTTTCATCTCGTATTATGGTGGGTCAGCCTGACAATAATACGCAGAAAACAGCCCTGACTGCCGGCTCGGGTAAACTGTTCTACCGCGTTGCTTATGTTCCTGGCTCCAACTGGGTGAAAGACACTAACCCTGTGCAGTCTGGTAAAGTTAGCGCCAACGCTTACTTCACCATGAGCTACGAATAATTTTATCCGTCCTGTTAATGTGCCCTGCCGGGCACATTTTTTCGTATTATTTGAGAGTTTACATGTACGTACTGAATATTAAGAGCGGATTAAAAGCCCTGCTGCTGGCCTCGGTGAGCGTTTTTGCTCTTAACGCCAGTGCAGATATTGTCATTTCCGGCACCCGTGTCATTTATCCTGAATCGGAAAAAGACGTAACGGTGTCTATGGATAACCGTGGCACCCGGCCTTTACTGGTGCAAACCTGGCTTGATGACGGCAGAGATACCACTAATCCTCAGGAGCTGAAACTTCCTTTTATTGTCACGCCCCCTGTTTCGCGTGTTGAACCGCAAAAAGGGCAAACAGTCAGAATCACCTGGCTTGGTCAGTCATTGCCAAAAGATAAAGAATCCCTGTTCTGGTTTAACGTTCTGGAAGTTCCGCCTAAGGCAAAGGATAGCGATACACAAAGCATGCTTCAGCTTGCATTCCGAACCCGCATAAAACTCTTTTTCCGGCCTACAGGTTTGAAAGGAGAACCGACAGACGCGGCTAAAAATCTTAAATGGACGCAAATCCGGCAAGGACAAAAAATCGTTTTAAGTGCGAAGAATGATTCACCTTATTATGTATCACTGGCGGGTGCAACGCTTATTGCAGGTGCTAAAAGCTACGATATTGAAACGCATTATATTGAGCCATTCTCAAGCCAGACTATGAACGTAAAAAATTACACCTCTTTCGGAAATAACAAAATAATCTGGCAAGCCATCAATGATTACGGTGGAATTGATAAGTATGAGTCTATACAAAATTAATGCCATATCCGCTTTGTATCATTCGTAAGAATTATAATTAGCTTAGTTCTGGGAAAGAGTTCATCATGCGGTTTAGACGTTCGCTACTCTATTTATCAATAAGTGCGGTATTGCCGTTTTGTGCATTTGCTGCTGAAAATAGTCAAGAAGAAGACGTTCAGTTTAACGATCAGTTTCTTTATAACACCGGCACATCAATTGATGTCAGCCGTTTTTCAAAAGGCAACCCTGTTCTTGCCGGAACGTATAAGGTGAAGGTGATTATTAATGGGAAACCTTCCATAACCACGGAGCTTGTGTTTAAGGACAATGGCACATCGCGCGCCACGCCCTGCATCACTCGTAAACTGCTCACCCAGACAAATGTAACAACCGGGCAACTTAAACTGGCCGGGGATGACGCCGAAGAAACCTGTATCCCGGTGTCGGATGCCTATCCCGGCTCTCGTGTGGCTTACGACCCGTCCACACAGGAACTGGATCTTTCTATTCCCCAGGCTTTCGTCATTCAGCGCCCGGCGGGATTTGTCGATCCTTCACTTTGGGAAGACGGGATCCCGGCGGCGATGCTCTCCTGGGATCTTAACGGCTGGCACGCGGACACGCCTGATTACAGCACCGATACGGCCTATGCGGGGTTACGCTATGGCGCAAACCTGGGGCCGTGGCGACTGCGTGCGCGGGGCAATCTGAACTGGGATCAGGACGCCGGTACCCACTACGCCAGCCAGGACATTTATCTTCAGCGTGACATCACACCGCTGAAAGCACAGTTTATCGCGGGAGATTCTTATACCCGTGGAGATGCTTTCGATTCCATTAGTCTACGCGGGGCACGTTTATATAACGATGATCGTATGCTTCCTAATGGCATATCGACTTATGCGCCAGTGATTCGGGGTGTGGCAAACGGCAACGCCAAAGTCACGATCGCCCAAAGCGGAAACACAATTTACGAAACCTCCGTGCCGCCGGGTCCCTTTGAAATCTCAGATCTCAGTACAACGGGTTACGGTAGCGATCTTATCGTCACTGTAGAAGAAACGGATGGCAGCAAACGTTCGTTCTCGGTCGCGTATTCCTCGGTCGCGCAAATGCTTCGCCCTGGCTACTCCCGATGGGATGTCGGCGTAGGGGAGCTGCGTGACGATAGCCTACGCGACAAGCCAAGGGTAGGTTACGCCACGGGCTATTATGGATTATCCAATACCTTTACAGGTTATGCGGGTGTGGAATACACCGATAGCGATTTTTACGCCGGATTATTGGGTTTGGCTATGAACACCCGAATTGGCGCATTCGCCTTTGATGTCACGCATTCTGATGCCCGTATTGAGGGCTTAAGACATCTCACCGGCGAGAGTTATCGCATTTCCTACAGCAAACTCATGGAAGCCACGAATACTTCTTTCAACGTCGCAGCATACCGGTTTTCAACGTCTGACTATCTCAGCCTGAGCGATGCGGCCTCCTTGACCAACGAGATCAAATACCGTGACAGAGAGCGTACCCCTGACCGTAATAACAGCGATGTGTATCAGACTTTCCAGCGCATGAAGAACCAGATCCAGGTGAATATCAGCCAGCCGCTGACCTTCGACGACCTTGATTTTGGGTCGCTGTATGTCAACTCAACCTGGCAGGACTACTGGAATGAAAGCAGCTCATCAGCGCAATACTCCGTTGGCCACAGTCAGTCTTTACGCTGGGGAAGTTACAGCCTCTCAGTGCAGCGCACCTACAACGAGTTCGGGGAAAAAGACGACAGTGTCTATCTGAACCTCACTATTCCTTTCGACACGATGATGGGTAACGGCAAGCGTGCAGGCGGTTTCTCATCACTCACTACGGGCATCGGCAGTGATCTAAAAGGCGGTGGCAGTTTTAACGCCAGCGCCAACGGCAACTCAGAAGATAATCGTTTCAGTTACAGCATCACCGAAAGCACCACGCGTAACGACGATACGTTAAACCAGCTAAGCGGTTACGGCAGTTATAACGGCCCGCATGGACCGGTGAGTCTTTCCGCCTCCGCATCCGATGACGATACGCGACAATATTCCGCCAGCTATAGCGGCGGGATGATTCTGCACTCGGGTGGCGTAACACTCGCACCTGGCAGCATTAGCGAAAGCGATACGCTTGCGTTGATTAAAGCAGAGGGAGCAGAAGGGGCCCGTGTCTCCATCGGTAACGGTGAAATCGGATCGTCAGGCTATGCCCTGATGCCCTATCTGTCTGCCTATCGTGAAAACAGCGTCGGTCTTGATATCAGCGATATGCGCTCTGACGTTGAAGTCAAAAATACCCGCTCCACCACCGTCCCCCGTAGCGGTGCCGTTGTGCTGGTTAACTTTGAGACCGACCAGGGGCGTTCAGTACTCATGGAACTGACGCGTGACGACGGAGGCTTTATTCCGCTGGGTGCCGATGTTCAAACTGAGCAAGGCGTATCGGTAGGTAGCGTAGGCCAGGCAGGGCAAGCCTGGATCCGCGGAATTGAAGATAAAGGGGTGTTAAACATCGTCTGGGGAAGTGATCCCGGCACATCCTGTACCGTCTCCTATCTGATTCCGCCCAATGCGAAAAAGATTGGACCAACAACGTTGCTGGCAGGCCAGACCTGCCACATCACTGTCTTATAAAGGGAGTTAGAGCATGCTTTTTAAACCTGGGAAAACAACAGGATTATGGGTGTTAAGTGTGGGGCTGATGGCACTGTCGTTCGGAACATACGCTGATAATCTCGATATCACCTTTACCGCTAATATCCGTGACACCACCTGCGATATGAAAATTGAAGGTGGCAGCGGTGATGGCTCCAGCAATGTTATTCCCATCGGTACAGACGGCAAGGTGCGCCTGGATTACATCATCCTTAAAAATGCCAAAGCAACGACAAATTTCAAACTCAAAATGGTCTCTTGCCCGTCAAGTCTGACAACGCTGAACACAACTATTAGCGGTAGTGCCAGCCCCCTTACTACGGCAATTAAAAATTCACTCTCCGGCGAGGGCAGCGCAGAGAATATTGGCGTGGCGATTTCTCGCACCGCCACTCCGGACGCCCCCTTTGTCATTAATTCATCCACTGATACTCAGCGCCTTGTCTGGTCGAGCGGAGAGATAAGTGCGGGTGAAGTTTCACTCCTGGCGACGCTGGTGGAAACCGCAAGCGGGCAAGGCACGACCGGCAACTTTAGCGGTATCGCTACGTTTAATTTCATCTATGAATAACTGGCGCAATACGGAGCGTTAATATGAAAAAGACAATGACATCACTGGTGCTTGCGATGACTGCCATCCTGCCTTCCGTTTCTTTAAGCGCCATTACCGGTACGACAAGCGTTCAGGCCACGTTTACGTCCACCATTGAGGCGGGTACCTGTAATGCCGAGATTCAGGATGCGAGCGGGGCCCCCATAAGTATTTTGCCGTTTGGCGATGTGTTTAAGTCCGATCTGGTGAACCAGAACCGAAGAGAGTCATTCAAAATCGCGTTCACCAACTGTGCCGGGGTAAAAAATGCCACCATTCAGGCCACGCCGGGTGCAGGTGGGTCCTGTACTGGCAGTGCCAGAAATGGAACCTCGTATGACGCCGGACATAACGTTGGTTTTGAAATCTGGAAAGGTTCTGTCGACTCAGGTTCCCTGCTGAACTGTGCCACGGCCCCGGCGACTATCGTCAACCTGTCTAACGGGGCGGGGAAATTTGAAATGGATGCACGCATCGTCATTGCTAAAGATAAAACCATTTCTGACGTGACCACCGGTTCGGTCAGCGCCCCTGTGACATTTGTCGTGACCTATCAATAATGTTTATTAAGACAGGTAGCTTAAACAGGATGCTCCACTCCCGCGTAATCTTTAGAGGTGCGATGCCATGGCTCGTTTTCTGTCTGGGGTTTCCCGCAGCAGGGTTTGCCTCGAGCCTGGAGATGGAGATGACAGCAAACATCATCAACAATACCTGCCAGGTGAGTATTCCGGATAATGGCAAAGTCATTTTACCGATCGTTGGCAGAGATTGGTTTTATAACTCAGACGGCAGCCCGCGACTCCAGCCCGGTGACGCAGCCGGGGGGACTCGCTTCGAAATACAGCTGAAAAACTGTGCGGAAAGTGAATCTGGGCTGGCTAAAACCCTGCATTTTGAGTTTAAACCTCAAAGTGGAAAATTTACCGAAAGCTCCCAGCAGGTGTTCGCCAATGAAATCCCCGACTCTGGGGGGGGAGCAGAGAATGTAGGAATTGTAATTTTTTCAGAAAAAGACAATACCAATGTGGTAAATACGTCAGGAACGTCAAATGTTATTTTTGATGTATCCGACCAAACCGAAAGTCAGTATTTAACAAACTATAATTTCTATGCCCGTTATCAAAGCACAGGGATCGTCAGCGCGGGAAAAGTTATCACAAGCGTACTGGTGAATGTTATTTACAATTAAAATATCAAGTATTGGATATAAGGATTTTGAATGTTTTATACAGCAGGGACCGGAACAACTCATTTCTTTATAAAAGGTGCAGGCCTTGCTTTGTCTATTTTTGCAATAAATTTTTCTGCATCGGCAGATTTGTATGAATGTAAATTTAATGGATTTAGCGTACAGCCTATTTCGGATGTCAAGGGTGCAAAGCCCACTCTCGTTCCCCTGGAGTACGTCAGCGCGCCAACTAAGATAAGTGGCCTTATTGAGTTGCAGGTGAATCCGGGACTCTATAGCTGGTGCCAATCAGGTAATGATGGAGAGCGCGTCTATCAGCAAACGGACAGCTCACTGGTCATCGGTAGCGTGGACGGGAAAGCACTCTTTAAAACTAACGTAACGGGGATCGCCTACACGCTGGCCATGTACCCAAGCAGCAACGCTTTTAACGCATTTTTTCCTGCAACGACAGGAGGTTATGTAGAGACAGCCAATCAGGCAGATAATTCAGATGTGGTTAAAGCAAAATGGTGGTATGCCCGTATGGAATTTTATCAATTACCCTCCTATGCTGGCGTGCCCGCGAGCGTCACAAAGATTGGCCCAGTGGCCGGAAATATTGGCAATATTGTCGTAGGTAACCCCTGGACCTCAGATGAAAAAGACCATCCACGTCCGTTAATCACGATACCTGATATGGGCTTCAATGTTCCTGTTGAAAAACCGACCTGCACGCTTACGGCGCCTAAAACCGTAGACCTGGGGGAATATGATGCTTCCGATGTCGAAAACGATAACACGCTACAAGTCTCTGCTATGGTGTCAGGGAATTGCACTAACACACGTAGAATCACGATGAAGTTGACCACCAGCAAGACAACCGGAACTGATGGCTCATTACTCGCTAATACCGCATCCTCAAATGCGGCAAAAGGCGTGGGCGTGTTACTGAAGTGGCCGGACAACAGCCTGGCAGTGCCTAATTCAACGAACAGCTATACAACAACAGGGAACACCATCATTCCGTCATTCAGCGCGTCTCTCACGGCTCAGTTGGTTAAGTCTGGTACAGAAAAAGTCACTTCAGGCTCGTTCAGCGCCATCGGCACGTTGCAGATCACCTACGAATAATTACCCCTGCGGCTGGTTGCTCACCAGCCGCGACATCGTCTCCAGCGAATCCGTTCTTAAGATATACAGACGTTTGAGCAAGAACGGATTATCTCCCGGCTTCACCTTCCCTTTTACCGTCGTCACCGCCAGGTGAAAACCGGCGTCATTCGCGGCTTTTATCGCTTTATTGTCGTAGCCGCCAAACGGATAGGAGAGATACAAAACATGCGGGTTAAACTGCGTCAGCGCCCGTCGGGAACGCTCAAAATCAAACAGGATCACGTGGTAAGAACGGCTCAGCAGGATAGGATGTTTGTAACCATCAACCCGATGCAGGAAATGGGTGTGGGACTGGATATCAAACACGTCCTGAATAGCCTTCAGCTCTGACACGCTCATAAACTGCAGCGATTTTGGGTCCCATTTCTGCGGATGTCTTTTTATCCGGGAAGAGATAACAAACGCCGTCGCCTTAAACCCGTATGCCTTGAGGATCGGCCAGGCATAGCGGCTCACCGATTTCAGGCCATCGTCAAAGGTGATCGCCACCGCTTTGGCGGGCAGATTGATTTTGTTACGCACGTACCCTTCCAGCTGGTACATCGTGAGGGTGGTATAGCCCTGATCGCGCAGCCAGGTCATCTGGTTACTGAAGGCGCGTACGCTGGTGGTCGTTGAGGTGTGACGAAACCGCGTGTTCTCTTCGTCGCGCAGAATATGGTGGTACGTCAGCACCGGAATGCCGTTGTCTTCCTGCGCATCCAGGCTGCTTACCCATGCCAGACGGTTACCGATGCGGATCTGAAACCAGGTCTGGTTGAGACGATCCTTGAGTTTGCTGAGGATCGGGTAGCGAAGGTTACTGCTCAGGGTACCGAATGGCGCGCTGCCGCTGCTGGGCGCGTTATAGACCGGAGTGTCCTTCCAGGTCACGAGGTTTTGATTGCTCAGCGGTTTATTCAGATCGCCCAGGCTGTCTTCGACACGCTGCTTGCCCTGCACCGGCTCCAGGTGCTCTTTGTCGATAAAGCCCGTCCCAAACCCGAAGCGAAACTCGTAATAATCTGCCGCCGCAGGCACCACGGCCAGAATTTGCCCGGCGCGCACATTGCCTACGTTAATCACGTCATTACCCACCTGCGCCCAAATCGCCGCATCTTCGGTGGTTTGCATATACTGCGCAGGCACGCGTTGTTGGCTTAATAAACTGGCGGAACAGACGCCGGAGACGATTAATAACAGCAAGGCTAGAAGACGCGTAAACATGGGTTCTTTATCGGCACGAAAAAACGGACGCCATTGTATCAAAAGCGACATCAATACCAATGTTTAATTCTTATACAGATCGTGCAGAAGGACGAAAGGCGGGTTTTTCTGCTGCTGATGCCACAAACTGCTGACCCCTGGCGTGCCTTGCGCCACGATTGCATGGCGAAACTCGTCACTGCTCATTGATTCACGGCATGGATACATTATTTCCAGCAGCGGCAGGCTGATCCCGGAGATCACTTCGCAGTTGTCATGCTTATGGCTCATCAACGCGGCCGAACGGTAAGGCGCTGCGCCGGATTTGTCGGTCAGGAAAATGACGCCATCGCCGGAGTCGGTTTCATGCAGCGCATCGCACATCATACGGCTCAGCATATTGGTGCTTAAGCCCCGCCAGTAATTTACCGCACGACACTGAACCAGCGGACCAAACCGGGCCTCCAGTTTCAGCAGCATATCCTGCGCGTGTTCATCGTGGCAGGTGATAACCCATCCCAGCATAACTCTCCCTCCTTAGCAGGCGAGTAGTTTAGCGGAGTGAAGGTTTGTTTACGGTGATAACTGTCAAAGAAAAGCGCCCGGCGAGCGGAGAGCTGCCGGGCGGAAGGTTAGCTGCGAAGGCCGCGCCCGCGCTGGATCAGATACCAGCAGAGCACGTAAAACGCGACGATAAAGACCACCAGCACCGCCACCGTCGTAAACAGCGGCACGTCGGAGATGCCAAGGAAGCCAAAGCGGAAGCCGCTGATCATATAGACGATCGGGTTGAGGTGTGACAGCGCCTGCCAGAACGGCGGCAGCAGCGTCAGCGAGTAAAACACCCCGCCAAGGTAGGTCAGCGGCGTCAGAACGAAGGTTGGAATCAGGCTGATGTCGTCAAAGGTTTTGGCGAAAACGGCGTTCAGCAACCCGGCCAGCGAGAACAGGATCGCCGTCAGCAGCAGCGTCAGCGCCACAAACAGCCAGGAGTGCACCTGGAACGGCACGAAGAACAGCGAAATCGCGGTGACCAGAATACCCACGCAAAGGCCACGCGCCACGCCGCCGCCCACGTAACCGGCGATGATGACGTGCGTGGGTACCGGTGCCACCAGCAGTTCTTCAATGTTGCGCTGAAACTTGGCGCTAAAGAACGACGACGCCACGTTAGCGTAGGCGTTGGTGATCACCGCCATCATGATTAAGCCCGGCACGATAAACTGCATATAGCTAAAGCCGTGCATTTCACCGATCCGGGAGCCGATCAGGTTGCCGAAAATAATGAAGTAGAGCGTCATGGTGATCACCGGCGGCACCAGGGTTTGCACCCAGATGCGCATAAAGCGGTTGATCTCTTTCGCCCAGATGCTTTTCAGCGCGACCCAGAAAAGATGCGTCATGCTTTGTCTCCTTGTTTTTCATGCACCAGAGAGACAAACAGCTCTTCCAGTCGGTTCGCTTTGTTACGCATACTTAATACCTGCACGCCCTGCGCGCTCAGCTGTGCGAACACGCTGTTGACGCCCTGCTCGCGCAGCACTTCCACTTCAAGCGTGGAGGTGTCGACCAGGCGGTAGTTGTACCCTTCCAGCTTCGGCAGCGGGCTTTTCGCCGCAAGGTCGAGAATAAACGTCTCAGACTTGAGCTTAGAGAGCAGGTTTTTCATCGAGGTGTTTTCCACCAGCTCCCCGTGCTGAATGATGCCGATGTTACGGCACAGCATTTCCGCCTCTTCGAGGTAGTGCGTGGTCAGAATAATGGTGGTGCCTTTGTCGTTGAGATCCTTCAGGAAGCCCCACATTGAGCGACGCAGTTCGATATCCACGCCCGCCGTCGGCTCATCAAGGATCAGCAGCTTCGGCTCGTGCATCAGCGCGCGGGCAATCATCAGGCGGCGCTTCATGCCACCGGATAACATCCGCGCACGCTCGTTACGCTTTTCCCACAGGTCGAGCTGCTTGAGGTACTTTTCCCCGCGCTCGACGGCCTCTTTACGCTCCACGCCGTAGTAGCCCGCCTGGTTAACCACGATCTGCTGCACCGTCTCAAACGGGTTAAAGTTAAACTCCTGCGGCACCAGCCCCAACTGACGCTTGGCGTTGACCACATCTTTTTGCAGGTCGTAGCCAAACACGCTCACCCGCCCAGAGGTCTTGTTCACCAGCGAGCTGATAATGCCGATGGTGGTGGATTTCCCCGCGCCGTTTGGCCCCAGAAGTGCGTAGAAGTCTCCCGCCTCTACTTTAAGGTCTATCCCGCGTAGCGCCTGAACGCCGCCCGGATAGGTTTTTTTAAGCTGTTCAAGCTCAAGTGCAATCGCCATGAATTAAACTTACCTATAGTTCTGACACACGTTGTGTGGTTTCATTAAAAGTCGGGTTACCCTATAGTAGCGCAACGCAATCACTCGGTTACAGGCCGTCACCCTCCATGAACGACATAGATACACTCATCAGCAACAATGCACTATGGTCAAAAATGCTGGTGGAAGACGATCCCGGATTTTTTGAAAAACTGGCGCACGCGCAAAAACCGCGTTTTTTATGGATTGGATGCTCCGACAGCCGTGTACCTGCAGAACGCCTGACCGGTCTCGAACCGGGCGAACTCTTTGTTCACCGTAACGTTGCTAACCTGGTTATCCACACCGATCTCAACTGCCTTTCTGTTGTTCAGTATGCCGTGGATGTGCTTGAAGTCGAGCATATCATTATTTGCGGCCACTACGGTTGCGGCGGCGTTCAGGCCGCGGTGGAAAACACCGAACTGGGGTTAATCGACAACTGGCTGCTGCACATCCGCGATATCTGGTTCAAACATAGCTCACTGCTGGGCGAAATGCCGCAGGAGCGTCGCCTCGACACGCTGTGTGAGCTGAACGTGATGGAGCAGGTCTATAACCTGGGACATTCCACCATCATGCAGTCCGCCTGGAAGCGCGGGCAGAAGGTCTCCGTTCACGGCTGGGCATACGGCATTCATGACGGATTACTGCGTAATCTGGAAGTGACCGCGACGAACCGCGAAACGCTGGAACAGCGCTACCGCTCAGGCATTGCTAACCTCAAGCTGAAGCACGTCAATCATAAATAAACGCCTGTAAAAAAGCCGGGTGGCGGCTTCGCCTTACCCGGCCTACACATGTGCGCTTTGTAGCGCCCGGTAAGCGTAGCGCCACCGGGCAACAGACGCAGGCTACTCGTCCAGAATCACCACTTTCCCGACATACGGCAGATGACGATAACGCTGCGCGTAATCAATACCGTAACCCACCACGAATTCATCCGGGATGGAGAAGCCCACGTATTCCACCGGCACCTGAACTTCACGGCGGGACGGTTTATCCAGCAGGGTACAAATCGCCAGCGATTTAGGCTCGCGCAGGCTCAGGATCTCGCGCACTTTCGAGAGAGTGTTGCCGGAGTCGATGATGTCCTCAACGATCAATACATCTTTGCCACGAATATCTTCATCCAGGTCTTTCAGGATTTTCACATCACGGGTTGTGGACATGCCGCTGCCGTAGCTGGAGGCGGTCATAAAATCGACCTCATGGGACACCTGCACTTCACGGCACAGGTCTGCCATGAACATGAAAGAGCCACGTAACAGTCCGACCAGCACCATTTCGCTGCCGCTGTCCTTGTAATGTTCGGTGATTTGACGACCCAGTTCGGCGATACGCGCTTTGATCTCGGCTTCCGGGATCATCACTTCAACAGTATGTTTCATATTACTAACCATATGATTTTAATGAAAATCTCTCAATGCAGGTGAATCTTACTCCGGCATCGATACGCAAGCCGGCCATTATACCAGTAAATGGATAACCCTGGCGTATGAGTTATAAAAAGCAAATTTTGTGATTCCGATCACAGTTGTTAATACCTATAATTAATTGCTAGCAAATAATTAACAAACTGACGAGTACACTTTCTATGGCTGAAATAAAAACTCAACAGCCGCGTCTACTGGTGACATTAACAGCAGCGTTCGCAGCCTTCTGCGCGTTGTATTTGTTAATCGGTGGCGTTTGGCTGGTCGCGCTTGGCGGCTCCTGGTATTACCCGATTGCGGGTCTGGTTATGGTTGCCGTAACCGTCCTGCTTCTCCGCAGGAAGCAATCTGCACTGTGGCTTTACGCTGCATTACTCCTCGCAACGATGATCTGGGGCGTCTGGGAAGTCGGGTTCGACTTCTGGGCACTGACGCCGCGCAGTGACATTCTGGTGTTCTTCGGCATCTGGCTGATCCTGCCGTTTGTCTGGCGTCGCCTGATTGTGCCTTCCAGCGGTGCCGTTGCGGCGCTGGTCGTGGCGCTGCTGATCAGCGGCGGTATCCTGACCTGGGCCGGCTTTAACGATCCGCAGGAGATCAACGGTACGCTGAACACGGAAGCCACCCCTGCTGCGGCCATTTCGCAGGTTGCGGATGGCGACTGGCCAGCCTACGGGCGTAACCAGGAAGGCCAACGCTACTCTCCACTCAAGCAGATCAACGCCGACAACGTTAAAAATCTGAAGGAAGCCTGGGTATTCCGCACCGGCGACCTGAAGATGCCAAACGATCCGGGCGAACTGACCAACGAAGTGACGCCAATTAAAGTGGGCAACATGCTCTACCTGTGTACGGCGCACCAGCGCCTGTTCGCGCTCGACGCGGCCACCGGTAAAGAGAAATGGCACTTCGATCCACAGCTGAACTCCAACCCGTCGTTCCAGCACGTTACCTGCCGCGGTGTCTCTTACCATGAAGCGCGTGCCGATAATGCCAGTCCGGAAGTCATTGCCGACTGTCCGCGCCGCATTATGCTGCCGGTCAACGATGGTCGTCTGTTCGCCATCAACGCCGAAACGGGCAAGCTGTGCGAAACCTTCGCGAACAAGGGTGTCCTGAATCTGCAGACCAACATGCCGGACACCACGCCGGGTCTGTATGAACCAACCTCTCCGCCTATCATCACCGATAAAACCATCGTGATTGCCGGTTCGGTAACGGATAACTTCTCTACCCGCGAAACCTCGGGCGTTATCCGTGGTTTTGACGTGAACACCGGTAAACTGCTGTGGGCCTTCGACCCGGGCGCGAAAGATCCAAACGCGATCCCGTCAGACGAACACACCTTTACCTTTAACTCGCCAAACTCCTGGGCCCCTGCCGCGTATGACGCGAAGCTGGACCTGGTCTACCTGCCAATGGGCGTGACCACGCCGGATATCTGGGGCGGTAACCGCACGCCAGAGCAGGAGCGTTACGCGAGCGCCATCGTGGCGCTGAACGCCACTACCGGTAAGCTGGCATGGAGCTATCAGACCGTTCACCACGACCTGTGGGATATGGATATGCCGTCCCAGCCGACGCTGGCGGATATTACCGTTAACGGTAAAACCGTTCCGGTGATTTACGCCCCGGCGAAAACCGGCAACATCTTCGTGCTGGATCGCAGCAACGGTAAGCTGGTTGTCCCTGCACCGGAAAAACCGGTTCCACAGGGTGCCGCGAAAGGTGACTACGTCAGCAAAACGCAGCCGTTCTCTGACCTGAGCTTCCGTCCGAAGAAAGACCTCAGCGGAGCAGACATGTGGGGCGCCACTATGTTTGACCAGCTGGTGTGCCGCGTGATGTTCCACCAGCTGCGCTACGAAGGTATCTTCACGCCGCCGTCCGAACAGGGCACGCTGGTATTCCCGGGTAACCTGGGGATGTTCGAATGGGGCGGGATCTCCGTTGACCCTAACCGTCAGGTGGCGATTGCCAACCCGATGGCGCTGCCGTTCGTTTCCCGTCTGATCCCACGCGGACCGGGCAACCCAATGGAACAGCCGAAAGATGCCAAAGGCAGCGGTACCGAAGCGGGTATTCAGCCGCAGTACGGCGTGCCATATGGCGTGACGCTGAACCCGTTCCTGTCGCCTTTCGGTCTGCCGTGTAAACAGCCTGCCTGGGGGTATATCTCCGGTCTGGATCTGAAAACCAATCAGATTGTCTGGAAGAAACGTATTGGTACGCCACAGGACAGCATGCCGTTCCCGATGCCGGTTCCGGTGCCGTTCAATATGGGTATGCCAATGCTGGGTGGCCCAATCTCCACCGCCGGTAACGTGCTGTTCATTGCGGCAACCGCAGATAACTACCTGCGCGCGTACAACATGACCAACGGTGAGAAACTGTGGCAGGGCCGTCTGCCTGCGGGCGGACAGGCCACGCCGATGACCTATGAAGTGAATGGCAAGCAGTACGTTGTCATCTCTGCGGGCGGTCACGGTTCGTTTGGCACCAAGATGGGCGACTATATTGTCGCGTATGCACTGCCTGACGACGCTAAGTAACAACAAAGCCCGGTGGCGCTAACGCTTACCGGGCCTACGCAAAGATGCAAAAACGGCAACCTCGGTTGCCGTTTTAGTGTTTGTGCCCTCTCCCCGTGGTTGCGAGCATCAGGCCACACTGCTCTAAACCGTGAATCCCAACATCATCCCTGTATCTTCATGTTCCAGCAGATGACAGTGCGCCATATAGGCAAACTCCTTCGGCGCGTCGTGGTCGAACTTCACCAGCACCTCGCTTACGCCCCCTTCTACCTTCACCGTATCTTTCCAGCCTGAACGATGCGCGGCAGGCGCGTTGCCGTTTTCAGAGAGAATGCGGAACTGCGTGCCGTGGATGTGGAACGGGTGCAGCATCATGTCGCCTTCGCCAGAAATCACCCAGCGCTCAAACTGCCCTTTTGTGGCGGCAAACATCGGCGTGTTCATGTCGAAGGCTTTGCCGTTGATCTTGTTTGCATTATGGAAATCAAAACCGTGGCCGCCATGATCCATCCCGCCCATCTTGCCGTGGTCCATATTCATGTGGCCCATCATCTGCCCGTGGTGCATGCCCGCCATCGCCTGCTCACCGTATTTCTTCATTAACGCCTGCATGCCCATCATGTCGAGCATGGGGTCCATCGAAAGCTGTAGCTTACGCTGCGTTAGCCCCTCAAGGGCTGGCAGAGCAGGCAGCGTGGTTAAGGTCTCCGGCAGTATGCCCGAGGCGGTAATTTGCAGCGGCTGAATGCGCAGCACCGGGTGAGGTTTATCAAACGGCGCAACGGCCATCCCCATCTGGCTGACCGGCAGGGTTACGAGGTCAAACGCGTTGCCGTCGCTAATATCCACCAGCACCTCGAAGCGCTCGCCCATCAGCATTGGCAGCTCGCTTACCTTAACCGGCTCTGGCAGCAGGCCGCCGTCGCTCGCCACTACATATAGCGGACGCTTGTCGCTGGCGGCAAAGTTGAGAGAGCGGGCATTACACCCGTTGAGCAGGCGTAAACGCAACCAGCCTTTCGGCGCGGCGTGCTGCGGATAAATCGCGCCGTTAGTCAGCAGCGTATCGCCAAACCAGCCTACGGCCGCGGTCATGACGTCCAGCTGATAGTCAATCTGCCCGTCTGCGGTAAATTTCTTGTCCTGCACGATCACCGGCACATCGTCGATGCCCCACTGTTTTGGCAGACGCAGCAGGCGGCTTTCGTCATCCTCAATCAGCACCAGCCCCGCCAGCCCCATTGCGACCTGATGGCCGGTTTTGCCGTGCTGATGCGGGTGGAACCAGCAGGTCGCGGCGCGCTGGTCCGGGGTAAAGGTAACGCTACGTTTGCCACCCGCTTTTATAACGCCCTGCGGCCCGCCGTCGACCTCGCCGGGCACTTCCAGCCCGTGCCAGTGCACGGTGGTCTCTTGCGTCAGCGTGTTGTGGATATCAACGGTTACGGCTTTGCCTTTGCGCAACTGCAGCGCGGGGCCGAGCAGATTGCCGTTGTAGCCCCACGTCGTTGCGGTGTGTTTGCCAAAGGTTGTTTTACCCGCCTGGACGACGAGCTGAATACGGCCACGGGCATCAGCGGTCAGTAAATCCGGGATCGGCAGTGCAGGCCTGTCGGCGGCAAACACCGCCCGGCTCCAGAGCGGTAAAGCGCTGGCAGCACCCAGCGCAACTGAATATTTTAAAAAATCACGACGTTGCATGTTCATTTCCTTATTTCCAGCAGGCGATCTTTTGAGCATAAACCCTCCCCTTACCGGAAGGTCAAGCACAGCGGCGATAATAAAGATCGTCGGCCTGGCACCAAGTATGCTAACGTTAATTTTCCGTGACGCAGTGGTAGAAGCAATGAAGACGTTTTTCAGAACAATTCTGTTCGGTGGCCTGATGGCGATGTGTGCAAACAGTTATGCGCTGAGTGAAAATGAAGCAGAAGATATGGCCGATCTGACGGCTGTTTTTGTGTTTCTGAAAAACGATTGTGGTTACCAGAATTTACCCAACGGGCAAATTCGTCGCGCACTGGTCTTTTTTGCCCAGCAGAACCAATGGGATCTTAGCAACTACGACAGCTTCGACATGAAAGCGCTCGGTGAAGACAGCTACCGCGATTTAAGCGGCATTGGCATTCCTACGGCCAAAAAATGCAAAGCACTGGCACGCGATTCACTCAGCCTGCTCGCCTACGTGAAGTAACCTTCCCGACGCACCTTGTTGACTCTGGCCGCGCACGCGCGGTGTTGTGTTGCGCCCATTCCGCTGGAAGTAATGGATGTTAACGAAGAAGGTGACACCCCATGACCGAAAAAACGGTTTGGCAAGAAACGCTGCATGACCAGTTTGGTCAGTATTTTGCCGTTGATAACGTGCTTTATCATGAGAAAACCGATCATCAGGATTTGATAATCTTCGAGAACGCCGCCTTTGGCCGCGTGATGGCGCTGGACGGCGTGGTGCAAACCACCGAGCGCGACGAGTTTATCTATCACGAGATGATGACCCACGTCCCCCTGCTGGCGCACGGCCACGCAAAACACGTGCTGATTATCGGCGGCGGCGACGGTGCCATGCTGCGCGAAGTGTCCCGCCATCAGACTGTCGAAACCATCACCATGGTGGAAATCGACGCAGGCGTGGTCTCTTTCTGCCGCCAGTATCTGCCTAACCACAACGCCGGGAGCTACGACGACCCGCGCTTCAATCTGGTTATCGACGACGGCGTCAATTTTGTTAACCAGACCACGCAAACGTTTGATGTGATCATTTCGGACTGCACCGACCCGATCGGCCCGGGCGCATCGCTGTTTACCTCATCCTTCTACGAAGGCTGCAAGCGCTGCCTGAAACCGGGCGGCATCTTTGTGGCCCAAAACGGCGTCTGCTTCCTGCAGCAGGATGAAGCCCTCGACAGCCATCGCAAGCTGAGCACGTATTTCAGTGACGTGAGCTTCTATCAGGCTGCCATCCCGACCTACTACGGCGGGATCATGACCTTTGCCTGGGCGACGGATAACGAAGCGCTGCGCCATCTCTCCACCGAAATTATCCAGGCCCGGTTCCATCAGACCCATCTTCAGTGCCGTTACTACAATCCGGCGATCCATACCGCAGCCTTTGCCTTGCCACAGTATCTGCAAGACGCGCTGTCCTCTAAGGGGGTGAACTAATTGAAAAAGCTTAAACTGCATGGCTTTAACAACCTGACCAAAAGCCTGAGTTTTTGTATTTACGATATCTGCTACGCCAAGACGGCAGAAGAGCGCGATGGTTATATCGCCTATATCGATGAACTCTATAACGCCAACCGCCTGACGGAAATTTTGTCGGAAACTTGCTCAATCATCGGCGCCAACATCCTGAACATCGCCCGTCAGGATTACGAGCCGCAGGGCGCAAGCGTCACCATTCTGGTCAGCGAAGAGCCGGTTGACCCTCAGCTTATCGACAAAACCGAGCACCCCGGCCCGCTGCCGGAAGTGGTCGTCGCGCATTTAGACAAGAGCCATATCTGCGTTCACACCTATCCGGAGAGCCACCCGGAAGGCGGGCTGTGTACCTTCCGTGCCGATATCGAGGTGTCGACCTGCGGCGTAATCTCCCCGCTGAACGCGCTGAACTATTTAATCCACCAGCTGGAATCCGATATCGTGACCGTTGATTACCGTGTACGCGGCTTTACCCGTGATATCAACGGTATGAAGCACTTTATCGATCATGAAATTAACTCCATTCAGAACTTCATGTCCGAGGATATGAAAGCGCTGTATGACATGATGGACGTCAACGTCTATCAGGAGAATATCTTCCACACCAAGATGTTGCTTAAGGAGTTCGACCTTAAGCACTACATGTTCCACACCAAACCGGAAGATTTAAGCGAAGACGAGCGCAAGGCCATTACCGACCTGCTCTGGAAAGAGATGCGCGAAATCTACTACGGCCGCAACATTCCAGCCGTGTAGGTATTGCCGGGGCAAGGATGCTCCACCGTTATTTCTGTTTCATGAACTCGCGATACGCGGCAACTACCTGCAAAAAGTCCTCAACGCCGCACAGCGACAGGCTCTCTTCGTCGTAGTAGTTCATCCCCTCTTCCATCTCATCGCCCGAGAATTCAAGCTGGTTGGCGCGCACCATCACCTCTTCGCCATCCATCCACAGGGTGTATTCATGCCCACCGCGTTGCCAGGAGCGCTCGCTGCCTTTGACCGTGTTCGCGGCCTGTTCCACTTCATCCAGCAGCGCGAGGTTGTCTTTAACCTCTTCATTAAACCAGTGCCCTACGGCTTCGTGGCCCATCGACATACGCACCTTCACCACGCCGGTGATGTCGCGCAGAAATTCGTAATCCATAGCGTTTTCCTCTGCAAAGCCATTAGGGTAATTATCGCAGCGTAGAGGAAGAAAAAAAGCGGGAGAGGCGGGAGGAATGAAAATAAAAAGGTGAGAGCAAGACCTGCGGCCTGATGCCCTCACCCCGTCCCTCTCCCACGGGAGAGGGTGCAAACACTAAAAACCGTCTCGCGGAGACGGTTTTGCTGTTTATACTGCCGTCTGGAAGATAACCCCGTCCGCCTTCTCGGTGTACTGAGAAAGCTGGTCGAAGTTCAGATAGCGATAGGTATCCACCGCCGTCTTATCAACCTGAGCAACAAAGGTCTGGTACTCTTCCGGCGTTGGCAGCTTGCCAATCAGCGCCGCAACCGCCGCCAGCTCCGCAGAGGCCAGGAAGACGTTAGCCCCCGTACCTAAACGGTTAGGGAAGTTACGGGTAGAGGTAGAGACCACCGTCGCACCGTCCGCCACACGCGCCTGGTTACCCATGCACAGGGAACAGCCAGGGATTTCAATACGCGCGCCGCTCTTACCAAACACGCTGTAGTAGCCCTCTTCGGTCAGCTGTGCCGCGTCCATACGGGTTGGCGGTGCCACCCACAGACGCGTCGGCAGCTGGCCTTTGTGAGTATCCAGCAGCTTGCCCGCTGCGCGGAAGTGGCCGATGTTGGTCATGCACGAGCCGATAAACACTTCGTCGATCTTCTCGCCCTGCACCTCGGACAGCGGACGAGCATCGTCCGGATCGTTTGGCGCACACAGGATTGGCTCTTTGATATCCGCCAGATCGATGTCGATCACTGCCGCATACTCTGCATCAGCGTCGGCTTCCAGCAGCTGCGGATCGGCCAGCCATTTTTCCATGCCCTGAATACGACGCTCCAGCGTACGACGGTCGCCGTAGCCTTCAGCAATCATCCACTTCAGCAGCACGATGTTCGACGTCAGGTACTCTTCAATTGGCGCTTTGTTCAGCTTGATGGTACAGCCCGCGGCGGAACGCTCGGCGGAGGCATCAGTCAGCTCGAAAGCCTGCTCCACTTTCAGATCCGGCAGCCCTTCAATCTCGAGGATGCGGCCAGAGAAGATGTTTTTCTTGCCCTTCTTCTCTACGGTCAGCAGGCCCTGTTTGATGGCATACAGCGGGATAGCGTGAACCAGGTCGCGCAGGGTGATACCCGGTTGCATTTTGCCTTTGAAGCGCACCAGCACAGACTCCGGCATATCCAGCGGCATTACGCCGGTCGCTGCGGCAAACGCCACCAGACCTGACCCGGCCGGGAAGGAGATCCCGATTGGGAAACGGGTATGGGAGTCACCACCGGTACCGACGGTATCCGGCAGCAGCATGCGGTTCAGCCAGGAGTGGATCACGCCGTCGCCCGGACGCAGGGAAACGCCGCCACGGTTCATGATGAAGTCCGGCAGCGTGTGGTGCGTGGTGACGTCAACCGGCTTCGGATAGGCCGCGGTGTGGCAGAAGGACTGCATCACCAGATCGGAAGAGAAGCCCAGGCACGCCAGGTCTTTCAGTTCGTCACGCGTCATTGGGCCGGTGGTATCCTGAGACCCCACAGAGGTCATCTTAGGTTCGCAGTAAGCGCCCGGACGGACACCCGCTACGCCGCAGGCGCGGCCAACCATTTTCTGCGCCAGGGAGTAGCCGCGGCTGCTTTCCGCCACGTCTTTCGCCTGACGGAACACCTCTGAGTGCGGCAGACCGAGCGCTTCACGCGCTTTGGTGGTCAGGCCACGGCCAATAATCAGCGGAATACGGCCACCGGCGCGGACTTCGTCGATCAGCACGTCGGTTTTCAGCGTAAAGCTTGCCAGCAGTTCGTTGGTTTCGTGGTTACGCACTTCACCCTTGAACGGGTATACGTCAATCACGTCGCCCATGTTCAGGTTAGAAACATCCACTTCGATCGGCAGCGCGCCCGCATCTTCCATGGTGTTAAAGAAGATAGGCGCAATTTTGCCACCGAGGCACAGACCGCCGCCGCGTTTGTTCGGCACATGAGGGATATCATCGCCCATGAACCACAGCACGGAGTTGGTTGCAGATTTACGCGAAGAGCCGGTACCCACAACGTCACCGACGTAGGCCAGCGGGAAACCTTTTTGCTGCAGGGCCTCGATCTGTTTGATCGGGCCAACGCTGCCAGGCTGATCCGGTTCGATGCCTTCGCGGGCGTTTTTCAGCATCGCCAGCGCATGCAGAGGGATATCCGGGCGAGACCACGCGTCCGGTGCCGGGGAGAGGTCATCGGTGTTAGTTTCACCGGTCACTTTGAAGACGGTAACCGTGATTTTTTCGGCCAGGGCAGGACGGTTCAGGAACCATTCGGCATCGGCCCAGGACTGCATCACCTGCTTCGCGTAGACGTTACCCGCTTTGGCTTTCTCTTCCACATCGTAGAAGTTATCGAACATCAGCAGCGTTGAAGAGAGCGCTTTGGCAGCAATCGGTGCCAGCTTTTCGTTGTCCAGCGCGTCAATCAGCGGATGAATGTTATAGCCGCCCTGCATGGTGCCGAGCAGTTCAATCGCTTTTTCAGGAGTAACCAGTGGGGAGGTCGCTTCGCCTTTGGCAACGGCGGCAAGGAATCCGGCTTTTACGTAGGCAGCTTCATCTACGCCAGGCGGTACACGGTTGATCAGCAGATCTAAAAGGAATTCTTCTTCGCCCGCAGGCGGGTTCTTCAGCAGCTCGACGAGCGCGGCCATTTGGGTTGCATCTAAAGGTTTGGGTACAATTCCCTCGGCGGCACGTTCTGCTACGTGCTTACGGTATTCTTCTAGCACGACGGTTCTCCTCGCTCTCATTGTCATATGCGGCCGGCGTTCTCTTCACGCTCCTGTGAGACAGCAGTTTGTAGGGTAAATGCCCGATACCGCGTCGGGCAGCATAGCAGGATTTCTGCACAGTGTTAATCTGTTTACAAAAAAGCAACATTAAATACTTTGCTGAATCGTTAAGAATGGTATAGCGGGCAGACGAGGCCAATTTGAGGGACAAAAAAACCGCCTGAAAGCGGTGAGTTTGTTGCCTGGCGGTGGCTGGCAGGTTTGCGGCAGGTGCATGTACAGAATTGTGTAATAAATACTCACACTCTTTATCCGGACCTTCTGGTGAATTCCCAACAATCGTCAAAACTGTAAAAGACGGGTGAATAATACTCGCGGCAATTGCAACGCCTGAGGGCATTGCGCTGGTCTCGTCGGAGTCACTATATGAAGTTGCCCTATAAGCCACATCTGCTTGTTCTTCTGTGCAGTACCGGGTTATTCGCCGCCTCTGGCGTGATGTTTGTTAAAAGCCGCGCGACAGAAACGCCGGTCTCCCCTGCGCCTGTCGCGCAACAACCCGTCACCCCAACTGCTCAGCCCGCGCCGGTCCTTGCCCCAACTTATACGGCGGCTCAGATCGATCAGTGGACGGCGCCCATTGCGCTCTACCCCGATGCGCTGCTTTCGCAAATCCTGATGGCCTCAACCTACCCTTCAAACGTCATCCAGGCCGCGCAGTGGTCACAGGACAATCCAAAATTGCAGGGCGACGCTGCCATCCAGGCCGTCTCCGGCCAGCCGTGGGATGCCAGCGTAAAATCGCTGGTTGCCTTTCCACAGCTGATGACGCTGATGGGCGGTAACCCGGAGTGGGTGCAAAATTTAGGGAATGCGTTTCTGGCTCAGCCGAAGGACGTCATGGACTCCGTGCAGCGTCTTCGCGCGCTGGCGCAGCAAACCGGCGCGCTGCAATCGACCCCTCAACAGACGGTGACCACGGTTAAAAAAGCCGCGCCCGCCAAAAGTACCACCGCAACGGTCGCCGCCGTGCCTGCAAGCGAGACGGTGATAAAGATTGAGCCCGCCGATCCGCAGGTAGTGTATGTACCCACCTATAACCCAACGACCGTCTACGGCACCTGGCCAAACGCCAGCTATCCGCCGGTTTATCTCCCCCCGTCTCCCGGCGAGCAGTTCACCAACAGCTTTGTCAAAGGGTTCGGCTATAGCCTCGGCGTGGCTACTACCTATGCGCTGTTCAGCAATATCGACTGGGACGATGACGACGATCACCACCACCACGATGATGATTATTATCACCATGACGGATACTCGCATAACGGCGATAACATCAATATCAACGTCAATAATTTCAATAAAATAACTGGCGAGCACCGCACGGATAACAATATGGTGTGGCAGCACAACCCGGCGTATCGCAACGGGGTGCCCTATACCAACAGCCAGCTTGCCAGCCGGTTCCATCCGACGTCGACCCCCACCGGTTTGAGCGCGACGCAGCATCAGCCGGTTAACCGCGACAGTCAGCGTCAGGCGGCATTGGCGCAGGTGCAAAAATCGACCGGGAAATCGCTGTCGCAACTGCAGCATCCCGTCACCCGAAACGTGCATGACCCCGCCTCCGCCCAGCAGCTAAGGCAGATCACTCAACGCAATAACTACCGGGGCTACGACGGGATAAAGCCGCACGCGCAGCAGGCAAATACCCACGCCCTTCAGGATCGCCTGCAGACCGAGCGACGCGCGCAAAGCCAGCATCCTCAGCGTTACGCCAACGCCCTGAGCGGCAACGACAGCCGTTCTCCGAGCTGGCAGGCGCAGCAGCAGCGTGGGCTGCAAAGCCGTCAGCGAGCGTCACTGAGCGATGAACAGCGTGCCAGCCTCAGACAACAGGCGTCTGAACGCCACTCTGAACACCGAGAATTCCGCCACCGTTAAGGACATCATGATGAAAAAACAACTGATTGGCGGCGTACTGTTGCTTATGGTATCCACCTTCGCCCTGGCCCAACAGAATTTCACGACGCCGGGACAGGCAACGGACGCCCTGACAAAAGCCATCAGCGAGCAAAACGAGGAGGCACTCAACAGCCTGCTCGGCGATAACTGGCGTGATTACCTGCCGCCTGAGGGCGTTGACCCTGAAGCCGTGGCGCGTTTTTTACGCGACTGGAAGATAAGCCATCACGTCGCCATTAACGGCAATACCGCCCATCTCTACGTTGGGGAAAACGGCTGGCAGCTGCCTATACCCGTCGTGAAAAAATCCGACGGCTGGCAGTTTGATATGCAAAAAGCCGCCGACGAGATCCAGACGCGTGAAATCGGGCGCAACGAGCTTGCGGCAATTGAAGCATTACACGCCTATGTGGACGCGCAGCAGAGCTATTTTGCGCTGAATCAGCATTACGCCGAAAAAATCGTCAGCGCTGAAGGAAAAAAAGATGGTCTGTACTGGCCCGTCTCGCCGGGCGAAGCGCCCAGCCCGCTCGGACCGGCATTTAGCCCGCAAGAGCCTGGCGCCGGTTATCACGGCTATCGTTTCCGGATCCTGCCCGAGAAGTCTGGCTTTGCGATGATCGCCTGGCCGGTGCGTTACGGTCAGACAGGCGTGATGAGCTTTATGATTAATCAGGATGACAGGGTTTATCAGGCCGATCTCGGCAGTGCGTCCGGCCAAAAAGCAGAGGGTGTAACCTCCTTCCACCCGGATAAAAGCTGGGAAGCCGTCGCGCCATAAATCCTTTGCGTGGCGCGCTGGCTCAACACGGCAAAAGCAAAAAAAAACGCCTCCGAAGAGGCGTTTATCAGCAATAAAGAAACTTATTTCTTCTTCGCTTTGGCGTTTGGCAGGTCGGTGATGCTACCTTCAAACACTTCTGCCGCCAGACCCACAGACTCGTGCAGAGTCGGGTGCGCGTGGATGGTCAGCGCGATGTCTTCAGCATCACAGCCCATTTCGATCGCCAGGCCGATTTCGCCCAGCAGCTCGCCGCCGTTGGTCCCGACAATCGCACCACCGATAACACGGTGTGATTCTTTGTCGAAGATAAGCTTGGTCATACCGTCTGCGCAGTCAGAGGCGATAGCACGGCCAGAAGCAGCCCACGGGAAGGTGGCGGTTTCGTAGCTGATGCCTTTCTCTTTCGCTTCTTTCTCGGTCAGACCCACCCAGGCAACTTCTGGCTCGGTGTAGGCGATAGATGGGATCACTTTCGGATCGAAGTAGTGCTTCATGCCCGCGATAACTTCAGCGGCAACGTGACCTTCGTGAACACCTTTGTGTGCCAGCATTGGCTGACCAACGATATCACCGATAGCAAAGATGTGTGGCACGTTGGTGCGCAGCTGCTTGTCAACGCGGATGAAGCCACGGTCGTCCACTTCCACGCCGGCTTTGCCTGCGTCGAGGTTTTTACCGTTCGGCACACGGCCGATAGCCACCAGTACGGCGTCGTAACGCTGTGGTTCTGCAGGGGCTTTTTTGCCTTCCATGGAAACGTAAATACCGTCTTCTTTCGCTTCAACGGCAGTCACTTTGGTTTCCAGCATCAGGTTGAACTTCTTGCTGATGCGCTTGGTGAAGACTTTAACGATGTCTTTGTCAGCAGCCGGGATAACCTGGTCGAACATTTCAACCACGTCAATGTCTGAACCCAGCGCGTGGTACACGGTACCCATTTCCAGACCGATGATACCGCCACCCATGACCAGCAGACGCTTAGGAACGGTTTTCAGCTCCAGCGCATCGGTGGAATCCCATACGCGTGGGTCTTCATGTGGAATGAACGGCAGTTCGATCGGACGGGAGCCCGCCGCGATGATCGCGTTGTCGAAGTTGATCACGGTTTTGCCGTTTTCACCTTCCACTTCCAGGGTGTTCGCCCCGGTGAATTTACCCAGACCATTAACCACTTTCACTTTACGGCCTTTGGCCATACCTGCCAGACCGCCGGTCAGCTGAGTGATAACTTTCTCTTTCCAGGTACGAATTTTGTCGATATCGGTTTTCGGCTCGCCGAAGACGATACCGTGTTCAGCCAGCGCTTTGGCTTCTTCGATAACTTTCGCTACGTGCAGCAGCGCTTTAGAAGGGATACAGCCGACGTTCAGACAAACACCGCCGAGGGTGTTGTAACGTTCTACGATGACGGTTTCCAGACCTAAATCCGCGGCGCGGAATGCTGCGGAATAACCTGCCGGGCCTGCCCCAAGTACTACGACCTGAGTTTTGATTTCTGTGCTCATCATGACCTCTTAATTTATACCCGTCGTCCACCGGGTCGTTCTATCCGCCCGTATTTTACAAAATTGTTAACAATTTTGAAACAACAAACGGCTCATGAATTCTCGCTTTCGCCAATAACCTCACTGACATCACAAGGTTACCAGAAAAAAGCCGGCCGTCTGGCCGGCTTTTCGATTACATCACCAGGCGGCGAATGTCGCTCAGGGTGTTGTTGATGATGGTGATGAAACGCGCACCATCTGCACCGTCGATGACGCGGTGGTCGAAGGAGAGAGAGATTGGCATCATCAGACGCGGCACAAACTCTTTACCATTCCACACCGGCTCCATCGCGGACTTGGACACACCGAGGATGGCCACTTCCGGCGCGTTCACAATCGGTGCGAAGTGGGTCGTACCCAGGCCGCCGATGCTGGAGATAGTGAAGCAGCCGCCCTGCATTTCGCCGGCAGTCAGCTTACCATCACGCGCTTTTTTGGAGATGGTGGTCAGTTCACGGGACAGCTCGGTAATGCTCTTCTTGTTCACGTCTTTGAAGACCGGAACAACCAGACCATTTGGCGTATCAACCGCAACACCGATGTTGATGTATTTCTTCAGCGTCAGCTTCTGGCCGTCTTCGGACAGGGAGCTGTTGAAACGTGGCATCTGTTCCAGCGCCGCCGCAACCGCTTTCATGATGAAGACCACTGGGGTGAATTTCACGTCCAGTTTACGCTTCTCAGCTTCGGCGTTCTGCTGTTTACGGAACGCTTCCAGATCGGTGATATCGGTCTTATCGAAGTGCGTAACGTGCGGGATCATCACCCAGTTACGGCTCAGGTTAGCACCAGAAATTTTCTGGATACGGCCCAGTTCCACTTCTTCGATTTCGCCGAACTTGCTGAAGTCCACTTTTGGCCATGGCAGCATGCCCGGGATACCGCCGCCAGCGGCTGCAGCAGGTGCAGCTTCGGCGCGTTTCACCGCGTCTTTCACGTAGGTCTGAACGTCTTCACGCAGGATACGACCTTTACGACCGGTCCCTTTCACTTTCGCCAGGTTCACACCGAACTCGCGCGCCAGGCGACGAATCAGCGGTGTTGCGTGGACGTAAGCATCGTTTTCAGCGAACTCAGATTTGCCTTCCGCTTTTGCAGCAGGGGCAGCAGCAGGTTTAGCCTGAGCCGGTGCAGCAGCCGGAGCTGGAGCAGCCGCGGCAGCCGGAGCGGCCGCAGGCGCAGCGCCTTCTACTTCAAAGACCATGATCAGAGAACCGGTAGACACTTTGTCGCCAGTGCTGATTTTGATCTCTTTAACGGTACCGGCGAACGGCGCAGGAACTTCCATGGAAGCCTTGTCGCCTTCAACGGTGATCAGTGACTGTTCAGCGGCAACTTTGTCGCCCACTTTGACCATCACTTCGGTCACTTCAACTTCGTCACCGCCGATATCCGGTACGTTAACGTCTTTCGCACCGCCAGCCGCTGCTGGTGCAGCCGCCTGGGCCGGAGCCGCCGCGCCTTCAGCGCCAGCCACTTCAAAGACCATGATCAGGGAGCCGGTAGACACTTTGTCACCGGTGTTGATTTTGATCTCTTTAACGGTACCTGCGAACGGCGCAGGGACTTCCATAGAGGCTTTGTCGCCTTCTACGGTGATCAGGGACTGTTCAGCCGTAACGGTATCGCCCACTTTCACCAGGATTTCAGTGACTTCAACTTCGTCACCGCCGATGTCAGGCACGTTAACGTCTTTCGCTGCCGCAGCAGCAGGTGCTGCAGCCGGAGCGGCTTCTTTCTTCTCTTCTGCCTTAGCAGGTGCAGCATCAGCTGCACCGTCGGCGGAATCGAAAATCATGATCAGTTTGCCCGTCTCGGTTTTATCGCCAACAGAGACTTTGATCTCTTTAACGATGCCAGCCTGAGGAGACGGAACTTCCATAGAGGCTTTGTCGCCCTCTACGGTGATCAGCGACTGTTCAGCTTCAACTTTGTCGCCCACTTTGACCAGGATCTCGGTGATTTCAACTTCATCAGCCCCGATGTCCGGTACATTGATTTCGATAGCCATTATTCTTTTACCTCTTACGCCAGACGCGGGTTAACTTTTTCTGCATCGATGTTGAATTTGGTAATTGCATCCGCAACCACTTTCTTATCGATTTCGCCACGTTTAGCCAGTTCGCCCAGAGCTGCTACAACCACGTAAGAAGCATCAACTTCGAAGTGGTGACGCAGGTTTTCGCGGCTGTCAGAACGACCGAAGCCGTCAGTACCCAGAACGCGATAATCATCCGCTGGAACGTAAGTACGAACCTGCTCAGCGAACAGTTTCATATAGTCAGTAGACGCCACCGCTGGCGCGTCGTTCATCACCTGAGCGATGTACGGAACGCGTGGGGTTTCCATTGGGTGCAGCATGTTCCAGCGCTCACAATCCTGGCCATCACGCGCCAGTTCAGTGAAGGAAGTCACAGAGTACACATCGGAACCCACACCGTAGTCTTTCGCCAGGATCTGTGCTGCTTCACGGACGTGACGCAGGATAGAGCCGGAGCCCAGCAGCTGAACTTTACCTTTGCTACCTTCGAGGGTTTCGAGTTTGTAGATACCTTTACGGATACCTTCCTCGGCACCTGCTGGCATAGCCGGCATGTGGTAGTTTTCGTTCAGCGTGGTGATGTAGTAGTAAATGTTCTCTTGTGCTTCACCGTACATACGGGTCAGACCGTCGTGCATGATGACAGCCACTTCGTACGCGTAAGACGGGTCGTAAGAGATACAGTTAGGGATAGTCAGCGACTGAATGTGGCTGTGACCATCTTCGTGCTGCAGGCCTTCACCGTTCAGGGTCGTACGACCAGAAGTACCACCGACCAGGAAGCCGCGAGCCTGTTGGTCGCCCGCCTGCCAGCACAGGTCACCGATACGCTGGAAACCGAACATGGAGTAGTAGATGTAGAACGGGATCATCGGCAGGTTGTTGGTGCTGTAAGAGGTCGCAGCAGCCAGCCAGGACGCGCCTGCACCCAGCTCGTTGATACCTTCCTGCAGGATCTGGCCTTTCTCGTCTTCTTTGTAGTATGCAACCTGCTCACGGTCCTGCGGGGTGTACTGCTGGCCGTTCGGGCTGTAGATACCGATCTGACGGAACAGACCTTCCATACCGAAAGTACGCGCTTCGTCGGCGATGATTGGAACCAGACGATCTTTGATCGACTTGTTCTTCAGCATCACGTTCAGGGCACGCACGAAAGCGATGGTGGTGGAGATCTCTTTGTTCTGCTCTTCCAGCAGCTGAGAGAAGTCTTCCAGCGCTGGCAGTTCCAGTTTCTCGGTGAACTTAGGCTGACGAGCAGGCAGGTAGCCTTTCAGCGCCTGACGACGTTCGTGCAGGTACTTGTGCTCTTCAGAGCCTTCCGGGAAGGTGATGTAAGACAGGTTTTCTACCTGCTCATCGGTCACTGGAACGTTGAAACGGTCGCGGATATAACGCACGCCGTCCATGTTCATTTTCTTCACCTGGTGAGCGATGTTTTTACCTTCTGCGGTATCACCCATGCCGTAACCTTTGATGGTGTGGGCCAGGATTACAGTCGCTTTACCTTTGGTTTCCTGCGCTTTTTTCAGTGCCGCGTAGACTTTCTTCGGATCGTGACCACCACGGTTCAGCGCCCAGATCTGCTCATCAGTCCAGTCTGCAACCAGTGCGGCGGTTTCAGGGTATTTGCCGAAGAAGTGCTCACGCACGTAGGCACCGTCTTTGGATTTGAAGGTCTGGTAGTCGCCGTCAACGGTTTCGTTCATCAGCTGGATCAGTTTACCGCTGGTGTCTTTACGCAGCAGCTCATCCCAACGACCGCCCCACATCACTTTAATCACGTTCCAGCCAGCACCCGCGAAGATGCCTTCCAGTTCGTTGATGATCTTGCCGTTGCCGGTTACCGGACCATCCAGACGCTGCAGGTTACAGTTGATGATGAAGCACAGGTTGTCCAGTTTCTCACGGGTCGCGATGGTGATCGCACCCTTAGATTCTGGCTCATCCATTTCGCCGTCGCCCAGGAAGGCGTAAACGGTTTGTTCAGAGGTGTCTTTCAGTCCACGGTGTTCCAGATATTTCAGGAATTTAGCCTGATAAATCGCACCGATTGGACCCAGCCCCATAGATACGGTTGGGAACTGCCAGAATTCTGGCATCAGTTTAGGGTGCGGATAAGAAGACAGACCTTTACCGTGAACTTCCTGACGGAAGTTGTTCATCTGCTCTTCAGTCAGACGGCCTTCCAGGAACGCACGCGCGTAGATGCCCGGAGAGATGTGGCCCTGGAAGTACACCAGATCGCCGCCGTCTTTCTCGTTGGCCGCACGGAAGAAGTGGTTGAAGCACACTTCATAAACGGTTGCAGAAGACTGGAAGGACGCCATGTGGCCACCCAGTTCCAGGTCTTTTTTGGACGCGCGCAGAACGGTCATGATGGCGTTCCAGCGGATAGCAGAACGAATACGACGTTCCAGATCCAGATTGCCCGGGTATTCCGGTTCGTCTTCGACGGCAATCGTGTTTACGTAGTTGTTAGCCCCTGCACCTGCAGCAACCTTCACACCGCCTTTGCGGGCTTCTGAAAGCAGCTGATCAATCAGATACTGAGCGCGCTCAACACCTTCTTCACGGATGACCGATTCGATCGCCTGTAGCCAGTCGCGAGTTTCGATCGGATCCACGTCATTTTGGAGACGTTCTGACATGGGGGTATTCCTTATCTAATACGTTGATTTGTCTGGAACCTGTCCCATTGTATTTTCGCCAGAAAACACAATAAGACAGGTTCTGCGTTTAGTTGCCGCGCTCTAAAATGTCGGCGCTTAATCCTTTCGTTGCTGTATGCGGCGAAGTGAGCGTTCACGACGTGATTGCTCACGGCTGCGGTCCAGCAAGATTTCCTCAATGAAAGCCAGGTGACGGTGCGACGCTTCGCGCGCCTGCTCCGGTTCCCCGGCCATTATCGCCTCGAATACTCGGGTGCGATGGTTGCTTACCAGTGGGAGCATTTCCCGACGGGCATACAACAATTCAAAATTCTGACGAACGTTCTGGGCCAGCATCGGCTCCATGCAGCGTAGCAGATGGAGGAGCACCACGTTGTGTGCTGCTTCGGTGACGGCAATTTGATACTGGACTACGGCGCTGGACTCGGCGTCTAAATCGCCGGACTGCTGTGCCCGTTCAATGGCCTGATGCAGCTCGCGGATACGCACGCGATCTTCATCAGTGCTGCGAAGCGCGGCGTAATAGGCCGCGATGCCTTCCAGCGCGTGACGGGTCTCAAGCAGATCAAACTGGGATTCTGGGTGGTCAGAGAGAAGTTCTACCAGCGGGTCGCTGAAGCTCTGCCACAGGCTGTTTTGCACAAAGGTTCCGCCGCCCTGACGACGAAGGAGCAAGCCCTTTGCTTCGAGACGTTGAATCGCCTCACGCAGAGAGGGACGGGAAACGTCGAACTGTTTTGCCAGCTCGCGTTCTGGCGGAAGTTTTTCACCCGGGCGCAGTGTCCCTTCGAGGATCAAAAACTCCAGCTGTTGCTCAATCACATCGGATAATTTTGGTTGGCGAATTTTGCTGTAGGCCATATTCCCTGTCTTACGCCTTTTTGCCCGGAGTCAATTGGTCTTACCAATTTCATGTTCGTATCGCTAAAGTAACAAAGTATTCACCTTCTGTCCATATTGGTTTTGATTGAAATCAGTAAAGCCTGCACTTTTTAACAACCTTACAGAAATAACGTTTCAGAAATGTAACTTTGCACAAATGAGTTGATTACCCACAAAGAGGCAGTTTTAACCTTAATGAAACGAGGGTTTTTACAATCTGAAGCGATTCAACAAGGCAAATCATGAAAATTCGCCCCCTTATGGAGCATTTCTATTCTATAGGTTGGGAGACGAAGGGTTAGCACGCAGATTTACAAATGCTTTCTTTTTATTCAAGTCGTCATCGTCCCTTCATAAAGCAGGTGCATTCGCGGGCGCTTACCACTATTCTTGCGCTTACGGAAGTCATCTCCGATTTTTTCGGCATCGTTAGCCGTAAAGAAATAAATACAGAACATGGACTTTCATAATTACACACGCACAGCGTGAACATAACAACCACACACGAGGTTTCAAATGGAAGCTCAACAGCATGGCGATCAGCTCAAGCGCGGCCTTAAAAACCGCCATATACAGCTCATCGCATTGGGTGGTGCCATTGGTACCGGCCTGTTTCTGGGAAGCGCATCGGTTATTCAGTCAGCCGGACCGGGCATTATTTTGGGTTACGCCATCGCAGGGTTCATTGCCTTTCTGATTATGCGCCAGCTCGGTGAAATGGTCGTTGAAGAGCCGGTTGCAGGCTCGTTCAGCCACTTTGCTTATAAATACTGGGGCAGCTTTGCGGGCTTCGCCTCCGGCTGGAACTACTGGGTGCTGTACGTTCTGGTTGCCATGGCCGAACTGACCGCCGTCGGCAAGTACATTCAGTTCTGGTACCCGGAGATCCCCACCTGGGCTTCCGCCGCCGCGTTCTTCGTCATCATTAACGCCATCAACCTGACCAACGTGAAAGTGTTCGGTGAGATGGAGTTCTGGTTTGCAATCATCAAAGTCATTGCCGTTGTGGCGATGATTATCTTCGGCGGCTGGCTGCTGTTCAGCGGCAACGGCGGCCCACAGGCGACGGTGCGCAATCTCTGGGAGCAGGGCGGCTTCCTGCCGCACGGCATGACCGGCCTGGTGATGATGATGGCGATCATTATGTTCTCCTTCGGCGGCCTGGAACTGGTAGGCATCACTGCCGCAGAAGCCGATAACCCGGAGCAGAGCATTCCGAAAGCGACCAACCAGGTTATCTACCGTATTCTGATCTTCTACGTAGGCTCGCTGGCCGTGCTGCTCTCCCTGCTGCCCTGGACGCGCGTCACGGCGGACACCAGCCCGTTCGTTCTGATCTTCCACGAGCTGGGCGATACCTTTGTGGCGAACGCGCTGAACGTCGTGGTACTGACCGCCGCGCTGTCCGTGTATAACAGCTGCGTTTACTGCAACAGCCGTATGCTGTTTGGCCTGGCACAGCAGGGCAATGCCCCGAAAGCGCTGCTCAACGTCGACAAGCGTGGCGTACCGGTGAACACCATTATTGTTTCAGCCGTGGTCACTGCGCTGTGCGTGCTCATCAACTACCTGGCACCGGAATCGGCCTTTGGCCTGCTGATGGCGCTGGTGGTTTCTGCCCTGGTCATCAACTGGGCAATGATCAGCCTTGCGCACATCAAATTCCGCCGCGCCAAGCAGCAGCAGGGCGTCACCACACGCTTCCCTGCCCTGCTCTACCCGCTGGGTAACTGGGTTTGCCTGCTGTTCATGGCGGCCGTACTGGTCATCATGCTGATTACCCCAGGCATGGCGATTTCCGTGTACCTGATCCCGGTCTGGATTGCGATCCTCGGCGTGGGCTATATGGTTAAGCAGAAAAATGCCAAAACGGTAAAAGCGCACTGATCCGCCTCCTCTGCGCCTGCCTCTAACGGGCGCAGAGGATTGTTACCTTCCTCACAGATTCACATCCACAGCCATTTTATCCATATCACCGCCTCTATGTTGCAACGCATATATCGCCTCGTCGGCGTTTAATTCTCTCCATACCGCAACCCGGAGAGCTGTCGATGGATAACAATAAACTGTCAGTGAAAGAGAAGATCGGCTATGGGATGGGCGACGCAGGATGTAACATCATCTTCGGCGCTATCATGCTGTTTGTTAACTATTTCTATACGGATATTTTTGGTCTTGCCCCCGCGCTGGTCGGCGTTCTGCTGCTGTCCGTGCGCGTCATTGACGCCGTAACAGACCCAATAATGGGCGCCATTGCTGACCGTACCCGCAGCAAATATGGCCGTTTTCGTCCATGGCTGCTGTGGATTGCCTTCCCCTATGCGCTATTCAGCATCCTGATGTTCACCACCCCGGAGTGGAGTTACAACAGCAAAGTTATCTATGCGTTTGTGACCTATTTCCTGCTGTCCCTGACCTACACCGCCATTAACATTCCCTACTGCTCGCTGGGTGGCGTGATCACCAACGACCCAAAAGAGCGCGTGGCCTGTCAGTCCTACCGTTTTGTGATGGTCGGTATCGCGACTCTGCTGCTGTCGCTGACGCTGCTCCCGATGGCCGACTGGTTTGGCGGGGATAACAAAGCCAAAGGCTACCAGATGGCGATGACCGTGCTGGCGCTCATCGGAACCTGTATGTTCCTGTTCAGCTTCTCTACCGTACGGGAGCGCGTGCGTCCGGCGGTCCAGACCCATGACGAGCTTAAAAACGACCTTAAGGACGTGTGGAAAAACGATCAGTGGGTGCGCATCCTGCTGCTGACCCTGTGCAACGTCTGCCCCGGTTTTATCCGCATGGCGGCGACAATGTATTACGTTACCTGGGTGATGGGTCAAAGCACCCACTTCGCCACGATCTTTATCAGCCTGGGCGTAGTGGGCATGATGATCGGCAGTATGCTGGCGAAAGTACTGACCGACCGCTGGTGTAAGCTGAAAGTGTTCTTCTGGACCAATATCGTGCTGGCGATTTTCTCCTGCGCGTTCTACTTCTTCGATCCGAAAGCGACCGTCGCCATCGTGGTGCTCTACTTCCTGCTGAACATCCTGCATCAGATCCCGTCGCCGCTGCACTGGTCGCTGATGGCCGACGTCGATGACTACGGCGAATGGAAAACCGGTAAACGCATCACCGGGATCAGCTTCTCCGGCAATATCTTCTTCCTCAAGCTGGGGCTGGCGATTGCCGGGGCGATGGTCGGTTTCCTGCTCTCCTGGTACGGTTACGACGCCGGCGCGAAAGCGCAAAGCGCGGATGCCCTCAACGGGATTGTGCTGCTGTTTACCGTGATCCCAGGCGTGGGGTATCTCATTACCGCAGGCGTGGTTCGCCTGCTGAAGGTCGATCGTGAAACCATGAAGCAGATCCAGGAAGACCTGGAGAAGCGTCGCAATAACTACCGCGAGCTGAACGATTATCAGGAACTCAAAGCCGCTGAGACGAAATGACGAAATAAGGAAAGCCGAATGCAAACCTGGCCCAACCCGTTTATCGAACAACGAGCCGATCCCTATATTTTGCATCATGAGGGGCAATACTATTTTATTGCCTCAGTGCCAGAGTACGACAGGCTGGCGATCCGCCGCGCTGACACGCTGGAAGGGTTACGCAGCGCCGACGAGGTTGTCGTGTGGCGTAAACCCGATACCGGACCGATGAGCCAGCTGATCTGGGCACCGGAGCTGCATCACATTGACGGGAAGTGGTACATCTATTTTGCTGCCACGCACACCCAGGCGCTGGATAATCTCGGGATGTTCCAGCACCGCATGTTCGCGATTGAATGCGCCGACCGCGATCCGCTAACCGGCTCATGGGTGGAAAAAGGGCAAATCAACACGCCTTTTGACACCTTCGCGCTGGATGCCACCACCTTTGTTCATCAGGGCAAACGCTGGTATCTGTGGGCGCAAAAAGCCCCGGATATCTCCGGAAACTCCAATCTCTATCTCTGTGAAATGGAAAACCCGTGGACGCTGAAAGGCGAGCCGGTGATGCTCAGCAAACCGGAATACGACTGGGAGTGCCGTGGATTCTGGGTTAACGAAGGTCCGGCGGTACTGATGCACGGCGACAGGCTGTTTATCAGCTACTCCGCCAGCGCTACCGATGAAAACTACTGCATGGGGCTGTTGTGGATTGATGTTGATGCCGATCCGCAAAACCCGGCGAACTGGCATAAAGCCTCGCGCCCGGTATTCCGGACCAGCTATGAAAATCGTCAGTATGGCCCGGGCCACAACAGCTTTACGCAAACGCCGGAGGGGGAAGACGTGCTGGTGTACCACGCGCGAAACTACACCGAGATTGAGGGCGATCCGCTGTACGATCCGAATCGCCATACCCGCCTGAAACAGGTCCGCTGGGACGAAAACGGGATGCCTGATTTTGGCATCCCGCCTGCGGACACGCTCTGATCGGTACGGCGCGCTGGCTTAAACCAGCGTGCCGTAAATGGTCAGCAGCGCTACAATCACCACCACCACGAACGAGGTTTTCTTCGCCATAGAAACGGCGGCTTTCGGCGTTTCGACTTTATCGGTATGCGGTTCACGCGCCAGCGAGAATTGCGCCAGACGCGTTAACACGTGGTACTGCGAAGTATGACGGTCGGCAAGTGAGGCAAACCACGCCGGCAGCGCCTTTTCGCCGTGGCCGATCAACGCATACACCACGCCCACTAAGCGCACCGGGATCCAGTCGAGCACATGGAGAATGGCATCAATCCCCGACAGCAGGCGCTCGTGCGGCGTCAGGTAGCGGGCAAGCCAGGTTTGCCAGGCGCGCAGGAACGCATACCCCATCAACAGTACCGGCCCCCACGGGCCACCCACCACAAACCAGAACAGCGGCGCCAGATAGTAGCGGAAGTTAATCCACAGCAGCGCGTTTTGCAGCTCGCGCAGGAACTCGCGCTCGTTACAATCCGGCGGCACGCCGTGGATCATCGTCAGCTCGCTTGCCATGGCGCTACGCGCATGAACGTCATCGCGGGATGCGGCCTTAAGATAGGCGTGATAGTGCAAACGCACTTTGCCCGCGCCGATACACAGCACGCCCAGCAGGATCCACACCACCAGCAAGGGTACGTTGAAAAACAGGCCGTAAAGGGCGCGCAGCAGCAGGAAGGTAATGCCCATCACGCAGGCCATCATCAGCAGCGTGCGCAGCATGGAAAAGTGTTTGATACGGCGGAAAAGCACTTCCAGTCGATGATCCAGGTGCCAGTGCTCGCCAAGTTTAAACAGGCGTTCGGCGATCATAACCAGCAGCATGGTAAACAACGTCATGTTATCTCCTTATCTGACGACGCGGTAAGCATGGCGCGAAACCGGGACCAGTCGAATGCCGGGCCGGGGTCGGTTTTTCTCACGGGAGCGATGTCGCTGTGCCCCGCGATATTCTCGGCAAGGGCAGGATACAGCCCGATAAGCGCCTCAGTGACAGCGACCAGCTGTTGGTACTGTGCGTCCGTGTAAGGCGTCGTATCCGTCCCTTCCAGCTCAATACCAATCGAGAAATCGTTGCAGCGCTCGCGCCCCTGGTACATCGACACGCCCGCATGCCAGGCGCGCTTATCAAAAGGAACATACTGAACCACTTCGCCATCGCGACGAATCAGACAGTGAGCCGATACGCGCAGATGGGCAATTTCAGCAAAGTATGGGTGCGCATCAGGATCAATCGTTCCCGTGAATAACGCGTCGATCCACGGGCCGCCAAACTCACCCGGCGGAAGGCTGATATTATGAACCACCAGCAGTGTGGGCGTTTCGTCCTCCGGGCGGCTGTCGTGGTGCGGCGAAGGCACATGCCGCGCATCCACCAGCCATCCGTTTTCTAACAGCATGCTGGAACTCCTTATGTGTGGTGCAGTTTCTCGGTTCAGAGTAGCATGTTTCAATATTATGATTCGTTACCAATTTGGAGTTTTATCATGCCGCCTCGCCGCTATAACCCCGACCATCGACGTGACGCGCTTCTGGAACGTATTAACAGCGATATTCCGGCAAGCGTTGCCCAGGCTTTAAAAGAGGACCTGGGCGGCGACGTGAATGCCGATAACGATATTACCGCACAATTATTGCCGAAAGAGACACGCTCGCACGCGGTGATCATCACCCGTGAAGAGGGCGTATTCTGCGGTAAACGCTGGGTTGAAGAGGTCTTCACCCAGCTTGCGGGCGACGAAGTGAAAGTTACCTGGCATGTTAACGACGGCGATACCCTTATCCCCAATCAACCGCTGTTCGAACTTGATGGCCCCTCCCGCCTGCTGCTGACCGGTGAGCGCACCGCGCTTAACTTTGTCCAGACGCTTTCCGGCGTCGCCAGTGAAGTTCGCCGCTACGTTGACCTGCTGGCCGGCACGCGCACGCAGCTGCTGGACACGCGCAAAACCCTGCCGGGCCTGCGCACCGCCCTGAAATACGCCGTGCTCTGCGGCGGCGGCACGAACCACCGTCTGGGCTTATCCGACGCCTTCCTGATCAAAGAGAACCACATTATTGCCTCTGGCTCGGTACGCCAGGCCGTGGAGAAAGCCTTCTGGCTGCACCCGGACGTGCCGGTCGAGGTGGAAGTCGAAACCCTTGAAGAGCTGGAGCAGGCCATTAAGGCGGGCGCAGATATCATCATGCTCGATAACTTCGAGACGGAGCAAATGCGCGAGGCGGTAAAACTCACTAAAGGACAGGCGCGGCTTGAGGTGTCTGGCAACGTGACCTTCGATACCATCCGCGAGTTCGCCGAAACCGGCGTGGATTACATCTCCGTGGGTGCGCTGACCAAACACGTACGTGCCCTCGATCTCTCGATGCGCTTCAAATAATACGTCCTCCCCTCTCGACCCGGAGAGGGGAAAATAGAACCCCGCTCGCAAAGATAATGCCCTGGTGTGCAACAACGCATTAAATCCCTGAAAGCCTCTTCCCGTTCCTTTTTTTGCCCCTCGTCTGTCTTCTCGCCTGCTGACAAAGTAGCGCCACCTAATCTGAGGAGCAGATATGAACAGACAACACGGATTTACGCTCATTGAGCTGATGGTGGTCATTGGCATTATTGCCATCCTGAGCGCCATTGGTGTACCCGCCTACCAGAACTACCTGCGAAAAGCCGCGCTCACCGATATGCTGCAAACCTTCGTTCCCTACCGCACCGCCATTGAGCTGTGCGCGCTGGATCACGGGGGTGTGGAGCGCTGCGACGCGGGCAGCAACGGCATTCCTTCCGCCACCACGACGCGCTATGTCTCTGCCATGAGCGTCGCGTCAGGCATTGTGACGTTAACCGGCCAGGAGAGTCTGAACGGGCTTGAAGTGGTGATGACGCCGCAGTGGAACGAGGGCAACGGCATGACGGGCTGGAAGCGCGACTGCAATATCGCTGACGACAGCGCCCTGAAGCAGGCCTGCGAAGACGTCTTCCGCTTCGATGATCATTGACAGGAGCCGAGGATGAATACCGAACAACTCACGGCGCTCTGTCAGCGCCACCATGCCCTGCTGTTGACCAGCGACGACGATATGATTGGCATTGCGGTGGTTGGCAATCCCGGGATGGAACTGATGGAGGCGTTACGCTTCGCGACGCAAAAGCGCATCGATATTGAATGCTGGACCGCCGAGCGCATGGAAAAGCAGCGGCAGTTCGCCTCGCCTTCTCCACTGCCAGCGGTTCCCGCCGCCCGTACTGCGGTGGATGCCCTGAATAATACGCTGCGCGAGGCGCTAAGCCAGCGCGCCTCGGATATTCATATCGAACCGTCAGAACACGCCTGCCAGATCCGTTTACGTATCGACGGCGTGCTTTGCCCACAGCCGCCGCTTGCGCCCGCGCTGGCGAACACGCTCATCGCCCGGCTAAAGGTCCTGGGAGATTTGGATATTGCCGAGCGCCGTCTGCCACAGGACGGACAATTTACGGTCGAGCTGGCAGAGAAGCCCGTCTCTTTTCGTATCGCCACCCTTCCGTGCAGCGGCGGAGAAAAAATCGTCCTGCGCCTGCTGCATCAGGTCCAGCAGGCGCTGGACGTGGGTCAACTTGGGATGAGTGCGGATCAGCTCGCGCGCTTCACCGATGCCCTGCACAAACCACAGGGGCTGATTTTGGTCACCGGACCTACCGGCAGTGGCAAAACCGTCACGCTCTACAGCGCGCTGCAGGCACGTAACGCGCCTGAGGTGAATATTTGCAGCGTGGAGGACCCCATTGAAATTCCGCTCGCCGGGTTAAACCAGACGCAAATCAACCCGCGTGCGGGCTTAACCTTTCAGAGCGTGCTGCGGGCGCTGCTGCGCCAGGATCCGGACATCATCATGGTGGGGGAGATCCGCGATGGCGAAACGGCGGAAATTGCCATCAATGCCGCCCAAACCGGACACCTGGTTCTGTCCACGCTCCACACCAACTCAACGGCAGAAACGCTTGTCCGTCTGCAACAAATCGGGGTTGCGCGCTGGACGATCTCCTCCGCCCTCTCGCTGGTTGTAGCTCAACGGCTGGTTCGCCGCCTGTGCCCACACTGCCGGAAAGAGGCGAGCAGCAAAACGGAATTACCCCGCTCGGTGTGGCCCCGGCCACTGCCGCGCTGGCTGCCCTCAGGCTGCGATCGCTGCTATCACGGTTTTTATGGCCGCGTGGCTATTTTTGAAGTGCTGGCGATAGACAATGCGTTGCGTCAGGCAATCGCCAGCGGCGCAACGAGTGACATTATAAATGAGAGCGCCCGTCAGGCGGGTATGCTGTCGCTGTTTGAACACGGCTGCCTGGCCGTGGAGCAAGGGCTCACGACCGTCGAAGAGCTTCTGCGCGTGCTGGGAATGCCTGATGACTGCTAATCAGCTGTGGCAATGGCGGGCGCTGTCACACGACGGTGAACTGCAGCAAGGAACGCTGTGGGCGCAAAACCGCGAGGCGGCGTTTGCCACATTAATGCATAAAAACCTGCATCCGCTGGCGCTCAAGCGCCGCAGGTTACGCCAGCGCTGGCAGATCGATCACTGCTACGCTATTTTCCAGCAGCTCGCCACGCTGCTACAGGCGGGTCTGACCCTGTCGCGCAGCCTGGCGATGCTGGCACAGCAGCACCCTTTGCCGCAATGGCAGGCGTTACTGCAGGCCATTGCCGATGACCTCAGCGAAGGGTGTGCCTTCTCTGAGGCCCTAAAACAGTGGCCCGAGGTGTTTCCTCCGCTGTATGTCGCGATGGTCAAAACGGGCGAGCTCACGGGTAAGCTGGAGACCTGCTGCCGCCAGCTTGCACAGCAGCAGAAGTCTCAGCAACTTCTGCGCGCAAAGGTGATGAAGGCGCTGCGCTACCCCATCATCATCCTGACGCTGGCCGCAGCGGTGGTACTGGCGATGGTTACGCTGGTCCTGCCGGAGTTCGCCGCCATCTACAGCACATTCAATACGCCGCTCCCCTGGCTGACGCAGAGTGTAATGCGCTTGTCGGCGTTCATTCAGCATCATGCGGTCGTACTGATCGTTCTGTTCATTACCCCTTTTATCGGCGCGTATGGCCTCAGGCGGCATCCTCTATGGCAACAATTCAGCCAGCGTCTGTTGCTGCGTTTGCCGGTCCTGGGTGCGCTGGCACGGGGGCAAAAACTGGGACAGATCTTTACCGTTCTGACGCTGACCCAGCAGGCAGGCATCGCCTTTTTACACGGCATGGAAAGCGCGGCGGAGACCGTTGAAAGCCTGTTCTGGCAAGAGCTACTGACGGGGATCCGTGAAGATGTCGCGCAGGGGTCGCCGGTCTGGTCTGCATTTCAGAAGTCAGGTGTGTTTACGCCCCTGTGCATTCAGCTGGTTCGCACCGGCGAAATCTCGGGCGCGCTCGACGCGATGCTGGCAAACCTGGCACGTCATCATACGGAGCAGACGCTCCAGCAGGCGGACAACCTGGCGGCGCTTCTTGAGCCTTTACTGCTGATCGTGACGGGGGTGATTATCGGGACGCTGGTGGTGGCGATGTACCTGCCGATTTTTCATCTGGGCGATGCGATGAGCGCGGGATAGCGCTGGCGCAAGGATGCGCCAGCGAAAGCCATTACAGGCTGTTGAATACGCGGTTTTCCTGTTCCTGAACGCGAATAAACGTCGTGCGTTTAGTCAGCTCTTTCAGGCGGGAGGCCCCCACGTAGGTGCAGGCAGAACGCAGGCCGCCGAGGATATCACGCGCCGTGTTTTCTACCGGGCCGCGCAGTGGCAGCTTAACGGTTTTGCCTTCTGCCGCGCGGTATTTTGCCACGCCGCCGACATGACGCGTCATCGCGGATTCAGAGCTCATGCCATAGAACAGCATAAATTTCTCACCGTTTTCTTCCACCACGGTACCGCCGCTCTCTTCATGGCCTGCCAGCATACCGCCAAGCATCACGAAATCAGCGCCGCCGCCGAAAGCTTTAGCCACATCGCCCGGCATGGTGCAGCCGCCGTCGCTGATGATCTGCCCGCCAAGGCCGTGTGCCGCATCCGCACACTCAATCACCGCAGACAGCTGCGGATAACCGACGCCGGTTTTCACACGCGTGGTGCAGACAGAACCCGGGCCAATGCCCACTTTCACGATATCCGCGCCGGAGAGGATCAGCTCTTCACACATTTCGCCGGTCACCACGTTGCCCGCGATGATGGTTTTTGTCGGCCAGGCTTCACGCGCTTTGCTGACGAACTGAACGAAGTGTTCTGAATAACCATTCGCAACATCAATACAAACAAAATTCAGCGCCGGGTTGGCGTTCAGGATCTGTTTGGTTTTCTCGAAATCAGCATCGGACGTGCCGGTAGAGACCATCACATGCTTAATCACTTCATCAGAGGCAGCAGCGACAAATTCGTTCCACTCTTCCGGGCTATAGTGCTTATGCACGGCGGTCAGCACGTCAAATTTGGCCAGCGCTGTTGCCATGGCAAAGGTACCCACCGTGTCCATATTGGCCGCGATAATAGGCACGCCAGACCAGGTCTGACCGGAGTGTTTAAAGGTGAATTGACGATCGAGTTCAACGTCTGAGCGACTTTTCAGCGTAGAGCGTTTAGGGCGGATAAGAACGTCTTTGAAACCTAACTTCAGATCTTCTTCGATACGCATGTGCGGATTCCTGGGGTTAGAGGCAAAAATGTTAAAAGCACAACTCCAGTGACGTTATCATACGCACTAATACCTGCTCCGCAAGACTGCGAAAATCTCTTTTTTTACGCTACAATCCTATTAATTTACCTGAGAAAAGGCGGGTAAAGGGAGCGAAACATCGCGTGCAGCATGTTTGAATTTCAAGCAACTGATTTTAAAAATGAATAATTCCCAGGATTTGATTTAATGGGGTACATCGTCGCATTAACCGGCGGCATCGGTAGTGGTAAAAGTACCGTTGCGAACGCGTTTTCTCGTCTGGGCATCACGATAATCGATGCCGATATCATTGCCCGTCAGGTGGTAGAGCCGAATACACCAGCGCTAAAAGCCATCGAAACGCATTTCGGCAGCCGCATCCTCAATGCGGATGGCACGCTTAACCGCCGGCAGCTTCGCGAATACATTTTTTCTGATTCTTCAGAAAAAGTCTGGCTTAATGCCCTGCTCCACCCCATTATCCACCAGGAAACCCAGCGTCAGATCGCTGAAGCACGCTCGCCCTATGTTCTGTGGGTTGTCCCGCTGTTGGTCGAAAACCAGCTGCAGAAAAAAGCCGACAGAGTTCTGGTGATCGACGTGTCTCCCGAGACGCAGATCCAGCGCACCATGGCCCGCGACAATGTTTCGCGCGAGCATGCTGAACAAATTCTTGCCGCTCAGGCCACGCGCGATGCGCGCCTTGCCGTAGCGGATGATGTTATTGATAATAACGGCGCACCAGATGCCATTGCATCGGATGTTGCCCGCCTGCATGAACAGTATCTGTCGTTCGCCGCGCAGGCCGTTGCACAGGAAAAACCATGATGTCGACCCATATCCTTTTTGAGCATCCACTTAATGAAAAAATGCGCACCTGGCTGCGTATTGAGTTTTTGCTCCAACAGCTTTCACATCACCCCTCTATTAGCGACCATGCCGCGGCACTGCACTTCTTCCGCAATATTGGCGACTTGCTGGATGTGATTGAACGCGGTGATGTTCGCACGGAATTGCTGAAAGAGCTGGAGCGCCAGCAGCGTAAATTACAGGCGTGGGCAGAGGTGCCTGGCGTTGACCAGAGCCGCATCGATTCGCTTCGTCAGCAGTTGAAAAACAGCAGCACGATCCTGATGGGCGCACCGCGCGTCGGGCAATTTTTACGTGAAGATCGCCTCATCGCCCTGGTCCGCCAGCGTCTGAGTATTCCGGGCGGCTGCTGCAGCTTTGACCTGCCGACGCTTCACATGTGGCTGCACATGCCGCAAGCGCAACGTGACGCGCAGGTGCACAGCTGGCTGGCAAGCCTGGATCCCATGAATCAGGCCCTGACGCTGGTGCTCGATCTTATCCGCAACTCGGCCCCTTTCCGCAAGCAGACCAGCCTCAACGGGTTCTATCAGGATAACGGCGACGACGCGGATCTGCTGCGCCTCAATCTCTCTCTTGGCGAGCAGCTCTATCCGCAAATTTCCGGCCATAAAAGCCGTTTTGCGATCCGCTTTATGCCGCTCGACAGCGAAAATGGCACCGTACCGGAGCGCCTTGATTTTGAACTGGCCTGTTGTTAAGGAGTGCCCGTGACTGACATTACTACCGTAAGCTGCCCCACCTGTGGGAAAACCGTTGTCTGGGGCGAAATCAGCCCGTTTCGCCCGTTCTGCTGCAAGCGCTGCCAGCTGATAGACCTTGGCGAATGGGCCGCGGAAGAGAAACGCATCCCGAGCGAAGGCGATCTTTCTGACAGCGACGACTGGAGTGAAGAGCAGCGGTAAGTTAACCGCCCTCTACTAACCGGGTGATCACGGGCGCATTGGCGGGTGGGAATTTTTCCGCATCACTCGCCTGAAGCGCAACCCAGTTACCCGGTTGCCCCTCTTTGCCCCAGGGCTCGCCTTCCCAGTTTTCCACCAGCCAGAACCACAGCGTAACGTGGCGATCCGGAAACTGATACTCCAGCTTATCAAACAGCGTAGCGCCCAGCGGGGTGATACCCACCTCTTCCTGAAGCTCACGCACCAGCGCCTGTTCCGGCGTTTCTCCTGACTCTATTTTCCCGCCAGGAAACTCCCACTTATTCGCCATATGGGCGTCGGCGGCACGCTGGGTAATGAAGATCTGATGTTGCGGGTTACGGATAATCCCGACGGCGATTTGCAGTGTTTTCATCATGTCGCTTCCATAAAAAAGGCGCAGTAATCTGCGCCTTTTCAGTGTGTAAACGTTTTAGCTCAGGCGGCCGTGGCACGCCTTGTATTTTTTGCCTGAACCACATGGGCATGGGTCGTTACGGCCCACTTTACGATCGCCTGTCTGCGCGGCAATCGCTTCCGCCGCTTCGCTCTCGTCAGTCTGGTGGCTCAGCTGCTGCATCTGGGCCAGACGCTCGGCCTCTTCGCGACGCTGCTCTTCCATCGCTTCCACTTCTTCAGGCATACGTACCTGAACTTTGCTCAGGGTGCTGATCACTTCATACTTCAGCGACTCCAGCATGGAGGCAAACATGGAGAAGGATTCGCGCTTGTACTCCTGCTTCGGATCTTTCTGCGCATAGCCGCGCAGGTGAATACCCTGACGCAGGTAGTCCATCGCCGCCAGGTGCTCTTTCCACAGGGAGTCGAGCGTTTGCAGCATCACGCCTTTCTCGAAGTGACGCATCATCTCTGCGCCAACCACCTCTTCTTTGCGCTTATACACTTCCAGCGCGTTTTCAAAGATACGCTCACGCAGCGTCTCTTCATGCAGCTCAGGCTCTTTGTCCAGCCACTCTTTGATTGGCAGATCGAGGTCGAAGTCGTTTTTCAGACGTTCCTGCAGGCCTTCGATATCCCACATCTCTTCCAGAGATTGCGGTGGAATATGGCCGTCGATGGTTGCCTTGAAGACATCTTCACGGATGCTGTTAATGGTTTCGCTTACGTCGGACACGTCCAGCAGTTCGTTACGCTGGGTGTAGATCGCACGGCGCTGGTCGTTGGCCACGTCATCATATTCCAGCAGCTGCTTACGAATATCGAAGTTACGGCTTTCCACTTTACGCTGGGCGTTCGCAATCGCTTTGGTTACCCATGGGTGCTCGATCGCTTCGCCTGGTTTCATACCCAGTTTACGCATCATGCCGGACACGCGGTCAGAGGCGAAAATACGCATCAGCGCATCTTCCATAGACAGGTAGAAACGGGAAGAACCGGCATCACCCTGACGACCCGCACGGCCACGCAGCTGGTTATCGATACGACGAGATTCGTGACGTTCGGTACCGATGATATGCAAGCCGCCTGAAGCCAGAACGGCATCGTGACGCACCTGCCAGTCGGCTTTGATCTGCGCGATCTGCTCTGGCGTTGGGTTTTCCAGTTCAGCGACTTCTGCCTGCCAGCTACCGCCGAGCATGATGTCGGTACCGCGACCCGCCATGTTGGTGGCGATGGTAACGGCTCCCGGATAGCCCGCCTGCGCAACGATATCCGCTTCTTTTGCGTGGAACTTGGCGTTCAGAACGTTGTGTTTGATGCCCGCTTTGGTCAGCTCGTTTGAAACCACTTCGGATTTCTCGATGGAGATGGTCCCCACCAGCACCGGCTGGCCTGCTGCGGTACGATCGCGAATATCTTCGATGATCGCCTGGATTTTTTCTGCTTCGGTCATATAGACCAGATCCGGCATGTCCTTACGGATCATTGGACGGTTGGTCGGTACCACCACGGTATCCAGCTTGTAGATGGAGCTGAATTCAAACGCTTCGGTATCCGCAGTACCGGTCATCCCGGCCAGCTTCTCATACAGACGGAAGTAGTTCTGGAAGGTGATGGAGGCCAGCGTCTGGTTTTCGTTCTGGATCTCAACGCCTTCTTTGGCTTCAACGGCCTGGTGCAGACCATCAGACCAGCGACGGCCCTGCATGGTACGGCCGGTGTGTTCGTCAACGATGATCACTTCACCGTCTTTCACGATGTAATCAACGTCGCGGGTGAACAGCGCGTGGGCGCGCAGCGCCGCCGTCACATGGTGCATCAGCATGATGTTGGTCGGAGAGTACAGCGACTCACCCTCTTCCATAATGCCCTGTTCAACCAGCAATTCTTCAATCTGAACCAGACCGCGCTCGGTCAGGTTGACCTGACGTGCTTTTTCATCCACGGAGAAGTGACCTTCACCCTGGAAGGTGTCGGAGTCTTCTTTTTCCTGACGCAGGAGGTGCGGAATGATTTTATCGACTTTGCGGTACATCTCGGAGCTGTCTTCGGCCGGGCCGGAGATGATCAGCGGGGTACGCGCCTCATCGATCAGGATGGAGTCCACCTCATCCACCAGCGCATAGTGCAGTTTACGCTGAACGCGCTCTTCCGGGCTGAACGCCATGTTGTCACGCAGATAGTCGAAACCGTATTCGTTGTTGGTACCGTAGGTGATGTCCGCGTTATAGGCTTCACGCTTGGCCGGAGCAGGCAGACCGGACATGTTGATGCCCACGGTCAGGCCCAGGAACTCGAACAGCGGGCGGTTGTTTTCGGCGTCACGCTGTGCCAAATAGTCGTTGACGGTAACCACGTGAACGCCTTTACCGGTCAGCGCGTTCAGGTAAGCCGGCAGCGTTGCGGTCAGGGTTTTACCTTCACCGGTACGCATTTCCGCGATGCAGCGTTCGTTGAGCACCATACCGCCCAGCAGCTGAACGTCGAAGTGGCGCATGCCGAATACGCGCTTACTGGCTTCACGCACAACGGCGAAAGCTTCCGGGATCAGGCTTTCTAAAGTTTCACCTTTCTCCAGACGGGCGCGGAATTCCGCGGTCTTGGCTTTCAGCTCATCATCAGAGAGCTTCTCCATCGCCGGTTCCATGCCGTTGATAACGGAGACAGCTTTGCGCATACGGCGCAGGGTACGATCGTTACGACTACCAAAAACTTTGGTTAATAATTTGATTAGCATAATAAATTCTCAAACGCCCCAGTGCGGGCAGATAAATTAAGGTATTGAAAAAGGGTTAATTTAGCTGAGGCGCTGAGGCCCGGCGCGAATACCGTGAGCCTGGCTGATCCATGAGGAAACAGAGAATGTGGCGGGAGAAACGAACGCAACGTGCGTCTTCTGGCGTACAGCGACCGGCGGCTGGCTATCCTGCGTCAGCAGGGCATTAAGTGTGTCCAGCAGGGCAAGGTGCTGTACCTGAGCAGGCAGCGCCTGTTCCGCCACCGGCATCGTCTGCGGTGCCATTGCGAATGACAGATGACGAATAACCGTGCGGATGGCGTGCTGGTGCCAGTAATCAACCGAGTAATTAGGACGGCGATTGGCTTCAAGCCACGCGAGGTTAGTAATGTTAACCCGCGTGCTGAGATCGTGTTTACTGGTGGAAGCTTTGGTTGGCGTGTCCGCCTGAGCGCTGTTGCTGAGCGCAGGCAAGCCAAGGCTTGCCGCGACCATCCCTAATAAGAGATGCGGCCAGAAATAACGTCTGCCAAATTGTCGCCAGCGCGTCAGTATTCCGCTCACCTGCTCCACCACATAAGCCAGCCTGATACAGGCCGGGATCAATTATTCTTTTAGCGCCCAGATATTACCACTAAAGCCAATGCACATCAGCAGGAATGACGAGTTGCAGCGAGGAAAAACGGTCAAGAATGCAGCTAACGCACGGATTTTCAGCGCCAGACAAAGGCGACAGGAAAACGGGAACAGATCTGAGAAAGGTAAAAATAAAAACGACTGGTTTTCCTGGCCGGAGAGAGTACCAGGTTAACCAGTCGATTTTTCACGCAACGGATTGAGCGTTACGCCAGGACCGTATTGGGTGCTTTGAACGCCAGCGGCAGTTCTGCTTCGTCTTCGAAGGTCACATATTCCCAGGCTTCCTGTTTCGCCAGGACGGCCTGCAACAATTTGTTGTTCAGCGCATGACCGGATTTAAACGCGGTAAATGCACCAATGATATTGTGACCACACATGAAGAGGTCGCCGATAGCATCCAGCATTTTGTGACGAACGAATTCATCTTCAAAACGCAGGCCGTCTTCGTTCAGTACGCGATAATCGTCAACAACGATGGCACAATCGAAGCTGCCGCCCAGGCACAAACCACGGGACTGCAGATATTCGATATCACGCATGAAACCAAACGTACGAGCACGACTGATCTGGCGCATAAACGCATCAGCAGAGAAGTTCATCGCATAGCGTTGGGTGCTGGCATCAATCGCCGGATGGTTAAAGTCGATGGTAAAGTCCAACGAGAAACCATTGTACGGTTTGAATTCAGCCCACTTGTCGCCATCCTGGACACGAACAGTCTCTTTGATGCGAACAAATTTCTTCGCGCAGTTCAGTTCTTCGATGCCGGCATCCAGCAACAGATAAACGAACGGAGCAGCACTACCATCCATAATCGGGATTTCTGGCGCATCGACTTCAACCATAATGTTGTCGATACCCAGACCCGCCAGGGCGGCGTTCAGGTGCTCTACGGTAGAAATCCGCACGTCATGCTCATTCACCAGGCAAGTACAGAGCATAGTATCACGCACAGATTTGGCATCGGCCGGAAAATCTACCGGTGGATTCAAGTCGGTGCGACGATAGATGACCCCGGTATTGGCCGGCGCAGGGCGTAACGTCAGTGTGACTTTCTTGCCGGTATGCAAACCGACACCCGTCGCCTGAACGATACGTTTAAGTGTCCTTTGTTTGATCATCGTATAATCTCGCCAAATTAACTATCCAACCGAAAGTGTATATCACTAACGGTGGGCCAGTTTAGCACAAAGAGCGAAAATCCCCAAATTCCAGCCAATTCTTAGTCAGCTTGCTTACGCAGGAACGCCGGGATGTCCAGATAATCTGGCTCTTTCGCGGTTTGTGGCGTGTTATCGTTAACCACTTTCGCGGCAGGTTTTTGCTCTTGCGTCAGCGGAGCCATACCGTGCTGCTGGTAACGATCCATTACCGGCTGCTGAGTCTGTTTATTGGTCACCAGGGTGATCTCAGGACGCTTGTCCATACCGATACCGGTGGCAACAACTGTTACGCGCAGCTCGTCGTTCATTTCCGGGTCAAGGGATGTACCGATAACCACGGTTGCGTTGTCGGACGCGAACGCACGGATGGTGTTACCCACGGTTTCGAACTCATCCAGACGCAGGTCAAAGCCAGCGGTAATGTTGACCAGTACGCCGCGCGCGCCGGACAGATCGATATCTTCCAGCAGTGGAGAAGAGATCGCCATTTCAGCCGCTTCTTCCGCACGGTCTTCACCGCTTGCCACGCCAGAGCCCATCATCGCGTAGCCCATTTCGGACATCACGGTGCGAACGTCTGCAAAGTCAACGTTCATCAGGCCAGGACGGGTAATCAGTTCAGCGATACCCTGGACTGCGCCTTTCAGCACGTCGTTTGCTGCGCCAAAAGCGTCAAGCAGGGAGATACCGCGACCCAGAACTTTCAACAGCTTGTCGTTCGGGATAGTAATCAGAGAATCCACGTGCTTGGACAGCTCGGTAATACCCTGCTCCGCGAAAGCCATACGCTTCTTGCCTTCAAAGTTGAAAGGCTTGGTCACGACGGCAACGGTCAGAATACCTAAATCTTTAGCCACTTCTGCCACAACAGGCGCTGCACCGGTGCCGGTACCGCCGCCCATGCCCGCTGCGATGAAGACCATGTCTGCACCGTCCAGCGCGGCACGCAGGGCTTCACGATCTTCTTCAGCAGCGTTACGACCGACTTCAGGGTTAGCCCCTGCACCCAGACCTTTGGTGATGCCACCACCGATCTGAATCGTCTGGCCTACGGCCGTCTTACGCAGTGCCTGTGCATCGGTGTTAACTGCGAAAAATTCAACACCTTCAATGCGCTCGCGCACCATATGCTCTACGGCGTTACCGCCGCCGCCACCGACGCCGATGACTTTAATCACCGCGTCGTTGGTCAGTTCCATAGGTTCAAACATAATTTCTCTCTCCGTTGTGCCTGTCGCCCGAGACCGCTAATTCTCTCCGGTCTCTTAAAAAAATTAAAACTCTTTTCGCAACCAGTTGTTCAGTCGTTTGACCCACGACCCCACTGATACGCGTTTTTCCACTTCTGCTTCACCACTCAGATGGGATTCTTTCCCGTAGTGCAGCAGGCCCACGGCCGTTGAATAGTACGGCTCCTGAGCATAATCCGTTAACCCGGTGATATTCAGCGGCGCACCAATACGCACCTGCGTATGGAACACGCGCTGAGCGCAGGCCGCAAGACCTTCAATTTGCGCTGCCCCGCCGGTTAATACAATCCCCGCCGCGAGATGGTGTTTCACACCCTGCTGGCGAAGCTGCTCCTGCAACTGCAAAATCTCTTCGTTAACCAGATTGAGCAGCTCGGTATAGCGCGGCTCAATCACCTCTGCCAACGTCTGGCGCTGAAGGCTGCGCGGCGGACGACCGCCTACGCTCGGTACTTCAACGCTCTCATCTTTACCTACGATAGAGCCCAGTGCACAACCGTGGCGCACTTTGATCGCTTCTGCATCACTCGGTGGCGTACCAAAAGCGTAAGCAATATCGCTGGTCACAACGTTCCCTGCGTACGGAATCACTTTGGTGTGGCGCAACGCACCGCCGGTATAGACGGCCATGTCCATTGTACCACCACCAATATCGACCACACAGACGCCCAGTTCACGTTCATCTTCGGTCAGCACAGAATAGCTTGCGGCCAGACCGGCGAAAATAAGTTGGTCAACTTTCAGACCACAACGTTCAACGGCTTTTACAATGTTCTTCGCCATATCGTTGTGACATGTGATCAGGTGCACTTTTGCCTGCATACGCACGCCGGAAAGACCGACCGGATTCTTGATCCCTTCCTGATAGTCGATCGCATATTCCTGTGGGATCACATGCAGCACGCGATGCTCATCGCGTACGCGCACGGACTTCGCCGTATGCACAACGTTTTCAACGTCTTCCTGCGTCACTTCTTCTTCTGAAATCGGCACCATACCAATTTCGTTCTGGCAACTGATGTGCTTGCCAGACAGGGCCAGATAGACAGAAGAAATCTGGCAATCGGCCATCAGTTCAGCCTGGTCGATGGCGCGCTGAACGCATTTCACCACCGACTCAAGGTCGTTTACCCCACCTTTGTCCATACCCCTGGACGGGCAACTGCCCACGCCAATGATATTGACCATACCGTCGGGCAGAACTTCCCCTACTAAAGCGGCAACCTTTGCGGTGCCAATCTCCAGTCCAACTACCAGTTTTCTGTCCGTCGCCTTGATCATTGTTGTTTTGCCTGTACCTGTGCCTGATTCTGTTGCTGATTAGGTTCCTCGACCGGAGCCGGCTCCCAACCGACTGCTGCGCCTGAGTCATAGCGCAAATCAACGTAGCTTATCCGTTTGCCGTCCGTCTGCGCCTGCTGTTGTAAAACCGGGTAAAGTTCGACAAAACGCGCCAGACGTTTCATTGTGTCGCCGCGACCAAGGTTAAGCTTAATGCCGTTCGTTAACGTCAACTGCCATGAGCGGCGCGCCGTCATCGCTGCCTCTTTTAACGTAAAGCGGTCCTTAGCCAGCACCTGGCCCATATCACGAAAACCCTGCAACACTTCGTTTTCGCTACCTTCCGGGCCATACAACATCGGTAAATTTTGCTTGCTGACACGATCGCTCGGCACGCTGAAGGAATTTCCATCCACGTCTACCATGTGCTGATCATTCCAACGCGCAATGGGCACATATTCAACCAGATGAATCTTCAATTCATCAGGCCATTGCTTTCTGACGCTCGCCTGTTTTATCCACGGCAGACGTTCAATCTGACTCTGAATGATATTCACATCCTGAGTCATAAAGGTGCCGGGCGAGCCCAGCGCCAGGATCGACTGGCGAATATCATCGTTACGCGTGTAGTGGCGCTCACCGGTCACCACCAGCTTCGAGAGCGGTAACCGCTGCGCATCTTCCATCCACCCCAGCACCATCCAGCCGCTGATAAACACGGTGCACAGCACCCCCAGCAGGAAGAGGATCCCTGCAAGACGCGTTCCATTACTCCGGCGCGAAGACGTATATTCTTCTTCTTCGTCGCGGTTGCGCGTGTTCAATGCAGCCTGAGACATATCAGCCCGCCTGGTCCAGTATGCGTACAACAAGCTGGGAGAAGCTCATGCCCGCCTGACGCGCCGCCATCGGCACAAGGCTGTGGCTGGTCATGCCCGGCGAGGTATTCGCTTCCAGCAGATAAAATTGCCCGTCACCGTCGAGCATCACGTCAATTCTTCCCCATCCCCGGCAGCCTAAAACAGTCCAGGCTTTAAGCACCAGAGCGCGTAAATCAGCCTCACGTTGATCTTCTAAACCTGATGGGCAAAAATATTGCGTCTCATCAGAGAGATACTTCGCCTCATAATCATAGAAGACGCCAGCGGGTTGGATGCGAATTGACGGTAAAATTTCTTCACCGAGCATCGCCACGGTATATTCTGGCCCGCTAAGCCATTTTTCGATTAAAACTTCTTCATCATGTTGAAATGCCAGTGCTAACGCGGCGGGTAAATCCCCCGCTTTATCGACTTTCGACATACCAACGCTCGACCCTTCACGGCTCGGCTTAACAATAACCGGTAACCCCAGCGCCGCAATGCGTCCATTAACGCTATCGTTAAGGCCCATTTCATATTCGCGACGCGTCAGGGCAACCCATGGCGCAACGGGTAAACCCGCGCCCTGCCACAGCAGTTTGCTGCGCAGTTTATCCATTGAGATCGCCGAGGCCATTACGCCGCTGCCGGTGTACGGCAGGCCGATGAGTTCCAGCAGCCCTTGCAGGGTGCCGTCTTCACCGCCGCGGCCGTGCAGCGCGATAAAGACCTTATCAAAGCCCATCGTTTTCAGCTGCGTCACATCCACGTCTTTAGGATCGACCGGGTGCGCATCCACGCCGCCTTCACGCAGGCCCGCCAGTACGGCAGCGCCTGAGTTCAGGGAAACATCGCGTTCAGCGGACGTCCCGCCAAACAGGACCGCAATCTTATCAGCCATGACGCTCGTCCTCGTGAGTTTGCGGCTTCAGTTTGATTTCGGCTAAGGTACGGGCGATTTTGCCGATATTTCCCGCACCCTGAATCAGAATCAAATCGTTACCGGTCAGTACCGGTGCCAGAATTTCAGCCACCTGAGCGGGCTCTGGAACCAAAATAGGATCCACTTTACCGCGTCCACGAATGGTACGACACAAAGAACGGCTGTCTGCACCCGGAATCGGAGTTTCACCTGCTGAATATACATCCAGCATGAGCAGCGTATCGACCTGAGACAATACGTTGGCGAAGTCGTCATAGAGATCGCGGGTGCGCGTAAAGCGGTGCGGCTGGAAAATCATCACCAGGTTTTTGTCCGGCCAGCCAGCACGCGCGGCTTTGATCGTGGCATCGACTTCGGTCGGATGGTGACCGTAGTCGTCCACCAGCATGGCGCTCCCGGATTTACCGTTTACGGCATCCAGCGGGAACTCACCGAGGAAGTCGAAGCGACGACCGGTCCCCTGGAAGCTCTCCAGCGCGCGCAGGATCGCCTCGTCATCAATGCCCTCTTCCGTCGCAACGGCTACTGCCGCCGCGGCGTTCAGGGCATTATGGCGCCCTGGCGCATTAAGGGTAACGTGCAGCAATTCTTTATCCTGACGGGCAAGCGTGAAATGCCCCTGCGCGCCAGATTGTTTGTACTCTTCCACCCGCACGTCAGCGTCTTCGCTAAAACCGTAGGTAGTGATTTGACGACCAACACGCGGCAGCAGCTCGCGGATCACCGGGTCGTCAACGCACATCACCGCACGACCATAAAACGGCAGATTGTGCAGGAAATTAATAAAGGTCTGTTTTAAATTTTCGAAGTCGCCCTGGTAGGTATCCATATGGTCGGCTTCAATATTGGTGACAATCGCCACCATCGGCTGCAGATGCAGGAACGACGCATCACTTTCATCCGCTTCCGCAATCAGGTACCGGCTGTGGCCCAGACGCGCATGCACGCCCGCCGCTTTCACCAGGCCACCGTTAACAAACGTTGGGTCCAGGCCCGCTTCTGCGTAGATGCTTGATACCATTGCCGTGGTCGTGGTTTTACCGTGCGTACCGGCAACCGCAATGCCATGACGAAAACGCATCAGCTCCGCCAGCATTTCAGCGCGGCGGATCACCGGAATGCGCGCTTCGTGCGCGGCAACAATTTCCGGGTTATCTGAAGAGATGGCGCTGGAGACAACAACCACGCTCGCATCGCTGACGTTTTCCGGGCGATGGTTAAAATAGATAGTCGCCCCAAGCGACGCCAGCTGCTGGGTGACCGGGTTTGGCGCCAGATCGGAACCACTGATCTGATAACCTTCGTTCGCCAACACTTCGGCAATACCGCCCATGCCAGCACCACCGATGCCAACAAAGTGAATGTGCCGGACGCGACGCATCTCGGGCACGATTGAACGCAGTTTTGCCAGTTGTTGTGTATTCATTCTCTAAACGCCATCGACTACTTTAAAAAATTCGTGCAGCGCAACACGCGCTGCGAGGGTTAAGCCTGGGCTGCCAGGCTCACTTCTTTTGCCACCCGTTCCGTCGCATCCGGGATGGCGGTCGCGCGCGCGCGTTCGGCCATCTTCAGCAATGCGTCTCTGTCCCAGCCCGCCAGAGTGGTGGCGACCGCATCGGCGGTAAATTGTGGCTGCTCAAAAATTTTTGCTGCTCCGGCTTTCTCAAGCGGCAGCGCATTCCAGTACTGCTGTCGGTCTTTGTGCTGGAACGGCACAAATAGCGCGGGTAAACCGGCGGCGGCGATTTCGCTCACCGTCAGTGCGCCAGAGCGACACACCACAACATCGGCCCAGGCGTAGGCTGCGGCCATGTCATCGATAAACTCCGTCACTTTATGCTGCGGCTGGCCGTGCTCTGCGTACAGCTGCTCTACCATCTGCTGAGCGCCTTTTCCGCTTTGATGCCAGATCGTCACGGCATCACCCAGCTTTGCGGCCGCCTGCGGCATCGTCTGGTTTAAAATACGCGCGCCCTGAGAGCCGCCGACGACCAGCACACGCACCGGCCCTTCACGGCCCGTCAGGCGAGCATCAGGCAGCGGCAGCGCCAGCACGTCCACGCGCACCGGGTTGCCCACAACGTCTGCTTTTGGAAATGCACCCGGGAAGGCCTGCATCACCTTGGTGGCGATTTTCGCCAGCCATTTGTTGGTCAGCCCGGCGATGCCGTTCTGCTCGTGCAGAACGACAGGAATGCCCAGCGACCATGCCGCCAGCCCGCCAGGACCCGAGACATAACCGCCCATGCCCAGCACGACGTCGGGTTTAAAGCGTTTCATAATGGCGCGGGCCTGACGCCAGGCGTTGAAGATCCGCACCGGTGCCAGCAGCTGCGCCTTGATACCTTTTCCGCGCAGGCCAGAAATACGAATAAAGTCGATCTCAATACCGTGCTTCGGTACCAGGTCGGCTTCCATGCGGTCTGCGGTTCCCAGCCAGCGTACCTGCCAGCCCTGATCCATTAAATGGTGCGCAACCGCAAGTCCGGGGAACACATGCCCGCCCGTACCGCCTGCCATCACCATTAACCGCTTCGGTTGATTCATCGTGAACCTCGTGTAAACGCCTGGGCTTTTTCCAGACGCGTTTCATAATCAATACGTAACAAGAACATGATCGCCGTCGACATAATCAACAGGCTGGAGCCACCATAGCTGATTAACGGCAACGTCAGACCTTTGGTCGGCAGCATACCTGCTGCGGCCCCGACGTTAACCAATGCCTGGAAGCTAAACCAGATACCAATTGAGCAGGCCAGAAAACCTGAGAAGCGGTGATCGATTTCCAGCGCTTTCCGGCCAATCGACATGGCGCGGAAAGCGACGAAGAATACCATTAATAGTGCCAATACCACACCGATATAACCCAGTTCTTCCCCAATAATGGAGAAGATGAAGTCGGTGTGCGCCTCAGGTAAATACTCCAGTTTTTGAACGGAGTTGCCCAGGCCTTGTCCCCAGACTTCGCCGCGGCCAAATGCCATCAGCGACTGCGTCAGCTGGTAGCCGCTGCCGAACGGGTCTTCCCACGGGTTCCAGAACGAGGTCACACGGCGAATACGGTATGGCTCAGCGAGGATCAGCAGTACCACTGCAGAAATCCCCATGCCGATAATCGCGATAAACTGCCACAGCTTCGCACCCGCCAGGAACAGCATCGCCAGCGTGGTCACAAACAGCACTACCACCGTACCGAGGTCAGGCTGCGCCAGCAGCAGAACGGCGAGAACCAAAATCACGCCCATCGGCTTTAAGAAGCCGCGAAGGTTGTTACGCACTTCGTCAACTTTACGCACCAGGTAGTTCGCCAGGTAACAGAACAGCGAGAGCTTGGTGAACTCTGCTGGCTGAATACGCAGCGGACCAAAAGCAATCCAGCGCGATGCCCCGTTTACGGAGCTGCCGACAACCAGCACGATCAGCAGCATGATGATCGAGGCAATCAGCATCGCGGTACTGTGGCGCTGCCAGAACTCCATCGGCAGACGCAGGGTTATCATCGCCAGGCAGAACGCCAGAATAATGTACAGGCCGTCACGCTTGGCAAACAGGAACGGATCGTTAGCCAGACGCTGCCCGACAGGCATCGATGCCGAGGTCACCATGATAAAGCCGATCGCCGCCAGCCCCAGCGTGAGCCAGAACAGCATGCGGTCGTACATCACCAGGCTATCGGAATCTTTGTCCCGGGAGGCCATGACCCAGCCTTTTAGCGCCGCGAAAAGCCATACCAGGATGCCAAACCCCGGCAGACGCGGCATTCTCAGGCGAGGGAGAGAGAAACGCATCAGCCTAACTCCTTCGCCAGGCGGGTGAAGATATCGCCCCGCTGCTCAAAATTCTTGAATTGATCGAGGCTGGCGCAGGCAGGAGAAAGCAGCACCATATCGCCGGGCTGAACGCGCGGCGCAATCAGGCGCATCGCCTGCTCCATGGTCTCTGTTTGCTCGGCAATCTCAGGGCGCAGCTGCGCCAGCTCGCCGCCATCGCGTCCGAAACAGTACAGGCGGATGTTATCGCCCGCGAGGTACTGCTTCAGCGAGGAGAAATCGGCTGATTTGCCATCGCCACCCAGCAGCAGATGCAGCGTACCGTCAACGTGCAGGCCATTCAGCGCGGCCTCGGTACTGCCGACGTTCGTGGCTTTGGAGTCGTTGATCCAGCGCACCCCGTTGTGCTCCAGCGCCAGCTGGAAACGGTGTGCCAGACCTGAATAAGTGGTCAGCGCCTGCAGGCTGGAAGAGCGCGGCAACCCCACCGCATCCGCCAGCGCCAGCGCCGCCAGGGCGTTGGTATAGTTATGCTGGCCGGACAGTTTCATCTCTTTCACGTTCAGCACTTTCTCACCCTTCACGCGCAACCAGGTTTCGCCCAACTGACGGTTCAGGTGATAATCGCCCATAGTGATGCCAAAGCTGATACAACGATCGTCCGCGCCGCGTACCGGCATGGTGAGCGCATCATCGGCGTTGACCACGCAGACTTTGGCATTTTCATACACGCGCAGCTTGGCCGCGCGGTACTGCTGCAAACCAAACGGATATCGATCCATATGATCTTCGGTCACGTTGAGGATCGTCGCCGCGGCGGCATGCAAACTGGTGGTGGTTTCCAGCTGGAAGCTGGAGAGTTCGAGCACGTACAGCTCACAGCCTTTATCCAGCAGCATCAGCGCCGGCAGGCCGATATTCCCGCCCACGCCCACGTTCATGCCCGCGGCTTTTGCCATCTCGCCCACCAGCGTGGTGACGGTGCTTTTGCCGTTTGAACCGGTAATCGCAATGATGGGGGCCTGCGCTTCCCGGCAGAACAGTTCAATATCACCGACAATCTCAACGCCCGCATCGGCAGCAGCGCTTAACGAAGGGTGTGCCAGCGCCATACCCGGGCTGGCAACAATCAGATCGGCGGCCAGCAGCCAGTCATCATTCAGACCACCAAGGTGGCGTTCAACCTGCTCTGGCAGCGTGTCCAGACCCGGCGGAGAAACACGCGTATCCATCACCCGCGGCGTTACACCCCGCGCGAGGAAAAAGTCCACGCAGGAGAGGCCGGTCAGGCCTAACCCGATGATAACGACTTTTTTACCCTGGTAATCTGCCATGATTAACGTACCTTCAGCGTTGCCAGGCCAATCAGGACCAGCATCAGCGAAATAATCCAGAAGCGCACAATCACGCGCGGCTCCGGCCAGCCTTTCAGTTCATAGTGATGGTGAATCGGTGCCATGCGGAAGATGCGCTGTCCGCGCAGCTTGAAGGAACCCACCTGCAGAATGACCGACAGGGTCTCCACCACAAACACGCCGCCCATGATCACCAGCAGGAACTCCTGACGCAGCAGCACGGCGATAATGCCGAGCGCGCCGCCCAGGGCCAGCGAACCGACGTCGCCCATAAAGACCTGCGCCGGATAGGTGTTGAACCACAGGAAGCCCAGCCCCGCCCCGACGATCGCCGTACAGACAATCACCAGTTCACCGGCGTGACGCAGGTAAGGAATGTGCAGATAGTTGGCAAAGTTCATGTTGCCTGTCGCCCAGGCGACCAGCGCAAAACCACCCGCGACAAAAACGGTAGGCATAATCGCCAGGCCATCCAGACCATCCGTCAGGTTGACGGCGTTACCGGTACCAACAATCACGAAGTACGCCAGCAGGATGTAGAACAGCCCCAGCTGCGGCATCACGTCTTTGAAGAAGGGCACCACCAGCTCGGTAGCCGGGGTATCCTTACCTGCCAGATACAGCGCGAAGGCGACGCCCAGCGCAATCACCGACATCCAGAAATATTTCCAGCGGGCAATCAGGCCTTTGGTATCTTTGCGCACCACCTTACGGTAGTCATCGACAAAACCAATAATCCCGTAGCCGACCAGCACGGTCAGCACGCACCAGACGTAAGGGTTTGACGGGTAAGCCCACAGCAGTACGGACACGACGATAGCGGTCAGGATCATAATCCCGCCCATGGTCGGCGTACCGCGCTTGCTGAAGTGAGATTCCGGGCCATCGTTACGCACAACCTGGCCGAAAGAGAGTTTTTGCAGACGGGCAATCATGCGCGGGCCCATCCACAAGGAGATGAACAGCGCAGTCAGCAGGCTGACGATGGCGCGAAACGTCAGATAGGAAAAGACGTTAAAGCCTGAATAATATTTGACCAAATGCTCGGCCAGCCAAACTAACATGTTCCGTTCTCCTGTAATGCGTGCACAACCTCTTCCATGGCGGCACTACGTGAACCTTTCACTAACACAGTCACAATTTGTTTTTCTGCAATTAACGCGTTGAGGCGTTCAATCAATTCGGCTTTGGTCGCAAAATGCTCGCCAACGCCGCTGGCCTGAGAAATCGCCTGACTCAATTTTCCTGCGCTCAGCACGCAATCCAGACCCGCCGCTTTCGCCGCCTCGCCCACCTGGATATGGCAGGCTTCGCTCTCATCGCCCAGTTCACCCATATCACCGACAACCATGACGCGGTAGCCCGGCATTTCCGACAACACTTGCACAGCTGCGGTCATAGAACCGACGTTGGCATTGTAGGAGTCGTCCAGCAGCAGTTTGTTTTCTGCCAGCGGGATGGGGAACAGACGCCCCGGCACGGCTTTAAGATTCGCCAGCCCGGTTTTGATGGCGTCGTGCGATGCGCCCACGGCCATCGATAACGCCGCTGCTGCAAGCGCATTCGCGATGTTATGGCGACCCGGCAACGGCAGCAGCACATCCACACCACCCGTTGGGGTGTTGAGCGTGAACTCGGTGCCGTGCGAGGTCACATGGATATTGGTTGCCGTAAAATCGCTGTTGGCGGCATTCGGGGAAAAGCGCCAGGTCTTACGTGAACCAATGATGCTCTGCCAGTTCAGCCAGTCGTTATTGTCAGCGTTCATAATGGCGATACCGTCAGCAGGCAGGCCGGTGTAGATTTCGCCTTTGGCTTTCGCCACGCCTTCCAGCGAGCCGAACCCTTCCAGGTGCGCAGCCGCCAGGTTATTCACCAGCGCCGCTTCCGGACGCGTCAGGCTCACCGTCCAGGCGATTTCGCCCTGATGGTTTGCCCCTAATTCAATTACCGCAAATTTATGTTCTTTAGTCAGGCGCAGCAGTGTCATCGGCACGCCGATGTCATTGTTGAGGTTACCTGCGGTATACAGCGTGTTTCCGCACTGGCCGAGGATCGCTGCCGTCATCTCTTTGACCGAGGTTTTGCCGGACGAGCCCGTCAGCGCCACAACGCGAGCCGGAACCTGCTGGCGTACCCACGCCGCCAGTTCGCCAAACGCCAGGCGGGTGTCTTTCACCACAATCTGCGGCAGATCGATGTCGAGCTTGCGGCTTACCAGCAGCGCACCTGCGCCGTTCTCTTTCGCGCTATCGACAAAATCGTGCGCATCAAAACGCTCGCCTTTCAGCGCCACAAACAGGCAACCCGCGGTCACTTTGCGGGTATCGGTCGTTACGTCGTCAATGGTCAGATCCTGGCCCTGCAGCGTCCCCTTCAGGATGGCTGCGGCCTGACTTAGCGTAAAGCTGATCATGCTACGACTCCCAGCAGACGTGCTGCCGTAACGCGGTCGGAGTAGTCCAGACGGCGGTTGCCAACGATCTGATAATCTTCATGCCCTTTACCGGCCAGCAGAACGACGTCGTTCTCCTGCGCCTGCATAATGGCGTTGGTGACGGCTTCCGCGCGGCCTTCCACCACGCGGGCGCGGCCAGCGTCGAGCATACCGGCCAGAATGTCGTTGATGATGGTGCGCGGCTCTTCGGTACGCGGGTTGTCATCGGTCACCACCGGAATGTCCGCGAACTGTTCCGCAATCGCCCCCATCAGCGGGCGCTTGCCTTTGTCACGATCGCCGCCGCAGCCAAACACGCACCAGAGTTTACCGGCGCAGTGCAGACGCGCCGCTTCCAGCGCTTTTTCCAGCGCATCCGGGGTGTGGGCATAATCCACGACCACGGTCGGTTTACCCGGCGCGCTAAACACTTCCATACGGCCACACACCGGTTGCAGACGCTCCGCCGTTTTCAGCAGCTCCGCCATCGGGTAGCCCAGCGCCAGCAGCGTCGCCAGCGCCAGCAGCAGGTTGCTGACGTTGAATGCGCCCATCAGGCGGCTTTCGATCTCGCCTTCGCCCCATGACGACGCAACGCGAATAGTCGCTCCGCGGTCGTGATACTTCACCTCAACCGCTTTCAGCCAGCGGCCGTGGCAGTTCGGGTTAATATGGTCTTCCATCGAGACGGCAACCGCGTCCGGCAGCTTCGCCAGCCAGCGGCGTCCGACTTCATCATCGGCGTTAACGATAGCCTCGCCGTGATGGTGGGTGGAATAGAGCAGCCATTTCGCGGCTTCGTAATGCTCCATATCGCCGTGATAATCAAGATGATCGCGGCTGAGGTTGGTGAACACGGAAGCGGCAAATTTCAGCGCCGCCACGCGGTGCTGCACCAGCCCGTGGGAGGAAACCTCCATCGCGGCGAAGCTCGCCCCCTGCTCTGCCAGCCCGGCAAGCACATGTTGCACATCTACCGCCGAGCCGGTGGTATTTTCCGTCGGGCTAACGTTGCCCAGCAGGCCATTACCGACTGTGCCCATTACCGCGCCGGTTTCACCCAGCAGCTGAGCCCATTGCGCCATCAGCTGCGTAGTGGTTGTTTTTCCGTTGGTGCCCGTGACGCCCACCAGACGAAGCTGGTCGGAGGGCTCATGATAAAAACGTCCTGCCAGTGCGGAGAGACGCTCATTCAGTTGGCTGAGGTAGATAACCGGCACGCCGTGCATTTCACGGATTTCGCCGTCGGTTGCCTCATCTTTCGCCTCAGCAATAACGGCAGCAACACCTTGCGCAATCGCCTGCGGGATATAACGACGCCCGTCCGCCTGATGACCTACTACAGCCACAAAAAGATCGCCAGAAGCCGCAACGCGGCTGTCCAGAATCATCTCTCGTAGCGCTCGCGCGGGTGCGTTCGGCACCCACGGAGCGAGAAGGTCGCGCAAATTACGATCTGCCACCTGTACCCTCGCCTTGATTAATTACAAATTCACTTTTCTCGCCCGTCGCCAGCGCATCCGGTTCGATATTCATGGTGCGCAACACGCCGCCCATGATGGCTCCGAACACAGGCGCGGAAACGGCGCCACCGTAGTATTTACCCGCCTGCGGATCGTTAATCACCACCACCAGCGCAAAACGCGGATTGCTGGCAGGTGCAACGCCTGCGGTATAGGCAATGTATTTATTGATGTAGCGGCCATCTGGCCCCACTTTTTTCGCCGTACCGGTTTTAATGGCGATGCGATAGCCTTTGATCGCCGCCTTCACGCCGCCGCCGCCGGGCAGCGCCACGCTTTCCATCATATGCACCACGGTACGCACGATGGATTCCGGGAAGATACGCTCGCCCGGAACCGGTGGATCAACTTTGGTGATCGACAGCGGACGGTAAACGCCATAGCTGCCAATCGTTGCGTAGACTCGCGCTAACTGTAACGGGGTTACCATTAGCCCGTAGCCGAAAGAGAAGGTGGCCCTCTCTATGTCAGACCACCGTTGTTTTTGAGGATATAAGCCACTGCGTTCTCCGACCAACCCCAAATTGGTCGCTTTTCCCAGCCCAAAACGTGAGTAAGTCTCTACTAACGCTGAGGACGGCATCGCTAACGCCAGCTTTGAAACACCGACGTTACTCGACTTCTGTAAGACCCCGGTGAGGGTCAGTTCGCTGTAACGGGCCACGTCTTTGATTTCATGGCCATTAATGCGGTAAGGAATCGTATTCAGAACGGTACTTTCATTGACAATGCCACGCTGAAGCGCGGTCATCACCACCATCGGTTTTACGGTTGAGCCCGGTTCGAAAACGTCAGTAATCGACCGGTTACGCATCGCATCTTTTGCGGTGCCCGCGAAATTATTCGGGTTGTAAGAGGGGCTGCTGGCCATCGCCAGCACTTCGCCCGTGTTGACATCAACCAGGACGGCGCTGCCAGATTCCGCCTTGTTAAAGGCCACGGCGTTGTTCAGCTCGCGGTAGACCAGCGCCTGCAGGCGTTCATCAATGCTCAGGGCCAGGTTATGCGCGGCCTGGCTGTCCGTGGAAGAGATATCCTCAATGACGCGACCGTAGCGGTCTTTACGCACGATGCGCTCGCCCGGCTGGCCGGTCAGCCACTTATCAAAGCTTTTTTCGACGCCCTCGATCCCCTGACTATCGACGTTGGTAAAGCCGATGAGGTGAGCGGTTACTTCGCCGGAAGGATAATAACGACGTGACTCCTCACGCAGATGAATCCCCGGCAGCTTGAGCTTTTTGATGTAATCCGCCATGTCAGGGTTAACCTGACGTGCCAGATAGATAAAACGCCCTTTCGGGTTAGCGTTAACGCGCGACGCCAGCTGATCCAGCGGCATTTTCAGCGCATCGGAGAGCGCTTTCCAGCGGTTATCAAGCGTGATACCCCCCGCGTCGTGCAGTTCTTTAGGGTCAGCCCAAATGGCTTTTACCGGCACGCTCACCGCCAGCGGACGGCCAGAGCGGTCGGTGATCATGCCGCGAGAGGTAGACACTTCCTGAACGCGCAGAGAACGCATGTCGCCCTGGCGCACCAGCATGTCAGGGGCGATGATTTGCAACCACGCCACGCGTCCCAGCAGGAACCCCAGCGCCAGTAAAATGCAGCCGCAAAGCAACGCAAAACGCCAACTCACAAAGTTGGCCTGTTCTTCCTGACGTTTTGGTTTTAGCGTTTTTGCCGCTGCTTTCATGCGTCGCGTTTTCCCTTATTTTTGTACTACGATATTTTCCTGAGAAGGATCAACATGCTGCAGCTGCAGCTTTTCCGTTGCGATCCGTTCAACCCGGCTGTGATCGCCGAGCGCGTTCTCTTCAAGAATGAGGTTTCGCCATTCGATATCCAGCGCATCACGTTCCAGCACCAACTGCTCGCGCTGCGCGGTTAACAAACGGGTGTGGTGGGCCGTAGTGACCACCGTTACTGCCGTCACGATGATGCAAATGAACAAGCAGAGTGGCAGCTTCCCAAACCGCAAAAGATCGTCGCCGATCACGCCAGGCAAGGCATGGCGCTCGTTGCTTCCTAACGATCCCTTAACTTTGCTTAGGGTCTCTGTCACTCTGCCGATCATGCGTTCGTCCTCTCTGCTACACGCAGCACTGAACTACGGGCTCGTGGATTCTCTGCCACCTCTTCTTCGCCCGGCATCAACTTGCCTAGTGCTCGCAGCTGACGACCGCCCAGCTTGCTGAGCTGTTCTTCCGTCATCGGCAGCCCCGCAGGCACCTGAGGACCGCGACTTTGCTCGCGCATAAAGCGTTTCACAATGCGGTCTTCCAGTGAATGGAAGCTGATTACGGATAACCGCCCACCCGGGGCCAGTACGTCGAGCGAGCTTTTTAGCGCCAGCTCTATTTCCTCCAGTTCACTGTTTACCCAGATGCGCACCGCCTGGAAGGTACGGGTCGCGGGATGTTTATGCTTATCTTTCACCGGCGTCGCCGCCGCGATAACCTCGGCCAGCTCTTTCGTGCGGGTCATTGGCTCAATGCGGTTACGCTCAACGATGGCGCGCGCAATGCGTTTGCCAAAACGCTCTTCACCGAAGGTTTTGATCACCCAGGCGATATCCGCTTCGTCCGCCGTCTGAAGCCATTCGGCAGCAGACTGACCGCGCGTAGGGTCCATACGCATATCCAGCGGGCCGTCACGCATAAAGGAGAAACCACGTTCGGCATCATCAAGCTGGGGTGAAGAGACGCCAAGATCGAGGAGAATGCCGTCAATCTTGCCGGTTAAGCCGCGCTCGGCCACGTAGTCCGCGAGCGCAGAGAAAGGTCCATGCACGATGGAAAAACGAGGATCGTCGATGGTTTGCGCAACGGCAATCGCCTGCGGATCGCGATCGATTGCCAGCAGGCGTCCTTCCGCTCCAAGCTGTGAGAGGATTAAACGCGAGTGTCCACCGCGACCAAAAGTGCCATCAACGTAGATGCCGTCCGGACGAATATTCAGGCCGTTAACGGCCTCATCCAGCAACACCGTTGTATGTTTATAATTTTCCATCATATTTATAGAGACAAGTCCTGCAGCCGTTCCGATAGTGTCGCGGAATCCGACTGCTCAGCGTCGATATCTTCCCTGACCTGTTGATACCAGGTCGTTTCATCCCACAGCTCAAACTTATTGAACTGCCCGACCAGCATCACTTCTTTTGTCAGACCGGCATGTTGCCGCAACACAGGCGCGATCAGTAAACGCCCCGCGCTATCCATCTGACATTCACTGGCATGTCCCAATAACAGCCGCTGTACGCGGCGTTCCTGCGGGTTCATGCTCGACAGTCGCGACAGCTTTTGCTCAATAATTTCCCATTCAGGTAAAGGATAAAGCAGCAGGCAGGGGGAGTTGATGTCAATGGTGCAAACCATTTGACCTGAAGCGTTCTCGATCAGTTGGTCGCGGTATCGGGTTGGTACCGATAAACGCCCCTTACTGTCGAGATTGACTAACGTTGCCCCACGGAACATGCCAGCCTCACCCCTCTAAACCACTTAACCCCACAAATTCCCACCCAAAGGAGTTTACGGAGCGAGGGAAAAGCTTGTCAAGCCAGGACTATCCCTATATGAGTCCGAAAGCCCGGTATTTACAGAGACAACTCAACCTGATTAATAACTGCACAACTGGCGAGGCAAATTAACGTCATGAATATTTGTAAGAAAAAAAACGAATATGCACGTAAGCGATAAAGATCGCTTCATATCGTCACCAGCAAATATAAAGTGTCAGTTTGCGACGCGGGCAGCATTTTAGGACATATTGCCTGACAGGAACAGCGCCAGATTCGCGCGAGGAAGCAGGTTGATGAGCAGGCTGGCTGGAAGCGAGAAAAAACAGCTGAATATTCATTACCCCGGACAGGGTTTGTAACAAAATAATTCAGAATGGCGGATTAAAAATCGTATAAATGTTCTTTAAAAGGCTATTTAAAAGCCAGAATGAATTAAGAAAAATAGCAGACGACAACGCGTAAAGAATTATCCTAATTTTTCTGCGGGAATTGTCTTTAACCCTATTACGCTAAAAAGGGGTAGCAAACGCTACCCCTGAACAACTTAATGGCGGCTTAAAATGCCGCGGCGATAAAGATTGCGTTTGATACGCGTCAGCCCCGGTTTCGGTTTACGCGGCTCATCCAGGCTCGCCAGCACGATTTCCAGCACGCGCTCTGCCACGTCGCGATGACGCTGCGCAACGGCCAGCACCGGGCACTGCAGGAAATCGAGCAGTTCGTTATCCCCAAACGTGGCAATCGCCAGGTCAGAGGGCAGTTTACCGTCACGACGCAGCGTCACGTCCATCACACCCTGCAACAGCGCGAAAGAGGTGGTGAACAGCGCCTGCGGCATCGGATGCGTTTCCAGCCATTTTTCGAACAGTTGTGCGGCAGCTTCACGCTCATAGCTGTTGGCATAGAGGTAATGGACTTCACGCGGATCGTCTTTCCAGGCGGTTCTGAACCCTTGCTCGCGCAGGAAGCTGACGGACAGCTCGGGTAAAGCCCCCAGATACAGCACCGTTTCCGCCGGGAAGGTTCTTAGCTCGGCGGCCAGCATTTCTGAATCGTCCTGATCGGCCCCCACGACGCTGGTAAAGTGTTCGCGGTCCAGCGCACGGTCAAGCGCCACAATCGGGAACGGGTCGTTCGCCCAGCGTTGATAGAAAGGATGCTCAGGCGGCAAGGACGTCGAGACAATAATGGCATCAACCTGCCGCTGGAGGAGGTGTTCGATACAGCGCATCTCGTTATCAGGCTGATCTTCTGAACAGGCGATGAGCAGTTGGTAGCCACGCTGGCGCGCCTGACGTTCAAGATAGTTAGCAATGCGGGTATAGCTGGTGTTTTCCAGATCTGGGATCACCAGACCGATAGAGCGGGTGCGCCCGGCACGCAGACCGGCGGCGACAGCATTCGGATGGTAGTTATGCTCACGAACCACCGCCATGACTTTTTCCACGGTCTTATCGCTGACACGGTACTGCTTTGCTTTACCGTTAATCACATAGCTGGCCGTAGTTCGTGACACGCCGGCTAGCCGGGCGATTTCATCCAGTTTCACAATTGCCCCTCAAAAAAAGAAAAGAGTCCATGGCCCTGTCAAGGTTATGGTTAAATCTTTTAACATCTAAACGCAGAATAGTCACCGCGGCAATCGCTTTTATCTGCATTCGCGGCGGTTTGAACAAAAAAAAGCCCGGCTTTGGTGACCGGGCAGAAAGAGGCGAACCTTTTTGACGTTTAACGCATGATTTTATCGCCGCGCGACAGGCCCACAATGCCGGAGCGCGCCACTTCAACTATTTTTGCGACATCCCGCACCGAGGTGAGAAAAGCATCCAGTTTGTCACTCGTGCCGGCCAGCTGCACGGTATATATAGAAGGGGTAACATCGATGATCTGCCCACGGAAGATATCCGTATTGCGTTTAACCTCTTCACGGCCATACCCGCTGGCCTGAATTTTCACCAGCATCACTTCACGCTCGACGTAAGCGCCCTGCCCCAGTTCGCTTACGCGCAGCACGTCGACCAGTTTATGCAGCTGCTTTTCGATCTGCTCAAGCACTTTGGCATCACCCACGGTCTGGATGGTCATCCGCGAAAGCGTTGGATCGTCCGTCGGGGCAACCGTCAGGCTTTCAATGTTATAGCCGCGCTGAGCAAAAAGCCCAATGACGCGCGACAGTGCGCCTGACTCGTTTTCCAGTAATACAGATAATATCCGGCGCATATCAGGTTCTCTCCGTTTTGCTTAACCACATTTCGTCCATGCCACCACCGCGAATATGCATGGGATAAACATGTTCGGCCCCGTCCACGATGACGTCCATGAAAACAAGACGATTGTTTTTAACGTGCTCAAGCGCTTCGCTGAGTTTCGCCTCCAGCTCAGCCGGATTAGACACCCGCATCCCCACGTGCCCATAGGCCTCGGCCAGACGGACAAAATCAGGCAGGGAGGTCATGTATGACTGCGAGTGACGACCGGAATAGATCATATCCTGCCACTGCTTCACCATTCCGAGGTAGCCATTATTCAGGTTCAGGATCAGCACCGGCAGTTCGTACTGCAGCGCGGTGGAAAGCTCCTGAATGTTCATCTGAATACTGCCATCCCCCGTCACGCACACCACGGTTTCGTTGGGCAGCGCCAGCTTCACCCCCAGCGCGGCGGGAAGGCCAAAGCCCATGGTGCCCAGCCCGCCGGAGTTGATCCAGCGGCGGGGTTTATCAAATGGATAGTAGAGCGCGGCAAACATCTGGTGCTGGCCAACGTCCGATGTCACGTACGCATCGCCGTGGGTGAGACGCCAGATCGTTTCGATCACCGCCTGCGGTTTAATGTGCTCGCTTTGGGTATCGAACTTCAAACACTGGCGCGCACGCCACTGGGCGATCTGCTGCCACCAGTCGCGGATCTCATCCAGCGGCTGAGCGGTGGTTTCCTGAACCAGCAGCTCCAGCATCTGCTCCAGAACCTGACGAGCATCGCCGACGATCGGCACATCGGCCGCGACAGTTTTGGAAATCGACGTGGGATCGATATCAATGTGCAGCACCGTCGCGTTCGGGCAGTATTTCGCGAGGTTATTGGTCGTACGATCGTCAAAGCGCACGCCAACCGCAAAGATCACATCAGAATTGTGCATCGTCATGTTGGCTTCGTAGGTACCATGCATACCCAGCATCCCCAGCGCCTGACGGTGCGACGCCGGGAACGCGCCAAGCCCCATCAATGATGACGACACCGGAAGGTTTAATTTCTCAACCAGCTCACGCAGTTGCGTTTCACACGCGGCATTAATGGCTCCGCCGCCCACGTAGACCACCGGCTTTTTAGCCGCCAGAAGCGTTTGCAGCGCGCGCTTTATTTGTCCTTTATGTCCCTGAGTCGTCGGGTTGTAAGAACGCATGCTTACCGACTCCGGCCAGACGTAAGGCAGTTTGTTTGCCGGATTCAAAATGTCTTTCGGCAGATCGACCACCACCGGGCCGGGACGACCACTCGCCGCCAGCCAGAACGCCTTTTTCAGCACGCCGGGAATATCTTCCGTCTGCTTCACCAGAAAACTGTGCTTAACAACGGGGCGCGAGATCCCCACCATGTCGCACTCCTGAAACGCGTCGTAGCCAATCAGGGAGGTGGCCACCTGCCCGGAGAGGATCACCAGCGGGATGGAATCCATATAGGCGGTGGCAATCCCGGTGATGGCATTGGTTGCGCCAGGGCCGGAGGTGACCAGCACAACGCCCACCTCACCCGTCGCCCGCGCCAGACCGTCGGCCATGTGCACCGCAGCCTGTTCGTGACGAACCAGAACATGATCGACGCCGCCTACCGTATGGAGCGCATCGTAAATATCAAGAACTGCGCCTCCGGGATAGCCAAACACATGCTTCACGCCCTGATCGATGAGCGATCGGACGACCATTTCCGCGCCAGACAACATCTCCATGCTTTGCCTCCAGGCTTTTGTTATCGACAGGTCGCAAACGTATCATCCACGCCGTCTTACAACGGGGATTAACCCATCTTATATTTTGCAGAGTGAGCGTTACCTTAACCGCTCGTTATGAGGCAGGCAATTAGCAAACCGGGGCGACCTGGAGGCTTAAAAAGTGGAAAAGAGAGGGATTATCATAATTACTGGTGAATTCATCTGAGGGAGTGAAACGCGCTGATAAATCATCGCCTAAAAGCGGGAGGAATCAGTAAATGATCTATTTTTACGCGCTGGCTGGCAGGGCAAAAAAAATGAAACAGAATAAAATAGTAGATATTTAAACAAACCCAGGATAAATCGTGGTCGTTATCACGATTTACCCCGATTCATTTAGCGACCACACACGCTAATAAGAAGCTCTTCCATCCATTGATGGCCTTTATCTCGTCCAGCGGCTTCATGCCAGGAAAGATAGCAGGTGCGGCTATTGAGTTTGAGCGGTAAAGGCAGGACTTGCAGCCCCAGCGGCTCTGAGAACTCTTCAGCCAGCCAGCGCGGCGCAATAGCCACCAGCTGAGTCTGAGATACCACGTTTAATACACTTACCATCGCCATTCCCTGATAGGCCACGCAGGCTTGTTTATCGGGCGTGTCATACCACGGTTGGCTGAACGAAGCATATCTGTCGAGAGCAACAACGGCGTGCTGTTCGTTATAGACATCATTTTCACGCAGCGGTGAATTCATACGCGGATGTTTTTTACTGGCGACCAACACCATTTCATCTTTAAACAGAGGAACGCAGGAAAATTCCGGGCGACGGAACTCTTCATAACCCAGCACAAACTCGGTTTCCTGGTAACGCAACTGATGCTCAGTGTTCTGATTTAACGATGATTTAAAAACGAGGTGAATATTTGGCGCAATCTCTTCCACTTTATTGTAGATAATAGATGTTAAATAATTATCTAAAGGGCTGCAGACGCAGAGATGGAATACACGTTCGCTGCTTAGCGGTTCAAACCCTGAACCCGGCAGTTCATTTTGCACTAATTGCAGCGCCTGGCGAACCGCGCCGAAAAGCTGGAATGCACGCGCCGTAGGTTGGATCCCCCTGCCATAACGAACAAAGAGTTCGTCATTAAACATCACCTTAAGTCTGGCGACAGCATTACTGACTGCGGGTTGAGACATTCCCAGAGACTGCGCCGCTCTCGTGATATTCTGCTCCTGCATGACCGCATCAAACACGGTTAACAGATTAAGATCGACGGTGCGTAACTGAGGCTTAACCCCATCATAGACTTGAGGTTGATTAATATTATTTTCTTGCATTCTTGACTCCACTGTCACGCTAAACTCCCTTTACCAAAGTGCAGTAATAAGTTCGAAAAATATGATTTATCATGCATATAAAACCAGCGAAAGAGAATTCTTTAAAATTCGGAAAATATAAAGAAAAACTCATCAAAAAGTGGCTTCGCTTAGCCACTAAGCGAAAGGTAACGTTCGAATAAACGATATATAAAACATTAATAATGAAATGAAAGCATAATTTCGGCAAATAAACAATCACCTCAAAAATGAATGATAATTTAAGTATTATTAAACTATTAACCTCAGACTACACAAACTCATTAACATTTTGCTATCATAGGGCCCGCCTCAACCCCACTTAAAATCATTCACCGTAGTTATAAATAAATGAATTAAAAAAGGTTTAGCTTCATTACACATGACGTTTAAAATATGTGTTTATTTGAAAGAAAATATATTCAAACCATTTCACAAATAAATGCCCGGTCCAAAAATAGACAATCAGAATGGTTATAAACACGAAATCCAGCACAATTAGCTAAAGTGTAAAATCCGTCCTGCCCGTTTATCCGCTGCGTTTTTACCGTCGGGGGTTGACATGAAACCTCGTATCCAGTACCACTAAAAGCATATCGATTTTAACGGGAGCACGATTCATGATCCGCACCATTCGCTTCACCAGCCTACTACTACTAAACGCATCCACTGTGCGCGGTAGTCTGGCGGGCGAAATTCAGCGTTGAATCGTCTCCAGTAAAACTAAGAACCCGCGCCACTGCGCGGGTTTTTTTATGCTCGTAGCAAGGCGCCCTAAGACAGACAAGGACCTAACCCATGAGCCAGCAAGTCATTATTTTCGATACGACATTACGCGACGGTGAACAGGCGTTGCAGGCAAGCCTGAGCGTGAAAGAAAAACTGCAGATTGCGCTGGCCCTCGAACGTATGGGCGTTGACGTGATGGAGGTCGGTTTCCCGGTCTCTTCCCCGGGCGATTTCGAATCGGTACAGACCATCGCGCGCACCATCAAAAACAGCCGCGTCTGCGGTCTGGCACGCTGTGTTGAGAAAGACATCGACGTAGCGGCCGAGTCGCTGAAGGTGGCTGAAGCCTTCCGAATTCATACGTTTATCGCCACCTCTCCTATGCACATTGCCACCAAGCTGCGCAGCACGCTGGATGAGGTGATTGAACGCGCGGTATATATGGTTAAGCGTGCGCGTAACTATACGGATGACGTTGAATTCTCCTGTGAAGATGCGGGCCGTACGCCGATTGAGGACCTGGCGCGCGTGGTGGAAGCCGCAATCAACGCGGGAGCCAAAACCATCAACATCCCGGACACCGTCGGCTACACCATGCCGTTTGAATTTTCCAACATCATCACCGGCCTGTATGACCGCGTGCCTAACATCGATAAAGCGATCATCTCCGTTCATACCCACGATGATTTAGGTCTGGCTGTCGGCAACGCCATTGCGGCCGTTCACGCCGGGGCGCGTCAGGTAGAAGGCGCGATGAACGGGATCGGCGAACGCGCCGGTAACTGCTCGCTGGAAGAGGTCATCATGGCGATTAAAGTGCGTAAAGACATCATGAATGTGAATACGCGCATTAATCACCATGAAATCTGGCGCACCAGCCAGACCGTAAGCCAGATCTGCAATATGCCGGTCCCTGCCAACAAGGCGATTGTTGGCACCGGCGCGTTTGCGCACTCCTCCGGTATTCACCAGGACGGCGTCATCAAGAACCGTGAAAACTACGAAATCATGACCCCGGAATCCATCGGCCTGAACCAGGTTCAGTTGAACCTGACCTCACGCTCTGGTCGGGCAGCGGTGAAACACCGTATGGAAGAGATGGGTTACAAAGACAGCGATTACAACATGGACCAGCTGTACGACGCGTTCCTGAAGCTGGCGGATAAAAAAGGCCAGGTCTTCGACTATGACCTGGAAGCGCTGGCGTTCATCAACAAGCAACAGGAAGAGCCAGAGCATTTCCGCCTGGATTACTTCAGCGTGCAGTCCGGCTCAAGCGATATCGCCACCGCCTCGGTGAAACTGGCCTGCGGTGAAGAAATTAAAGCCGAAGCGGCCAACGGCAACGGCCCGGTGGATGCCATTTATCAGGCAATCAATCGCATCACAGAGTATGACATCGAGCTGGTTAAGTATGGCCTCAGCGCTAAGGGGCACGGTAAAGATGCCCTGGGTCAGGTTGATATCGTCGTCAATCACAATGGCCGCCGTTTCCACGGGGTTGGTCTGGCAACGGACATCGTTGAATCCTCTGCCAAAGCGATGGTTCACGTCCTGAATAACATCTGGCGCGCCGCTGAAGTGGATAAAGAGTTGCAACGCAAAGCTCAGAATAAAGAGAACAACAAGGAAACCGTGTAATGTCGAAGAATCACCATATTGCTGTGTTACCGGGCGATGGTATTGGCCCGGAAGTGATGGCACAGGCGCTGAAAGTACTGGAAGCCGTTCGCTCGCGTTTTGCGATGAAAATTACCACCAGCCACTACGATGTGGGCGGTGTCGCCATTGATAATCAGGGTACGCCACTGCCAAAAGCCACGGTTGAAGGCTGCGAAAATGCCGATGCCGTGCTGTTCGGCTCCGTAGGTGGCCCTAAATGGGAACATCTGCCACCGGCAGAGCAGCCTGAGCGCGGTGCGCTGCTGCCGTTGCGCAAACATTTCAAATTGTTCAGCAACCTGCGTCCGGCGAAGCTGTACCCGGGGCTGGAAGAGTTTTGCCCGCTGCGCGCGGATATCGCCGCTAACGGCTTCGACATTCTGTGCGTGCGTGAGCTCACCGGCGGGATCTACTTTGGTCAGCCGAAAGGCCGTGAAGGCAGCGGCCAGCATGAAAAGGCGTTTGATACCGAAGTCTATCACCGCTTCGAGATCGAGCGGATCGCCCATATCGCGTTTGAATCCGCACGCAAGCGCCGTCACAAAGTGACCTCAATCGATAAAGCGAACGTACTGCAATCCTCAATTTTGTGGCGCGAAATCGTCAGCGACGTTGCCAGACAGTACCCGGACGTTGAGCTGTCGCATATGTACATTGATAACGCGACGATGCAGCTGATTAAAGATCCGTCCCAGTTTGACGTACTGCTCTGCTCCAACCTGTTCGGCGACATTTTGTCGGACGAGTGCGCGATGATCACCGGCTCCATGGGGATGCTGCCTTCCGCCAGCCTCAACGAAGAGGGCTTTGGCCTGTACGAACCAGCGGGCGGCTCTGCTCCGGATATCGCGGGTAAAAACATTGCCAACCCGATTGCGCAGATCCTGTCGCTGGCTCTGCTGTTGCGCTACAGCCTTGATGCAGGCGAAGCCGCGACGGCCATTGAAAACGCCATCAACCGCGCGTTAGAAGAAGGCATTCGTACCGGCGATTTGGCGCGCGGCACGGCGGCAGTCAGTACCGATGAAATGGGCGACATCATTGCCCGCTATGTTGCTGAAGGGGTGTAATCATGGCGAAGACGTTATATGAAAAGTTGTTTGATGCCCATGTCGTTTATGAGGCGCCTGACGAAACCCCACTGCTGTACATTGACCGTCACCTGGTACACGAAGTGACCTCTCCACAGGCATTTGACGGCCTGAGGGCGCACAAGCGCCCGGTACGTCAGCCGGGCAAGACCTTTGCCACGATGGATCACAACGTCTCCACCCAGACTAAAGACATCAACGCCTCAGGCGAGATGGCGCGGATCCAGATGCAGGAGCTGATTAAAAACTGCAACGAGTTTGGCGTTGAGCTGTACGACTTGAATCACCCGTATCAGGGCATCGTCCATGTGATGGGGCCTGAGCAGGGCATCACCCTGCCGGGGATGACCATCGTCTGCGGCGACTCCCATACCGCCACCCACGGCGCGTTCGGCGCACTGGCGTTCGGGATTGGGACCTCTGAAGTTGAACACGTGCTGGCAACCCAGACCCTGAAGCAGGGCCGCGCCAAGACCATGAAGATTGAGGTAAAGGGCAAAGCCGCTCCGGGCATCACCGCGAAAGATATCGTTCTGGCCATTATCGGTAAAACCGGCAGCGCGGGCGGCACCGGCCACGTTGTCGAGTTCTGCGGCGAAGCCATTCAGGCCCTGAGCATGGAAGGTCGTATGACCCTGTGCAACATGGCGATTGAGATGGGGGCGAAAGCGGGTCTGGTTGCGCCAGACGACACCACGTTTGACTACGTGAAAGGCCGCCTGCACGCCCCCAAAGATCGGGATTATGCCGATGCGGTGGAATACTGGAAAACCCTGAAAACCGACGACGGCGCGGTCTTCGACACCGTGGTCACCCTGCAGGCGGAAGAGATTGCCCCGCAGGTGACCTGGGGAACCAATCCCGGTCAGGTGATCTCCGTTAACGATAATGTGCCGGATCCGGCCTCTTTTGCCGACCCGGTAGAGCGTGCCAGCGCCGAAAAAGCGTTGGCCTACATGGGGCTGAAACCCGGCGTTCCGCTGACCGATGTCGCGATCGACAAAGTGTTTATTGGTTCCTGCACCAACTCGCGTATCGAAGATTTGCGCGCCGCAGCCGACATCGCCAAAGGCCGCAAAGTGGCACCCGGCGTGCAGGCGCTGGTCGTGCCTGGCTCCGGCCCGGTGAAAGCGCAGGCGGAAGCCGAAGGTCTGGATAAGATCTTTATCGACGCGGGCTTTGAGTGGCGTCTGCCCGGCTGCTCCATGTGTCTGGCCATGAACAACGACCGCCTGAACCCGGGCGAGCGCTGCGCCTCCACCAGCAACCGTAACTTTGAAGGCCGTCAGGGCCGCGGCGGGCGTACCCATCTGGTCAGCCCGGCAATGGCCGCTGCGGCAGCCGTCACCGGCCATTTCGCCGACATTCGTAGCCTGAAATAAGGAGACAATCATGGCAGAGAAATTTACCCAACATACGGGCCGGGTTGTCCCTCTGGATGCCGCCAACGTTGATACCGACGCGATCATTCCCAAGCAGTTTTTGCAGAAAGTGACCCGGACCGGTTTTGGTGCGCACCTGTTCAATGACTGGCGGTTCCTTGACGATAAAGGTGAGGTTCCGAACCCTGAGTTCGTTCTGAACTTTACTGAATTCAACGGCGCCTCGATTCTGCTGGCACGTGAAAACTTTGGCTGCGGTTCCTCACGTGAACACGCGCCGTGGGCGCTGACCGACTACGGCTTTAAGGTGGTTATCGCCCCGAGTTTCGCGGATATTTTCTATGGCAACAGCTTTAACAACCAGCTGCTGCCGGTGACGTTGAGCGATGAACAGGTCGATGAGTTATTCGCGCTGGTGCAGGCGAATCCAGGCATGTCGTTTGAAGTGGATCTGGAAGCGGAAGTGGTCAAAGCCGGCGATAAAACCTACAGCTTCAGCATTGACGCGTTCCGTCGTCACTGCATGCTGAACGGGCTGGACAGCATCGGCTTAACGCTGCAGCACGAAGCCGCCATTTCCGAATACGAGAAAAAACAGCCTGCGTTTATGGGCTAAAGGCAATGGCCCGCAGAATGCGGGCCATTGATAAGGGTGCGTTGAGGCTCAACCACTCTGGAGAGGCGGGGACACTTCCCCCGCCAATACCGCTAACGTTTTGCTTCGTAAGCCAACACTGCCGCCAGCTCTGTTTTCTCCTGTCTGAAATGCAATTCACATAGCGAATCGCGCACCATCCAGGTGAAGATCAACAGCGTGGTACAGATCAGAAACAAACCTAACAGCAGAGTACGTTTTGGCATTCCAGCCTCCTTATTGCTTTTCGGCAACGAAGAGACTAACCTCGCAATGTGTGTTGTGAAGTTGGTCTCCCCATCAGTTTTATTGATGTGGGACTCTCCACTGTTTGCCTCTTGCGAAAGCCTGAGGCAAACAGCCTCAAGCACCCGCCACGCACTCTATTCCCCTTCTCAGCATCTGTCAGAAAGTCATTTCATTTCGTGAAGCCGCCTTCCAGAATCAGACGTCTTTTACCCGGCACGTCAACACCAGCGTCACGACCGAAATGGCCGCAATTACCCAGTACACCACAGCGTGCCCGTAGCTTTGCGACAACGCGCCCTGAATAACCCCTGCCAGTATCACGCCCGTTGAAATACTGTTGGTAAACAGCGTCGTGGCCGACCCGGCGCGTCCCGGCATCAGGTCCTGGAACCAGAGCATGCCAATTCCGGCGACGATACCGATAAACACGGCGTTGAACAGCTGCAGTGCCAGCAGCGCATCACGCGAGTGAAAGAGGATCAGCCCAAGGTAGAACAGCACCCCAGCCGCCACGGCGACAATCATCATCCGGCGTTTTCCAAAGCGCTTTACGTAATACCCGGCCAGGATCATCGCCGGGATTTCCAGCCCGGCGGCCGTGCCCATCAGGATCCCCGCAAGCCTGTCAGGCAGGCCCAGATCGCTGCTTACCCACAGCGGCATGTCGATGATGTACATGGTGTTGCAGGTCCACATCAGGGTAGAGGCAATAAACAGCATGCGCACGTTCTTATCCTGCCAGCCGCTTACCTGGGTGATCGGTTTATCCGTTATCTGTTCAACCCGTGCGACCGAGGGCAGCGCGAAGGCGATCAGCGCAAGGCTAATCACAAAAATCCCGGCGGCGATGGAAAACATGACGGTAAAACCGTAATTGAGCGCCAGCATGAAGGCCAGCGGCGGGCCGATGACCCACGCCAGAGAGAGCTGCGCACGCATAACCGAACTGAACATCACCACTTCGCGCGCCGAGTTATCGGCATATTCGCGAGCCAGCGCAAACAGCTGTGGCATGGCGGTATTGGCCAACGAAGCCAGCAGCACGCCGCAGGTAATGAGCGTCAGGTAGTGACGGTTGAAGGCAAACAGCAAGGCATTCCCCACCGCCATGGCGCAGCAGAACAGGATGAGCCGGCGGCGATCGCCCTGGCTGTCCGATCGTTTTGCCAGCCACAGGCTCACCAGGATCCCGGCGATGGCGTTAACGGTATAAAACAGGCCGACCCAAAACGGCTGCGCGCCCACTTCACGGCTGAGGAACAGGCTCAGCGTCGGGGCCTGTAGCGCCCCTGCAACGCCCATCATAAAGGCGACCAGCATAAAAGCGGCGTACACGCCGTTCAGGCGTCGCCCCATTGTCATCAACCAGAGCATGCGCAAATCCTTATGAAAGCAAAACGAATTGGGCGAAATAGTAAACGAAAAAAGCCAGCAAAAACATTTTGCTGGCGGGTGATTAGCACCAATACTCAGTCACACATGATCGAGGCGAGTTAGCGAGAAGAGGTCGATTTCGTAACGTCCCACTGCATCAGTTCTTCAAGCATTTTCAGCCGTTGCTCTGCACACTGGCGGGCCAGCCAGGACACACCCTGTGTCGCTAAAAAATACTGTTGATAAAACTGACGTGCGGTAGACCTCTTCATAATTTACCTCCTCGCTTCATCAGGGAGAATTATTGGCTTAATATAGGGATAAATAAATTGCTGATTTTTTGTCAGGAGTTCCCCTTTTATGCCGTCCGGTCGTCTGCAACAACAATTCATTCGCCTCTGGCAGTGCTGCGAGGGCCAGTCGCAGGAGACCACGCTTAACGAGCTGGCTGATTTGCTTAACTGTTCCCGACGCCATATGCGCACGCTGCTCAACACCATGCAGCAGCAGGGTTGGCTAAACTGGGAAGCAGAAGCCGGACGCGGCAAGCGCTCGCGTCTGACCTTTCTTTATACCGGCCTCGCCTTGCAGCAGCAGCGGGCGGAGGATCTGCTGGAGCAGGACAGAATCGATCAGCTGGTGCAGCTGGTCGGTGACAAGGCGGCGGTGCGCCAGATGCTGGTCTCGCATCTCGGGCGGAGCTTCCGCCAGGGCCGTCACATTCTGCGGGTGCTGTACTACCGTCCGATGAAAAATCTGTTACCGGGAAGCGCCTTACGCCGCTCGGAAACGCACATGGCGCGGCAGATTTTCAGCGGCCTGACGCGCATAAATGAGGAAAACGGGGAACTCGAAGCCGATATTGCGCACCACTGGCAACAGCTTTCTCCGCGCCACTGGCGCTTCTTTTTACGTCCCGGCATCCATTTCCATCACGGTCGCGAGCTGGAGATGAGCGACGTTATTGCCTCGTTAGAACGCGCCCGCAAGCTGCCGCTCTATACGCATATCACCCGTCTTCATTCACCGACGGCCTGGACGCTGGATATTGAACTGTCGCAGCCGGATCAATGGCTCCCCTGGCTGCTGGGCTATGTGCCGTCGATGATTTTGCCCGCCGAATGGGAATCACTGAACAACTTTGCCAGCCTGCCAATCGGCACCGGCCCGTATGCCGTTTCCCGCAATAACAGTAACCAGCTCAAGATCCGCGCCTTTGATGACTACTTTGGCTACCGGGCGTTAATCGACGAGGTGAACGTCTGGGTACTGCCGGATATCACTGAAGAGCTGAGCGTGGGGCTGACGCTGGAAGGCCCGACGACCGGGGAAAAAGCCGTGGAGAGTCGCCTTGAAGAGGGTTGCTACTATCTGCTGTTCGACAGCCGCACCCACCGCGGTGCAAACCTGGAGGTTCGCCAGTGGATCAGCCACGTTCTTGCCCCCGCGAACCTGATTTATCACGCGGAAGAGCAGTACCAGTCGTGGTGGTTCCCGGCGTATGGGCTGCTTCCCCGCTGGCACCACGCGCGCCCGGTGCACGCTGAAAAGCCTGCCGGGCTGGAGTCCATCACCCTGACTTTCTATCGCGAGCACGTCGAGCACCGGTTTATCGCCAGAATCATGCACAGGCTGCTCGCCGCCGTGGGGGTGACGCTGGAGATCAAAGAGGTTGATTATGACGAATGGCATCGCGGCGAGGTGGTCAGCGACATCTGGCTGAACAGCGCTAACTTCACGCTGCCGCTTGATTTCTCGCTCTTCTCGCATCTTTATGAAGTGCCGCTGATCCAGCACTGTATCAACCGTGACTGGCAGCAGGACGCCGCCCAGTGGCGGGCGGGAGAGATGAATCTGGCCGTCTGGTGCCAGCAGCTGATGGCGGAGCAGGCAATCGTTCCGCTGATCCACCACTGGCTGATGATTCAGGGGCAACGCAGTATGCGCGGCCTGCGGATGAACACCCTCGGCTGGTTTGATTTTAAATCCGCCTGGTTTGCGCCGCCGGAACCATAACGCTTTCGAAATATTCACCAAATCATTACAATGCTGTCGTTCTCAACGGGGTGCTGCATCACTGATGTGCGCTGAGATAATACCCGTCGAACCTGATCCGGATAACGCCGGCGAAGGGATTTGAGGCTGTCGCTCAAAATCCTTTGCCACTCAACTTTGAGGTGCAAAGTGTTAAAAAAAGTTCTTCCCCTGCTGGCGCTGTTTGCGCTGCCTGCGTTTGCTAAGCCCGTTCTGACGGTCTACACCTACGACTCCTTCTCTGCCGACTGGGGCCCAGGCCCGGTGGTGAAAAAAGCCTTTGAAGCTGACTGCGGCTGCGAGCTGAAATTCGTGGCGCTGGAAGACGGCGTCTCGCTGCTCAACCGTCTGCGTATGGAAGGTAAAAACAGCAAAGCCGACGTCGTGCTGGGCCTCGATAACAACCTGCTGGACGCGGCCACGCAAACGAAGCTGTTTGCCAAAAGCGGCGTCGCGGCAGAGGCCGTTAAGGTGCCGGGCGGCTGGAAAAACGACACCTTCGTGCCGTTCGACTACGGCTACTTCGCGTTTGTATATGACAAAAACAAGCTCAAGAATCCGCCAAAAAGCCTGAAGGAGCTGGTTGAAAGCGACCAGAAATGGCGCGTGATTTATGAAGATCCGCGCACCAGCACCCCCGGGCTTGGCCTGCTGCTGTGGATGCAAAAAGTCTACGGCGATAAAGCGCCTGACGCGTGGCAGAAACTGGCCGCCAAAACCGTTACCGTGACCAAGGGCTGGAGCGAGGCTTACGGCCTGTTCCTGAAAGGGGAAAGCGATCTGGTGCTGAGCTACACCACCTCTCCGGCCTACCACATTATCAGCGAGAAGAAAGATAACTACGCCGCCGCCGATTTTGCCGAAGGCCATTATCTGCAGGTGGAAGTCGCCGCGCGTACCGCCGCGAGCAAACAGCCGGAGCTGGCTGAGAAGTTCCTGAAATTTATGGTCTCCCCTGCGTTCCAGAATGCCATTCCGACGGGCAACTGGATGTACCCGGTTATCGACGTGACGCTGCCCGCGGGCTTTGACACCTTGAACAAACCGCAAACCGCGCTGGAATTTACACCGCAGCAGGTTGCCGCAGAGCGCGGTGCATGGGTAAGTGAATGGCAACGCGCCGTCAGCCGCTGATCCCTGGCTGGTTATTCCCCGGGCTACTCGCCGCCATGCTGATGGTGACGGTCAGCCTGGGTGCCTTTCTTGCGCTGTGGCTGAACGCGCCCGAGAGCGACCTGCTCGCGCTCTGGCATGACAGCTATCTCTGGCACGTCGTCCGCTTCTCCTTCTGGCAGGCGTTTCTCTCGTCGATGCTCTCGGTGGTGCCGGCCATCTTCCTGGCTCGCGCGCTCTATCGCCGACGTTTCCCCGGCAGACAGGCGCTGCTGCGCCTGTGCGCCATGACGTTGATTCTGCCCGTGCTGGTGGCAGTGTTCGGGATCCTGAGCGTCTATGGCCGCCAGGGCTGGCTCTCCTCGCTGTCTGGTCTGCTAGGCCTGGAGTGGACCTTCTCCCCTTACGGGCTGCAGGGCATTCTGCTGGCGCACATCTTTTTTAATATGCCGATGGCAACCCGGCTCTTTTTACAGGCGCTGGAGGCCATTCCGGGCGAGCAGCGGCAGATTGCCGCCCAGCTCGGGATGCGAGGCTGGTCGTTCTTCCGCTTCGTGGAGTGGCCGTGGCTGCGCCGCCAGATCCCGCCCGTTGCCGCGCTTATCTTTATGCTCTGCTTCGCCAGCTTCGCCACCGTGCTCTCCCTCGGCGGTGGCCCGCAGGCCACCACCATTGAGCTGGCGATTTATCAGGCCCTGAGTTACGACTACGATCCCGGGCGCGCCGCGCTGCTGGCAATCGTGCAGATGATGTGCTGCCTGGCGCTGGTTCTTCTGAGCCAGCGCTTAAGCAAAGCCATTCCTCCCGGCAGCAATCAAATTGCGGGCTGGCGCGATCCGCAGGACAGCACGCACAGCCGCATTACGGACGGCATTCTGATTGTGATGGCGCTGTTACTGATGCTCCCGCCGCTGATCGCGGTTGTCGTCGATGGCTTAAATCCGGCGATGGCGTCCGTGCTCCAGCAGCCGGTTCTGTGGCAGGCGACGTGGACCTCGCTGCGCATCGCGCTGGCCGCCGGTCTGCTGTGCGTCGTTCTGACCATGATGCTGCTCTGGAGCAGCCGCGAACTGTACGCCCGCCACGCACGCAAGGCCGGGCAAGCCCTAGAGCTAACGGGGATGTTGATCCTCGCGATGCCGGGGATCGTGCTGGCGACGGGCTTCTTTTTACTCTTTAACAGCACCGTCGGCCTGCCGGAAAGCGCAGACGGTATCGTGATTTTTACCAACGCCCTGATGGCCATTCCGTATGCGCTCAAGGTGCTGGAAAACCCGATGCGCGATATCAACAGCCGCTACGGTTTGCTGTGTCAGTCGCTGGGAATGCAGGGCTGGCGTCGGATAAACGTCGTCGAACTGCGCGCGCTGAAGCGCCCGCTGGCTCAGGCGCTGGCCTTCGCCTGCGTGCTGTCGATTGGGGATTTCGGCGTCGTCGCCCTCTTCGGCAATGACGATTTCCGCACGCTACCGTTCTGGCTGTATCAGCAAATTGGCTCTTACCGTAGCCAGGACGGGGCCGTCACCGCGCTATTACTGCTGCTGCTGTGCTTTGCGTTATTTACCGTTATCGAAAAAATCCCGGGGCGTGATGTTAAAACTGACTGATGTAACCTGGCTGTACCAGCATCTGCCGATGCGTTTCACGCTGTCCGTTCGACAGGGCGAGATGATTGCGGTCCTTGGCCCGAGCGGTGCCGGCAAGAGCACGTTGCTCAACCTGATTGCCGGTTTTCTGCAACCGGCCAGCGGGTCAATCTTGATTGAAAACCGGGACCATACCCGCACGCCACCGGCAAAGCGCCCGGTGTCGATGCTGTTTCAGGAAAATAACCTGTTCACGCATCTGACCGTGCGACAAAACATCGCCCTGGGGATGAACCCGGGCATGAAGCTGAACGATGCACAGCGTCATAAGCTTGATACGATCGCCGCCCAGATGGGGATCGCCGACTTCATCGACAGGCTGCCCGGCGAACTGTCCGGCGGCCAGCGTCAGCGGGTCGCACTGGCGCGCTGCCTGGTTCGCGAGCAGCCGGTGCTGCTGCTGGATGAGCCGTTTTCGGCGCTCGACCCGGCCCTGCGTCAGGAGATGCTCGCGCTGGTGCAGGACGTCTGCCAGCGCCAGCAGCTCACGATGCTAATGGTATCCCATAGCATTGAAGATGCGGCGCGGATTGCGCAGCGATCGGTGGTGGTCGCCGAGGGGCGGATTCTGTGGGATGGGGAAACGGAAGAACTGCTGAGCGGTAGAGCGGGGGTGTCTTCACTACTGGGCATTCATGCGGTCTAAGGCCCTCTCCCACGGGGAGAGGGAAAAAAGATTAACGGCTTACCACCTTCAGCAGGATCTCACCGTATACCGGCATCATCGGGTGGCGAATCAGCGCCACCAGTGCCACTACCGCCACGCCCAGCGTCAACGGGGCCAGCCACAGCAGGCGAGTGCGCGGCAGATAGCGCGTCAGGCGATCGGTACTGGCTTTCGCGCTGCGCCATAACCGCCAGCACAGCCATACCGCCAGCCAGAGCAGCACAGCTGTTCCCAGCAGCAGCCACTTAAACTCCCCGCTTTGCATCCCGTCAGGGATATCGATTGCCGCCCCCGCGAGGATCCCCGGCAGGAAGTAGAACGGCGGCCAGAAGACGCAGCCGATGATGTTCGGCACCACGAATTTCGCCACGGGCAGATCGAGCATGCCGGCCACCATTGGCACCAGCGGACGCGTTGGTCCGACAAAGCGCCCCACCAGAATCGTAAACATGCTGTGTTGATGCAGCGCGTGCTCGGTTTTATCCAGCAGCGCTTTGTTCTTTTTCATGAACGACCAGCGGTGCAGCGGTTTCTTAAAGCGCCAGCCCAGCCAGAAGGAGATCCAGTCTCCCAGCAAACAGCCGATGATCCCGGCCATCCACGCCTGCCAGAAATTGACCTCACCGCTGCCGATAAGCGCCCCAAGCCCCGCCATCATCACGGTGCCGGGCAGGATCAGCCCCACCAGCGCCAGCGATTCCAGAAACGCCACCAGCGCCACGGCGATGAGCGAGTACATAACGGACTGGGTGATAAAATGTTCCAGCAATGCCTGCATAACTATTCCGGTCAGAAAACGAATCAGCGATTCTGCTTAGCGCCCTGCACCGCGTCAAGGCATCAATTGTCTGAATAGTTTACAGGGTGCTTTCCAGGTTCACCCGCCTGTTTATCTTTTTTTACCGTTTATTCACATCCAGCCCGAAATTCACTGGGGCTGGCACCCGTACACTTTTTAAAGACGCGGGAAAAGTAGAGCTGATCTTCAAAGCCGACGTTGCGCCCGACGGTCGCGATCGGCATCCGGGTGGTGCTCAGCAGCAGCTTCGCCTGGCTGATGCGCTGATCCTCGCGCCAGCTCAGCACGCTGACCCCCAGCTGCTGACGGAAAAGGTGCGACAAGCGTGACGGTGAAAGGCAGACATGCTGGGCGACGCTGGCGATATCAAACTGGCTGTCGGCGAGATGATCGCTGATGTACTGGCAGGCATCGCGCACGCGGTTATCCAGCGGCGGGTTCAGCGATTCGTTGATCGCCTCCATCCGGCGCAGCAAGACCTGCTCAAGCAGGTTAATCGCCAGCAGCTCGGCGTAGCGCCCGCCGGCCTGCCCCGCCTCAATAATCTGGGCAAACAGCTCGCGGAACTGCGCCTGATGGGCCTCGTCCGGGCGATAAAAACCGGTATGCGCAAAAATGGCTGGCCACGACAGCCACTCCTGCCAGTAGGCGCGCGGGCGGAAATAGACCCACTGGTGATACCACTCTTTAGCATCCGGATGACGCCCGTAGTGGTGGATCTCTCCCGGCGGGAACAGCAGGATGTCGCCGGGCCGGCAGATAAACTGCCGATCGTTATTTTTGATAACCCCTTCACCGCGCACGGTAAGGTTCAAAATGTAACCTTTCATTCCCAGCGGTCGATCGACGTAAAAATCAAGATACCCGTCGGCTTCAATGGGGGTTAATCCCGCCACCAGATGGGCGTTAAACGAGTATCCCGGCAACAGGGGATCGTTTTGCGTTTCGGCCATAAACTCAGTTCTCCCGGCGGTCCTGAAGGAAACCAATTGTCCATATCGTTAAAAGCAGGATAAAAATGGCCCGCGAAACGATCCTACACCCATCTCGCCGCTTTTACGTCCGCCATGTTTCAGCCTTTTCCCCTGATTTATCCACGCTGGCGCGCAGATAAGCAGTAACAAAAGTGTCTATAAGTACGGCAGAAATGTCCACATTGATTATTTGCACGGCGTCACACTTTCAAACGTAACAGCAATTTAATCCATAAGATTAGCGGATCCTGCCTGACGATTTTTGCCCCCAGTCTCTAATGTTCTTCCATACCTGTTTTCGATGGAGCAACACCATGGCAATTGCAATTGGCCTCGACTTTGGCAGCGACTCGGTTCGCGCGCTGGCAGTGGACTGCAACACTGGCCAGGAGATAGCAACCAGCGTTGAGTGGTACCCGCGCTGGCAAGAGGGGCGCTACTGCGATGCGCCGAATAACCAGTTCCGTCACCATCCGCGGGATTACATTGAGTCGATGGAAGCGGCGATCAAAACCGTGCTGGCGGAGCTCACCGACGCGCAGCGTGCGGACGTCGTGGGCATTGGCGTGGACAGCACCGGCTCAACGCCAGCCCCCGTGGATGCCGAAGGCCGCGTGCTGGCGCTGCGCCCGGAGTTTGCCGACAACCCGAACGCCATGTTCGTGCTGTGGAAAGACCATACCGCCGTTGAAGAAGCCGAAGCCATTACCCGTTTGTGCCACCAGCCCGGCAAAACCGACTACTCGCGCTTTATTGGCGGCGTTTACTCCAGCGAATGGTTCTGGGCCAAGATCCTGCACGTGACCCGCGCCGACGCGTCAGTGGCGCAGGCGGCGGCGTCCTGGATTGAGCTTTGCGACTGGGTACCCGCCCTGCTTTCCGGCACCACGCGACCACAGGATATCCGTCGCGGTCGCTGTAGCGCCGGGCATAAATCTCTGTGGCACGAGAGCTGGGGCGGGCTGCCGCCTGCGGCGTTCTTCGATGAGCTTGATCCGGTTATCAACAAGAGCCTGACCTACCCGCTGTTTACCGACACCTTTACCGCCGATATCCCGGTTGGCACGCTCTGTGAGGAGTGGGCGACGCGCCTTGGGCTGCCGCAAAACGTGGCGATCTCCGGCGGCGCGTTTGACTGCCATATGGGCGCGGTCGGCGCCGGTGCGCAGCCAAACACCCTGGTGAAAGTCATAGGCACCTCAACCTGCGACATCCTGATGGCCGATAAAGCCAGCGTGGGCGACCGCGCGGTGAAAGGCATTTGCGGCCAGGTTGATGGCAGCGTCGTGCCGGACCTTATCGGCCTTGAGGCGGGCCAGTCGGCCTTTGGCGATATCTACGCCTGGTTTGGCCGCGTGCTGGGCTGGCCGCTGGATCGGCTGGCGGCCACGCATCCTGAACTGAAAGCGCAGATTTCTGAAAGCAAAAAGCAGCTACTGCCGCAGCTTACGGAAGCCTGGGCGACGAACCCTTCTCTCGATCATCTTCCGGTGGTACTCGACTGGTTTAACGGTCGCCGCACGCCGTTTGCGAATCAGCGCCTGAAAGGGGTGATTACCGATCTCAACCTGGCGACCGACGCGCCCGCGCTGTTTGGCGGCCTGATTGCAGCGACCGCCTTTGGTGCCCGCGCCATTATGGAGTGTTTCACCGAGCAGGGTATCGACGTGGACAACGTGATGGCGCTCGGCGGCATCGCCCGTAAAAACCCGGTGATCATGCAGGCCTGCTGCGACGTTCTGAATCGTCCGCTGCAGATTGTGGCCTCCGATCAGTGCTGCGCGCTTGGCGCGGCGATTTTTGCCGCCGTGGCCGCAGGCGTTCACGCGGATATTCCGGCGGCACAAACACACATGGCGAGCGCGGTGGAAAGTACGCTCCAGCCGCGTCCTCAGCAGGCGCAGCGCTTCGAACAGCTTTACCAGCGCTACCAGCAGTGGGCGAAAAGCGCCGAACTTCACTATCTCCCTGTCGCCGCCCCGGCTAAAAACGCCGCGGATGCTACGGCAACCCTGACTCATTAAGGACACGATATGACCCTGTTTAATAACTATGAAGTGTGGTTTGTCATTGGCAGCCAGCATCTGTACGGGCCGGAAGCGCTGCAGCAGGTCACGAAACATGCGGAGCACGTCGTCAACGCGCTGAACGCGGAAGCCAAACTGCCGTGCAGGCTGGTGCTGAAACCGCTCGGCACCACGCCGGACGAGATCACCAACATCTGCCGCGACGCGAACTACGATGATAAATGCGCCGGGCTGGTCGTGTGGCTACACACCTTCTCCCCGGCCAAAATGTGGATCAACGGCCTGTCGATTCTTAACAAACCGCTGATGCAGTTCCACACCCAGTTCAACGCGTCTCTGCCGTGGGACAGCATCGACATGGACTTTATGAACCTGAACCAGACCGCACACGGCGGCCGCGAGTTCGGCTTTATTGGTGCACGTATGCGCCAGCAGCACGCGGTGGTGACCGGTCACTGGCAGGATCAGAATGCGCAAAAACGTATCGGCTCATGGATGCGTCAGGCGGTGTCGAAACAGGATACCCGCCATCTGAAAGTGGTGCGTTTTGGCGACAACATGCGTGAAGTGGCGGTGACCGACGGCGATAAAGTCGCGGCGCAGATCAAGTTCGGCTTCTCGGTAAACACCTGGGCGGTTGGCGATCTGGTGCAGGTCGTCAATGAGATCACCGACGGTGACGTGAGCGCGCTGGTCGACGAGTACGAAAGCAGCTACCGCCTGACGCCCGCCGCCCAAATCAACGGTGAAAAACGCCAGAACGTGCTCGATGCCGCGCGTATTGAGCTGGGGATGAAGCGCTTCCTGGAACAGGGCGGCTTCCACGCCTTTACCACCACCTTTGAAGATCTGCACGGCCTGAAACAGCTGCCCGGCCTGGCGGTGCAACGTCTGATGCAGCAGGGCTACGGCTTTGCGGGCGAAGGCGACTGGAAAACTGCCGCTCTGCTTCGCATCATGAAGGTGATGTCAACCGGTCTGCAGGGCGGCACCTCCTTTATGGAGGACTACACCTACCACTTCGAGAATGGCAACGACCTGGTGCTCGGCTCGCACATGCTGGAAGTCTGCCCGACGATCGCCGTGGAAGAGAAACCGATCCTCGACGTGCAGTATCTCGGCATTGGCGGCAAAGCGGATCCGGCTCGCCTGATCTTCAACACCCGCACCGGCCCGGCCATCAACGCCAGCCTGATCGACCTGGGCGATCGCTTCCGCCTGCTGGTCAACTGCGTGGATGCGGTCGAAACGCCGCACTCTCTGCCAAAACTGCCGGTGGCTAACGCCCTGTGGAAAGCACAGCCGGATCTGGCGACCGCGTCCGAAGCCTGGATCGTCGCCGGTGGTGCGCACCACACCGTCTTTAGCCACGCGCTGGATCTCAACGATATGCGCCAGTTCGCTGAGCTGCACGACATCGAATTGACGGTGATTGATAACGATACCCGTCTGCCAGCGTTCAAAGACGCGCTGCGCTGGAACGAAGTCTATTACGGTTCAAAACGTTAAGCCCTGTATGCCCGGTGGCGCTGCGTTTACCGCCTGCGGTTCTGTAGGCCCGTTAAGCGAAGCGCCATCCGGCAGGAGATAAGAATGTTAGAAGATCTCAAACGTCAGGTGCTCGACGCCAACCTGGCGCTGCCCAAACATAACCTAGTGACCCTGACCTGGGGCAACGTCAGCGCCGTCGATCGCGATAAAGGGGTTTTGGTGATCAAACCCTCCGGCGTGGATTACACGCTGATGACCGCCGACGACATGGTGGTCGTCAGCCTCGCCACCGGTGAGGTGGTGGAAGGGACGAAGAAGCCCTCCTCCGATACCCCAACCCATCGCCTGTTGTACCAGGCGTTCCCGACTATCGGCGGGATCGTGCATACCCACTCACGCCACGCGACCATCTGGGCGCAGGCGGGCCAGTCGATTCCGGCCACCGGCACCACGCACGCGGACTACTTTTACGGTTCGATTCCCTGCACGCGCCTGATGACCGATGCGGAAATTGGCGGTGAGTATGAGTGGGAGACCGGTAACGTCATTGTTGAAACCTTTGAAAAACAGGGTATCGACGCGGCACAGATGCCGGGCGTGCTGGTCCACTCTCACGGTCCGTTCGCATGGGGCAAGAATGCCGAAGATGCCGTACATAACGCGATTGTGCTGGAAGAGGTGGCCTATATGGGCATCTTCTGCCGCCAGCTGGCGCCGCAGTTGCCGGATATGCAGCAAACCCTGCTGGATAAACATTACCTGCGCAAGCACGGCGCGAAGGCGTACTACGGGCAGTAATTTCCCGCCTGGTGGCACGACGCTTGCCGGGCCTGCGGGACAGGTAGGCCGGATAAGCGCAGCGCCATCCGGCAGAACACACCTGTATAAAACCCCAGCAAAACCACCTCAACCAGGCTATAATCAAGCCTGGTTTTGCTTTATGGGATAACGCCGTGGCGCAGGCGCAAGAAGGCTTTTTACTGACCCGACACTGGCGGGATACCCCTCAGGGGACAGAAGTGGATTTTTGGCTGGCAACGGACAGCGGTCCGCTGCAGGTCACGCTGCCACCGCAGGAGTCCGTGGCCTTTATCCCTGCAGCCCAGGTTGAGAAAGTTAAACAGCTGCTGCGCGGCGAAAACAACTGGCGTATCACCCCGCTTGAGCTGAAAGATTTTCACCGCCAGCCGGTGTACGGCCTTTACTGCCGCGCACACCGTCAGCTAATGCGCTATGAAAAGCTGCTGCGCGAGGCGGGCATGACGCTGTATGAAGCCGATATCCGCCCGCCGGAGCGTTTCCTGATGGAGCGGTTTATCACTGCTCCCGTCTGGGTCGATGGCACCCTGCAAAACGGCAGGCTTGTGAACGCCCGCCTGAAGCCCCACCCCGACTTTCGCCCACCGCTCAAATGGGTCTCTCTGGATATCGAAACCACCCGCCACGGTGAGCTTTACTGCATCGGCCTTGAAGGCTGCGGCCAGCGCGTTGTCTATATGCTGGGGCCGCCAAACGGCGATGCGTCCCGGCTCGATTTCCAGCTTGAGTACGTCACCAGCCGCCCACAGCTGCTGGAGAAGCTGAATCAGTGGTTTGCCGAGCACGATCCGGACGTGCTGATCGGCTGGAACGTGGTGCAGTTCGATCTGCGCGTTTTGCAAAAGCACGCCGAGCGCTACCGTATCCCGCTGATGCTGGGGCGTGGCAATAGCGAGCTGGAGTGGCGCGAGCACGGTTTCAAGAACGGTGTGTTCTTCGCTCAGGCCACAGGTCGGCTAATTATTGACGGTATCGATGCGCTGAAATCCGCCTTCTGGAGCTTCCCGTCGTTTTCGCTGGAAGCGGTGGCGCAGGCGCTGCTGGGCGAAGGAAAATCCATCGACAACCCGTGGGACAGGATGGATGAAATCGAGCGGCGCTTTAACGAAGATAAACCGGCGCTGGCCACCTATAACCTGAAAGACTGTGAGCTGGTCACCCGCATTTTCCATAAAACGGAGATCATGCCGTTCCTGCTGGAGCGCGCGTCGGTGAACGGCCTGGCCGTCGACCGGCACGGTGGTTCGGTGGCCGCGTTCAGCCACCTCTATTTCCCGCGGATGCACCGGGCAGGCTATGTCGCGCCAAACCTCGGTGACGTGCCGCCGCAGGCCAGCCCCGGCGGCTACGTAATGGATTCCCGTCCGGGTCTTTATGACTCGGTTCTGGTACTGGATTATAAAAGCCTTTATCCGTCGATCATTCGCACCTTCCTGATTGACCCGGTCGGGCTGGTGGAGGGCATGGCGCAGTCGGACGATGCGCACAGCACCGAAGGCTATCTTGGGGCGCGCTTCTCGCGTGAGACGCACTGCCTGCCGGATATTGTCGGTAAAATCTGGCACGGGCGCGACGATGCCAAACGTCACGGCAATAAGCCCCTTTCTCAGGCGCTGAAAATCATCATGAACGCCTTTTACGGCGTGCTGGGCACCAGCGCCTGCCGCTTCTTCGACCCGCGTCTGGCGTCGTCGATTACCATGCGCGGGCACGACATCATGCGCCAGACCAAAGCGCTGATTGAATCCCAGGGCTATGACGTGATCTACGGCGATACCGACTCGACGTTTGTCTGGTTAAAGGGGCCGCATTCGGAAGACGAGGCCGCGCGTATTGGCAAACGGCTGGTGGCTCTTGTGAACGACTGGTGGCGTGAAACGTTGCAAAAAGAGCGGTTAACCAGCGCGTTAGAACTGGAATTTGAGACCCATTTCGCGCGGTTCTTAATGCCCACCATCCGCGGCACCGACCAGGGGAGCAAAAAGCGCTATGCCGGGCTTATCCAGGAGGGCGACACGCAGCGCATGGTCTTTAAAGGGCTGGAGACGGTGCGCACCGACTGGACGCCGCTGGCGCAGCAGTTCCAGCAAACGCTCTATCTGCGGATATTTCGCAATGAGCCGTATCAGGACTATGTGCGCGAGACCATTGCCAGCCTGATGGCCGGCGAACTGGACAGCCAGCTGGTCTATCGTAAACGCCTGCGCCGCCCGCTGGCGGAGTATCAGCGTAACGTGCCTCCACACGTGCGCGCCGCGCGCCTTGCGGATGAAGAGAACGTTAAGCGGGGCCGCGCGCCGCAGTATCAAAACCGCGGTTCCATTAAATACGTCTGGACCACCAGCGGCCCGGAACCCGTGGATTACCAGCGATCGCCCCTGGATTATGAGCATTATCTGACGCGTCAGCTTCAGCCGGTTGCCGAGGGAATTATGCCCTTCCTGGACGACGATTTTGCTACACTAGTGACAGGACAACTTGGGCTATTTTGACGCGTGACGAAATCGTTGCCATCCAGTACCATAGCGCCCTTTCCATTCCCGGACCCATTTTTCACTGGCCGTCATTCTGCGACGGCGGTTGAACTATTGCCTGCAATTAAAGATTAGAGCCGAACAAATATGCCTTTTACACTTGGTCAACGCTGGATCAGCGATACAGAAAGCGAACTTGGATTAGGAACCGTAGTAGCGGTTGACGCGCGCATGGTTACCCTCCTTTTCCCGGCCACCGGTGAAAACCGCCTGTACGCTCGCAATGACTCTCCTGTGACCCGCGTGATGTTCAATCCGGGTGACACCGTGACCAGCCATGACGGCTGGCAGCTCAAGGTTGAAGACGTAAAAGAAGAGAATGGACTGCTTGCCTATATTGGTACGCGTCTGGATACGGATGAATCCAATGTCATCCTGCGCGAGGTGCTCCTCGACAGCAAGCTGGTGTTCAGCAAGCCGCAGGACCGCCTGTTCGCCGGGCAAATCGACCGCATGGACCGTTTCTCGCTGCGCTATCGCGCGCGTAAGTTCCAGAGCGAACAGTACCGTATGCCGTGGAGCGGGCTGCGCGGCCAGCGTACCAGCCTGATCCCGCACCAGTTAAACATCGCCCATGACGTGGGCCGTCGCCATGCGCCGCGCGTGCTGCTGGCAGATGAAGTGGGTCTGGGGAAAACCATCGAAGCCGGGATGATCCTGCATCAGCAACTGCTCTCCGGGGCGGCAGAGCGCGTGCTCATCGTCGTTCCTGAAACTTTGCAGCACCAGTGGCTGGTCGAAATGCTGCGCCGCTTCAACCTGCGCTTCTCGCTGTTTGACGACGAGCGCTACGCTGAAGCGCAGCACGATGCGGATAACCCGTTCGAAACCGAACAGCTGGTGATCTGCTCTCTGGACTTTGTGCGCCGCAGCAAGCAGCGCCTTGAACACCTGTGCGATGCCGAGTGGGACCTGATGGTCGTCGACGAAGCGCACCACCTGGTCTGGAGCGAAAATGCCCCCAGCCGCGAATATATGGCCATTGAACAGCTCGCCGAGCGCGTGCCAGGCGTCCTGCTGCTGACCGCAACGCCGGAGCAGCTGGGTCTGGAGAGCCACTTCGCCCGCCTGCGTCTGCTCGATCCGAACCGTTTCCACGATTTTGAGCAGTTTGTCGAAGAGCAGCAAAACTACCGTCCGGTTGCGGATGCCGTCGCCCTGCTGCTGGCAGGTAAACGCCTGTCCAACGATGAGCTGAACACCCTGAGCGAGCTGATTGGTGAGCAGGACATCGAACCGCTGCTAAAGGCCGCCAACAGCGAGGGCGATAACGCCGAGCCTGCGCGCCAGGAGCTGGTCTCCATGCTGATGGACCGCCACGGCACCAGCCGCGTGCTGTTCCGTAATACCCGTCACGGCGTGAAGGGCTTCCCGAAACGCGAGCTGCACACCATCAAGCTGCCGCTGCCAACCCAGTACCAGACGGCCATTAAGGTCTCCGGCATTATGGGCGCGCGTAAAAGCGCCGAAGATCGCGCGCGCGATATGCTCTATCCGGAACAGATTTATCAGGAATTTGAAGGCGATACCGGAACCTGGTGGAACTTCGATCCGCGCGTCGAGTGGCTGATGGGCTACCTGACCGCGCACCGTTCCCAGAAGGTGCTGGTGATTTGCGCCAAAGCCGCGACGGCGCTTCAGCTGGAGCAAGTTCTGCGGGAACGCGAAGGGATTCGTGCCGCCGTGTTCCACGAAGGCATGTCCATCGTCGAGCGCGACCGCGCGGCGGCCTGGTTTGGTGAAGAGGACAGCGGCGCGCAGGTGCTGCTCTGTTCTGAGATCGGTTCTGAAGGCCGAAACTTCCAGTTCGCCAGCAACCTGGTGATGTTCGATCTGCCGTTTAACCCGGACCTGCTGGAACAGCGTATTGGTCGTCTGGATCGTATTGGCCAGGCGCATGATATTCAGATCCACGTGCCTTACCTGGAAAAAACCGCCCAGTCCGTGCTGGTGCGCTGGTTCCACGAAGGTCTGGACGCGTTTGAACATACCTGCCCAACCGGCCGGGCCATTTACGATCGGGTTCATTCCGATCTGATCGGCTATCTGGCGGCGCCGGAAAACACGGACGGGTTTGACGATCTGATCACATCCTGCCGCGAACAGCACGAGGCGCTGAAGGCCCAACTGGAACAGGGCCGCGACCGCCTGCTGGAGATCCACTCCAACGGCGGCGAAAAAGCCCAGGCGCTGGCAGAAAGTATTGAAGAGCAGGACGATGACACCAGCCTGATCAGCTTCTCAATGAACCTGTTCGATATCGTGGGGATCAACCAGGACGATCGCGGGGAAAACATGATCGTCCTGACGCCGTCCGATCATATGCTGGTTCCGGACTTCCCGGGCCTGCCGGAAGACGGCTGCACCATTACCTTTGAGCGCGACGTGGCGCTGTCCCGCGAAGACGCGCAGTTCATCACCTGGGAACACCCGCTGATCCGCAACGGGCTGGATCTGATCCTCTCAGGCGACACCGGCAGCAGCACCATCTCCCTGCTGAAAAACAAAGCGCTGCCGGTTGGCACTCTGCTGGTCGAGCTGATCTACGTTGTGGAGGCGCAGGCGCCGAAGCAGCTGCAGCTCACTCGCTTCCTGCCGCCAACGCCGGTACGTTTGCTGCTGGACAAAAACGGCACCAACCTGGCAGGACAGGTTGAGTTCGAAAGCTTCAACCGCCAGCTGAGCGCGGTTAACCGCCATACCGGCAGCAAGCTGGTCAACGCGGTACAGCAGGACGTGCACGCCATTCTGCAACTGGGTGAAGCCCAGGCAGAAAAAGCGGCTCGCGAACTGATTGATGCCGCGCGCAGCGAAGCCGACGAGAAGCTCTCCGCAGAGCTGTCCCGCCTGGAAGCGCTGAAGGCGGTGAACCCGAACATCCGTGACGACGAGCTGGCCGCCATTGAAAGCAACCGCCAGCAGGTGCTGGAAAGCCTGAATCAGGCCGGCTGGCGTCTGGATGCCCTGCGTCTTATCGTTGTGACGCATCAGTAACCGGAGCACAACATGGTGATGGAGCCCTACAATCCGCCGACCGATCCCTGGCTGGTCATTCTGTATCAGGATGAGCATATTATGGTGGTCAACAAGCCGAGCGGCCTGCTGTCCGTGCCGGGACGCCTGGACGAGCACAAAGACAGCGTGATGACGCGTATTCAGCGCGACTATCCGCAGGCCGAATCCGTCCATCGTCTGGATATGGCAACCAGCGGCGTGATTGTGGTGGCGCTGAATAAAGATGCCGAGCGCGAACTGAAGCGTCAGTTCCGCGAGCGTGAGCCGAAAAAGCAGTACGTCGCGCGCGTGTGGGGCCACCCGGCGCAGGCGGAAGGGCTGGTAGATTTACCGCTGATCTGCGACTGGCCGAACCGGCCAAAGCAGAAGGTCTGTTATGAAACGGGCAAAGCGGCGCAAACCGAGTATGAAGTGCTGGAGTACGCCGCGGATAACACCGCGCGCGTATTGCTTAAGCCGATTACCGGGCGCTCGCACCAGTTGCGTGTGCACATGCTTGCCATGGGCCACCCGATTCTGGGTGACCGTTTCTACGCCCCGCCCGACGCGCTGGCGCTGGCGCCGCGTTTGCAGCTTCATGCACAAATGCTGACCATCACTCATCCGGCATTTGGCAATTCGATGACGTTCAAAGCCCCGGTGGACTTCTGAACAAAAAGGCCCGACATCGTCGGGCCTTTTTATTATTTGAAACCTTTCTGCTCTTTTATCAGCTCGTACGCTTTCTGAATTTCCTGGGCTTTTTGCTTCGCCATTTCCATCATTTCCGGCGGCAAACCTTTCGCCACCAGCTTATCCGGGTGATGCTCGCTCATCAGCTTGCGGTAGGCGCGTTTAATGGTCGTTGCATCATCCGTCGGTTTTACGCCGAGCACGTTACAGGCATCTTCCAGCGTCGGGCCACGCTGCGCCTGCTGCCAGCCTCCGCCAGAAGACTGTTGCTGGTAACCCCCGCCGAACTGCGCTCCGCCCTGCATCATGCGCAGGAACTGATCGAACTGCATACGCGAAATCCCCAACTCCTCGGCAATGACGTATAAAACGTCGCGTTCGTTGGGATGGAGAGACCCGTCTGCGAACGCCGCCTGGATTTGGATCTCCAGAAACATCCGAATTAAATCAAAACGTCCGAAGCAGATGCTGCGGAACTGGCGCATTTTTTCACGCAGCGGATAGTTATCAGCCTTGCCGACACGAAACGCGTTTTGCGCCGCCAGCCGTGACTCACCGTGCAGATTCATACGATCCATGAATACGCTGGCGATTTGGATATCCGCCTCGGTGACGCGCCCTTTTGATTTGGTTAAATGCCCCATCACCTCAAAAGTGGTGGAGAAAAAGAGTGACTGACGCTCGCGCTGGTTGGCAAACCACGCCATCTTGCGGCTGCGTGCCTTGTCAAACATGTGGCCGATAATAAGGCCGAGAACGATGCCCCAAAATCCGGCACCCATCATAATAGCGAACGCGACGCCGATTATTTTACCCCAATACTGCATATACTCCCCGAATAGTCATGTTCCTGGTTCGACGCAACTCCATCATTACAGTGGTCGAGCCACGGTCAATTGAGGGACATCGCCTATAATTTGCATTATCATACTCGTCATTCGATAGCGAGCCTAACACTCTGGCGCGCAAACGGGCAGGATTAACGCTGGTACTGCGCTGATGAGTAAGATAGTCTCTGAGCGTTTGTACGCCGTAGCCACTGATGACGGAACACTAAAATATAACGTATGAAAAAACGTATCCCCACCCTCCTGGCCACAATGATTGGCTCCGCCCTGTATAGCCATCAGGGGCTGGCAGCCGATCTTGCCTCGCAGTGTATGCTTGGCGTCCCAAGTTATAATCGCCCGCTGGTACAGGGCGATGCAAACAGCTTGCCGGTCACTATTACTGCCGACAGTTCAAAAGGCAATTATCCGGATAATGCCACCTTCACAGGTAATGTGGACATTAACCAGGGCAATAGCCGTTTGCAGGCTGACGAAGTGCAGCTGCACCAGAAGCAACCGGACGGGGCGGCAGAACCGGTACGTACCGTGGATGCGCTGGGTAATGTGCACTACGACGATAACCAGGTCATCCTGAAAGGTCCGAAAGCCTGGTCAAACCTGAATACCAAAGACACGAACGTCTGGGAAGGCGACTACCAGATGGTGGGCCGTCAGGGGCGTGGTAATGCGGATTTGATGAAACAACGTGGTGAAAACCGCTATACGATTCTGGAAAACGGTTCATTCACCTCGTGTCTGCCAGGTTCAAACACCTGGAGCGTGGTGGGCAGCGAAGTTATCCACGACCGTGAAGAACAGGTTGCAGAGATCTGGAACGCGCGTTTTAAACTCGGCCCGGTGCCCGTGTTCTATAGCCCTTATCTGCAGCTCCCGGTGGGCGACAAGCGTCGTTCCGGCTTCCTGATCCCGAACGCCAAATACAGCACCTCGAACTACTTTGAGTTCTACCTGCCGTATTACTGGAACATCGCGCCGAACATGGACGCGACGATCACGCCGCACTATATCCACAAACGCGGCAACGTCATGTGGGAGAACGAGTTCCGTTATCTGACACAGGCAGGCGCAGGCCTGATGGAACTGGATTATCTGCCATCCGACAAAGTCTTCCAGGATGAGCATCCAACCGAAGGCGATAAACACCGCTGGATGTATTTCTGGCAGCATGCCGGAGTGATGGATCAGGTGTGGCGTTTTAACATTGACTACACCAAGGTCAGTGACCCGTATTACTTCAACGATTTTGATTCCAAATACGGTTCCAGTACCGACGGTTACGCCACGCAGAAATTCAGCGTCGGTTATGCCTTACAAAACTTCAACGCCACGGTCTCCACCAAGCAGTTCCAGGTCTTTAACACCCAAACGGCAAGCACCTACGGCGCGGAACCGCAGCTGGATGTTAACTGGTACCAGAACGATGTGGGCCCGTTCGATACCCGTATCTACGGCCAGGCCGTGCATTTCGTGAATACCAACTCGGATATGCCGGAAGCGACGCGTGTTCACCTGGAGCCAACGATCAATCTGCCATGGTCTAATGACTGGGCAAGCCTGAACACCGAAGCCAAAATGATGGCCACCCACTACCAGCAGAAAAATCTGGACTGGTACAACAACCGCTATGGCACCGATCTTGAAGAGTCAGTGAACCGCGTGCTGCCGCAGTTCAAAATGGACGGTAAGCTCATCTTCGAACGCAATATGGGCCTGCTGGCAGACGGTTATACCCAGACGCTTGAGCCACGTATGCAGTATCTCTACGTGCCCTATCGCGATCAGAGCAAAATTCAGAACTACGACTCCTCGTTCCTGCAGTCTGACTATAACGGCCTGTTCCGCGATCGTACCTATGGCGGCCTCGACCGTATTGCCTCTGCTAACCAGTTAACGACCGGGGTCACATCACGCGTTTATGATGATGCTGCCGTTGAACGTTTTAACGTTTCTGTGGGTCAAATCTACTACTTCACCGAGTCTCGTACCGGTGATGACGATATTAACTGGGAAAAAGACAACAAAACGGGTTCACTGGTGTGGGCAGGTGATACCTACTGGCGCATGACCGATCGCTGGGGCTTACGCGGCGGTTTGCAGTATGACACGCGTCTGAACAACGTTGCGACGAGCAGTACGGCAATTGAATATCGCCGCGATGAAAATCGCATGATGCAGCTGACGTACCGTTATGCCAGTCCTGAATACGTTCAGGCAACGCTGCCGAACTACGCCACTGCTGATCAATATAAAGATGGGATTTCGCAGGTGGGCGGTGCAGCGAGTTGGCCTATCGCCGATCGCTGGTCAGTCGTCGGGGCTTACTACTTTGACACCAACGCCCATAAATCCGCTGACCAGATGTTGGGTCTGCAATATAACTCCTGCTGTTACGCTATTCGCGTCGGCTACGAGCGTAAGCTGAACGGCTGGGATACCCAAAACAATCAGAGCAAATACGACAACGTGATTGGCTTTAATATCGAGTTGCGCGGCCTGAGTTCCAACTACGGTCTGGGCACGCAGCAGATGCTGCGCTCGAACATTCTGCCGTACCGTAGCTCATTGTAATGTGCTTGATTTACAACGTAATCCGCTTTGCGGTTAATTGAAATGGAAAAAGTATGAAGAACTGGAAAACGCTGCTGCTCGGTGTCGCCATGGTTGCCAACACCAGCTTCGCTGCTCCCCAGGTTGTCGATAAAGTCGCAGCTGTGGTTAACAACGGCGTCGTGCTTGAAAGTGACGTTGACGGTTTGATGAAATCCGTAAAGCTCAACTCGGGCGAAGCGGGTCAACAGCTACCGGATGACGCCACGCTGCGCCACCAGATCCTGGAACGTCTGATCATGGATCAGATCGTTCTGCAGATGGGTCAGAAAATGGGTGTGAAGATCTCCGACGAGCAGCTCGACCAGGCGATCGCCAACATCGCAAAGCAAAACAACATGACCCCGGACCAGATGCGCAGCCGTCTGGCCTACGATGGCATCAGCTACGCCACCTACCGCAATCAGATCCGCAAAGAGATGCTGATTTCCGAAGTGCGTAACAATGAAGTGCGCCGCCGCGTCACCATTCTGCCGCAGGAAGTGGACGCGCTGGCGAAACAGGTGGGTAATCAGAACGATGCCAGCACCGAGCTGAACCTGAGCCACATCCTCATTCCTCTTCCGGAAAACCCAACCTCCGATCAGGCAGCCGAAGCGGAAAGCCAGGCGCGCTCTATCGTTGAACAGGCACGTAACGGCGGCGATTTCGGTAAGCTTGCCATCACCTACTCTGCCGATCAGCAGGCGCTGAAAGGCGGCCAGATGGGCTGGGGACGTATTCAGGAACTGCCTTCCCTCTTTGCCCAGGCCCTGAGCACGGCGAAGAAAGGCGATATCGTCGGTCCTATCCGTTCTGGCGTGGGCTTCCACATTCTGAAGGTCAACGACCTGCGCGGTCAGAGCCAGAATATTTCCGTTACGGAAGTCCATGCTCGCCATATCCTCCTCAAGCCGTCGCCGATCATGACTGACGATCAGGCGCGTGCGAAGCTGGAACAGATTTCAGCAGATATCAAGAGCGGTAAAACCTCGTTTGCCAACGCGGCAAAAGAGTTCTCTCAGGATCCTGGCTCTGCCAATCAGGGCGGCGATCTGGGCTGGGCGGCAGCGGATATCTACGATCCGGCCTTCCGCGATGCGCTGATGAAAATGAGCAAAGGACAGATCAGTGCGCCAGTGCACTCTTCCTTCGGCTGGCACCTGATCGAGCTGCTCGATACCCGCAACGTGGATAAAACCGACGCGGCGCAAAAAGACCGCGCCTATCGCATGCTGTTCAACCGTAAATTCTCTGAAGAAGCGGCAACCTGGATGCAGGAACAACGCGCCAGCGCCTACGTGAAAGTGTTGAGCAACTAATGCAACAGCACCGTGTTGTTATCACTCCCGGCGAGCCCGCCGGGATTGGTCCCGACCTTGTCGTCCAGCTTGCTCAGCGCAGCTGGCCGGTAGAACTGGTCGTCTGCGCAGATGCAACACTCTTACAAGACCGGGCAAAATTGCTCGGTCTGCCATTACAGCTTCTCCCCTATGATGCCGGCCTGCAGCCCTCCCCCCAGCAGGCGGGGACGCTCACGCTGCTTTCCGTTCCGCTGCGTGCTCCTGTCGTACCGGGTCAGCTCAGCACGGAAAACGGCCACTACGTGGTCGATACGCTGGCACGCGCCTGCGATGGCTGCATTAACGGCGAGTTTGCAGCGCTGATCACGGGGCCGGTGCACAAAGGCGTGATCAACGAGGCGGGAATTCCCTTTACGGGCCATACCGAGTTCTTTGAAGAGCGCTCACACAGCCCGAAAGTGGTGATGATGCTGGCAACCGAAGCGATGCGCGTCGCGCTGGTCACTACGCATCTGCCGATCAAAGCCATTCCTGACGCCATCACCCCGGAACTGCTGCGCGAGATCATCGGTATCCTGCATCACGATCTGCAAACCAAGTTCGGTATCGCGCAGCCGCACGTGCTGGTGTGCGGCCTGAACCCGCATGCCGGTGAAGGCGGGCATATGGGAACCGAAGAGATCGATACCATCATTCCGGTGCTGGAAGAGATGCGGGCGAAAGGAATGAATCTAAGCGGGCCGCTGCCTGCAGACACGCTTTTCCAACCTAAATATCTTGATAATGCCGATGCCGTGCTCGCGATGTACCACGATCAGGGCCTACCCGTGCTAAAATACCAGGGCTTTGGCCGCGGTGTGAATATCACGCTCGGTTTACCTTTTATTCGAACGTCCGTTGACCATGGTACTGCGCTGGATCTGGCAGGCCAGGGTAAAGCGGATGTCGGCAGTTTTATTACGGCGCTTAATCTCGCCATCAAAATGATTGTTAATACTCAATGACTAATCGAGTCCATCAGGGCCACTTAGCCCGTAAACGCTTCGGGCAAAACTTCCTTAACGATCAGTTCGTGATCGACAGTATTGTGTCTGCCATTAATCCGCAGAAAGGCCAGGCCATGGTCGAAATCGGCCCGGGCCTTGCCGCGCTGACCGAACCCGTAGGCGAACGCTTAGACGAGCTGACCGTTATCGAGTTGGACCGCGATCTGGCCGCGCGCCTGCAAACGCATCCGTTCCTCGGGCCAAAGCTGACGATTTATCAGCAGGATGCCATGACCATGGACTTTGGCGAACTGTCAGAGAAAATGGGCCAGCCGCTGCGCGTATTCGGTAACCTGCCGTACAACATCTCCACGCCGCTGATGTTCCATCTGTTTAGCTATACTGATGCCATTGCTGACATGCACTTCATGTTGCAAAAAGAGGTGGTGAATCGTCTGGTTGCGGGGCCGAACAGTAAAGCGTATGGTCGTTTAAGCGTGATGGCACAATATTTCTGCAACGTGATCCCGGTACTCGAAGTGCCGCCGACTGCGTTCACGCCGCCGCCGAAAGTCGATTCTGCGGTTGTGCGTCTTGTGCCGCATAAAACGATGCCGTACCCGGTTAAAGAACTGCGTGTACTGAGCCGTATCACTACGGAAGCCTTTAACCAGCGCCGTAAAACGATTCGTAACAGCCTTGGCAATTTGTTTACCGTTGACGTGCTGGCTGAGTTGGGCATTGACCCGACTATGCGTGCGGAGAACATCTCCGTAGAGCAGTACTGCAAGCTGGCTAATTACATCAGCGACAATGCGCCGCCGAAGGAGAGCTAAGCCATGATTGATTCGCCCCGCGTATGTGTTCATGTACAAAGCGTCTACATTGAGTCCCAGTCCACGCCGGATGATGACCGTTTTGTCTTTGCGTACACCGTAACCATTCGCAATCTGGGGCGGATGCCTGTGCAACTGCGCGGGCGTTACTGGCTTATCACCAACGGCAATGGCCGTGAAACAGAAGTCCAGGGGGAAGGTGTGGTCGGTGAACAGCCGCACATCGCCCCTGGCGAAGAGTATCAATACACCAGCGGTGCAGTCATTGAAACGCCGATGGGTACCATGCAGGGCCATTATGAAATGGTCGATGCCGACGGCAACGCGTTCCGCGTTGCTATTCCTGTGTTCCGTCTCGCCGTAACCACACTCATTCATTAATCTAATGTCTACATATCTGATTGGCGACGTTCACGGTTGTTACGATGAACTGATCGCCCTGTTAAAACAGGTCGACTTCGTGCCCGGGCAGGATACGCTCTGGCTCACCGGTGATTTAGTCGCGCGTGGCCCCGGCTCGCTTGACGTGCTGCGCTACGTTAAATCGCTGGGCGACAGCGTTCGGATGGTGCTGGGTAATCACGATCTGCATCTGCTGGCAGTCTACGCCGGGATTAGCCGCAATAAGCCTAAAGACCGCCTCTCTCCGCTGCTGGACGCCCCGGATGCCGACGAGTTGCTCAACTGGCTACGTCGCCAGCCGCTGCTGCAGATCGATGAAGAGAAAAAGCTGGTGATGGCGCATGCCGGGATCACGCCGCAGTGGGATATCGAGACTGCAAAAACCTGCGCGCGCGACGCCGAAGCGGTGCTGGCGAGCGACTCTTACCCGTTCTTTCTCGATGCCATGTACGGCGATATGCCGAATAACTGGAGCGACGATCTCAGCGGCCTCGCGCGTTTGCGCTTTATCACTAACGCTTTCACGCGCATGCGCTTCTGCTTCCCGAACGGGCAGCTGGATATGTACTGTAAAGAGACGCCTGAAAGCGCCCCTGCGCCGCTTAAACCCTGGTTCGCCATTCCGGGGCCGGTCACGCATGACTACAGCGTCGTGTTTGGTCACTGGGCGTCACTGGAAGGAAAAGGCACGCCGGAGGGCATTTACGGTCTGGATACGGGATGCTGCTGGGGTGGCGATTTGACCTGTCTGCGCTGGGAAGATAAAACCTATTTTGTGCAGCCGTCCAACCGACAGCTGAACACAGGAGAAGGTGAGGCGGTCGCCTCCTGACGTTTGAAACCCTCTCCGGAAGGAGAGGGTTATCGCTTAACGACGTTCCAGAATCTCGAAGCAGTAGCTATGCGAATTCTGTGCATCAGCGTCGTGGAATTCACTGAACACCGACTCCCACTCGTCCGGATCGTAATCCGGGAAATGGGTGTCCCCTTCCACTTCCGCATCAATGTGGGTCAGATACAGCTTCTGCGCTTTTGGCAGGAACTGCTCATACACACGCCCACCGCCGATCACCATGATCTCTTCGGCATCGCCACACGCGGCAATCGCTTCGTCGACGGATTTTACCCATTCAACGCGATCGTCCGTGCCCGGCTGGCTGCTGATAACGATATTTTTACGGCCCGGTAATGGACGACCGATTGACTCCCAGGTCAGGCGGCCCATCACTACCGGCTTGTTCAACGTCGTACGTTTAAACCATGCGAGATCGGCAGGCAGGTTCCACGGCATGGCATTCTCCATGCCGATAACGCGGTCTACCGCCAGCGCTGCAATCAGACTGATCATTAAAAATTTCCCGGATACAAAAAATTGCCGCCACTATACGGAAAGCTTAATCTTTCGTCGACTGGCGGCAGGGTAAAGAAAAAGAAATTTTTTAATATTGCTGGCAACTCCACTTCACGCGGACGGTTTACTCTCCGGTTCATCCTGCGGATCGCCGGTATGCTTGCCCTCTTCCGTGCCTTGCCAGCCGTGACGCTGGGTCAGGGAGAGGTGGTTGCGGTCTTCGCTGATGATTTCCGTCAGCATCGCACTGGTACGTTTAAATACCGCCGCGCGTTCAGTGTCCGTACTGCCCGCCATCTCAACCATCTCTTCCACCATCCCGGTATTGAACCGGCGGAACAGATCGGCACGCTCGCGCGCTTCATAGGCTCCCAGACCAAGACTTTCCAGCGCCATGCGGCCCGATTTCAGCGCGCCTTCGAACGTTTCACGCTCTGGCGCAGCCACCCCGGCCTGACGCAGCTGAATGTAGTGGTCGACGTCACGGGCGCGGGCAATAATGGTCAGGTTCGGGAAATGTTCTTTCACCAGTTCAACCATCTGCAGGCTGGTTTGCGGATCGTCAATGGCGTTGATCAGCACCTCCGCCCTCGCCGCACCGGCAGACTCCAGCAGATCGACCCGGGTCGCATCGCCGTAGAAGACCTTCATGTCGAATTTACGCAGGGTCTCGACGTGATCGGGGTCATGATCGAGGATCACCATCTTTACACCGCTCGACAACAGGAGACGTCCGGTGATCTGCCCAAAACGGCCAAAACCGGCGATGATCACACGCGGCTGCTCCTCGTCGATCTCATCCGCCTCGCGTTCCTGCTCGCTGCCCGATTTTTCCAGACGCGTCAGCAGCACCAGCAGGATCGGCGTGGCCGCCATCGACAGCGCCACGGCAAGCGTCAGCGCTTTCGCCCACTCAGGATCGAGGACATTGGCCATCCGGGCCGCGCCAAACACCACAAAGGCGAATTCGCTGCCCTGCCCCAACAGCACGGCAAACCAGCGGCGCTGTTTACTGGGCACCTTCAGCGGACGGGCGATCAGCCACAGCATCGCCATTTTAATGACCAGGAAACCGACCAGCAGAATGATGATCCGCAGCGGGTGCGTAACCAGGGTACCGAAGTCGATCGACATACCCACCCCGATGAAAAACAGCCCCAGCAGCAGCCCTTTAAACGGCTCAATATCGCTTTCCAGCGCATGTCGGTATTCGGAGCTTGCCAGCAGTACGCCCGCGAGGAACGCGCCCATCGCCATTGACAGCCCGGCCTCCTCCAGCAGCAGGCCAAAGCCAAACACCAGGAACAACGCCACGGCGCTGAAGACTTCGCGCAGGCCCGAGCGGGCAACAAAGCGCAGCAGCGGACGGGTGACGTATCGACCAAGCAGGATCACCAGCGTCAGCGCAGCGACGACTTTAAGCGCCGACAGGGCAAATGCGCCCAGCGTCGTTGATGCGCCGCTGGCGGCCAGCAGCGGGATCATCGCCACCAGCGGAATGGCGGCAATGTCCTGGAACAGCAGCACCGAGAACGCGCTGCGTCCCATCTGAGAGACCGTCAGGTTGCGTTCGTTCATCGCCTGCATGGCAATGGCCGTCGAGGAGAGCGCCAGGGTCATGCCAATCAGCGCGGCCACTTTCCAGTCCATTCCCAGCACAATGCAGAACCCGCCGAGCAGCAGGCCACAGGCCACCATCTGCAATGCCCCGCCGCCAAATACCGATGCGCGTAATTTCCAGAGGCGCCGTGGATCCAGCTCGAGGCCAATCACGAATAGCATCAGCACGACGCCAATTTCAGCGAAGTGAAGAATCGACTCGGCATCGGTGACCAGACGCAGCGCCCACGGCCCGATGACGCAGCCCGCAATCAGATAACCCAGCACGGACCCTAACCCAAGGCGCACCGCCACGGGCACAATCAGCGCCGCCGCGCCAAGGTATATCAGCGCCTGTATAAGCGTATGGCTATCCATTTTGCGTCTCCTGCCACTCAAGTAAGCGTTGTTTATAATGACGGGCCTGCGCCTGCAGCGTTTCATCGTCGCAGACAAAGGTACAGTGCATCGCAAATGGTGGGAGCCAGTTCATTCCACAATACAGCGCGGTTGCCTGCAGCGGTTGGGCCAATACGTCAAAGCCCGGGAAAGCCCCAATATCAAAATGACTCTCCCCCCCGCCGGTCGTTACGGCCCACATCAGGCTTTTCCCCTTAAGAGCATTAGCGTTGTGGCCATATGCCCAGCCGTGGGAGAAGACTTTATCGATCCACAGCTTCAGAAGCGGCGGCGTGCTGTACCACTGCATCGGATGCTGCCAGATAATCAGATCGGCACGCGACAGCGCCTCCTGTTCGGCGGCAATATCAATATTAAAGTCGGGGTAAAGTTGATAGAGAGAGCGGATTTCCACTCCGTCGAGGCTCCCTGCCTGTTCAAGCATCCTTTTGTTCGCATGTGAATGATGCGGATAAGGATGCGCATAAATAATTAAAATCATCGATGGGCCTGTTTTCACTTTCTTCTTGTCTGGTAGCAGTGAGTGTAGACAGTTACGTTGGCAGCCGAAAGAGCGTAAAGGCAGCGCTAAACAAAAAGGCAAGTATTGCCACCCGCGGCTTCCAGCCCCTTGCCCCCCTGTGAGTCCCTTTTCGATATATTGATTAAGTGAATTAATTAATGATTAATGATCATTGGTGTCAACATATTTAGATATATTAAAAAGCATATTTAATAAAATAAAGTATACATAACACATTGAAAAAATAATAATTTTGCGTTTCCTTCCCTAAGCCAAACTATTCTACATGTAAAAAGACTGGTTTAATTCATTCGCCTATCGTCTTTTCTTTCAAATGGATGTGCACATGAGTAATAAATATTTTGTATTAAACAGGACCACGATAACCCTGGGGAAAATATTCCCTGCCCTGCTGATTTTCACTCCGATGATGGCCTCAGCAGGTACGATCGACCAGTCCACTTCTGTCCCGCAAGAATTTTCCGCTGACGCTGAATATACCGTTAATAAAGATGTCACTATATCCTCAGCCGGCACCGCAGCGGCCGTTACCGTCTCCGGCATCAAGGTCTCAAGCATAACAAACCGCGGAAATATTTCAGGCTTTGCGGATGGTATGAGTATTAATACCGGAGCGCAGAGTATTACCGTCAATAATGAAGTCGGAGCAACAATATCCTCCAGGATCGGAAATGCCGTAAATATTTCATCAATGCTGGGTGACTTTTACAATAACGGCAATATTACCGGCGAGAAAAAAGGCATTTTTGTTAGTCAGGATTCCTCCGCTATAAATATCAGTAATACCGCTACAGGCTTAATAAAAGGTCAAACCGGCCTGAGTGCAGCAACAGGCATTGGTGTGAAGAACAGCGGGTCAATTGTCGGAACAGACGGAGACGGTGTCGCGCTGAGTGGTGGCAATACTAAAACCATTAACACAGGTACCATTCAGGGAAGCCAGAATGGGATCAATGTCACCGGTGATGCAAAAGTCGATATCACCAACAGCGGAACGCTGAGCGGCCAGAATGCTGCCGTCATGTTCGCCAGCAATAAAAACAACACCCTGGTACTCGACACCGGCTCGTCACTGGCGGGCGATGTCATCTCCACCGTTTCTACCGGTAACACCCTGACGTTTGTAGGCACAGGCACCGAAGACAGCAATTTTGTCGGCCTCAATGAAGGCGACGGCTTTGCCTCCGTCAAAATGAACGGTGAAAGCTGGGCGCTGTCGGGCGATCTCGATATTATCGGCTCTGGCGATGCCCTGCAGGTCAACAGCGGTAATTTAATCCTGACTGGCGATGTCGATAACAGCGGCAATACGCTGGTGGCTCAAAACGCCACGCTGCAGCTGGGTAACGGCCAGAATACCGCCACGCTGAGCGGTGGCATGACCAACAACGGCACCCTCATCTTCAATCAGGGCAGCGATTTCACTTACGCTACCGACATTACCGGCAGCGGCAACATTGAAAAAGCGGATGCCCACACCCTGACGCTTAGCGGCAAAAACACCTATACCGGTAATACGGTTTTACACAGCGGCACCACGCTGGTTACGGCTGGCGCACAGCTCGGTGTGCAGGGCAGTAACGCCACCGTCACCATCGAAAATGGCGCAACCTTTGCGTCTGCCGGACAAGTCAACGACAACATTGATATCCTGAGCGGCGGTACGCTGGCCGCGTGGAACGCGGTTCAGGGTAACGCCACCCTGAGCACGTCAGGCATTGATACCATTAATGGCAACGTAACCAATAGCGGCACAGTTCTGCTCAGCGCAGCCAACAACAGCGTGGGCAATAACTTCGTCATTAACGGCGACTATACCGGCTCTGCCGGCAGCCAGATTGTGATGAACAGCGAACTGGGTGCTGATAATGCCCCGACAGACCACCTCACCATTACCGGCAGCAGCTTCGGTCAGTCTGGCGTGACCGTCAGCAATATGGGTGGCCTCGGCGCGCAGACCGTTAACGGTATGGAGATCGTCAGCGTCGACGGCAGTTCCGAAGCACAGCTGACGCTGGCTAAACCGGTGGTTGCAGGCGCATACGAATACAACCTGTATCAGCACAGCGACGGCAACTGGTATCTGGAATCGAAAGCCACCCCGTCTGACGATCCGGCGGATGATACCGATGGCGGGGATAAGCCAGATGATGGCGGCAATAAACCTGACGACGGCGGTAATACCGATGGCGGTGGCAATACCGACGGTGGCGGCAATACTGACGACGGCGGCAACACCGATAATGGCGGTAATACCGATAACGGTGGCAATTCTGACAACGGCGGCGATGCCGATAACGGTGGAAACGCTGCGCCAGAAGTGATGGCACCGGAAGTTGGCGCATACCTTGGCAACTACCTTGCCGCGCAAAGCATGTTCCTGCATAAACGTGACGACCGCGATCAGATCACCTTCCGCAACGAAGAAGATCTGAACACCTGGATGTACGTCAAAGGCCGTTATCACGAAAACGACGCCGGCGGTGACAAGGTTAACTATGACACCACCACCACCGTCCTTCAGGTGGGCAGCGATTTCATGAGCAAGCCGATGGACAACGGCATTCTCCGTGCCGGGGGTATGTTCGGTGCAGGCCAGGCGAAAACGCATTCCGACGCCAAACACAACGTCCGCGATGCGCAGGGTAAAGTGGATGGCTTTAACGTTGGGCTGTATGCGACCTGGCAGGAAGATCAGAAACTGCGTCTGGGCAACTACATTGATACCTGGGCGGCCTACAGCTGGTACAACAACAAAGTGACCAGCAATCGTAACGACGAAGATTACGATAGCGAAGGCTTTGCTGCCTCTGTCGAAGTGGGTCACGCATGGATTATCGCTTCAGAGAACGAGCGCACCTGGAAAATCGAGCCGCAGGCACAGGTGATCTACAGCTATCTGGATCAGGAAAACCATACTGACCGCGATGGCGTACGCGTTACCACGCTGGATAACGATACCTTCTTCGGTCGTCTCGGTGTTAAATCGAGCTATTTCCAGCAGAAAGACGTGAAGGCATGGCAGCCGTACGTTGCGGTTAACTGGCTTAAAGGTGCGGGTCAAAACGATCTGGCCTTTAACGATGAAACCGTCAGCAACGATACGCCAGACGATCGTGGCCAGTTAGAGCTGGGCGTGACCGGCAACCTGAACGACACCACCACGATTTCGCTGCGCGCCAGCGGCGAATGGGGTGAGAACAGCTATGCCGCTTACGGCGGTCATATCCTGCTGAATCACCGCTGGTAATCACTTACCGCAAAATGCAACAAGCCGTGGCTCTCGCCACGGCTTTTTTTTAGTTATCCAGTTCACCCATGGATTTTACCTGGTCACGGTTAATCTGTTCGGTTTGGCCCGTCTCGGCGTTTTTATACGATACCAGACCCGTGTCATCATCCACCTGCGGCTTGCCGTCGGTCACGATGGTACGGCCATCGGTGGTTTTCACCGCCTGGTTAGACGAACATCCCGCAACGGTAAACAGTGCAGTGGCAGCCAGAAAAGAAGTGATAAGGAGTTTATTGCGCATGGTGTTTCCCCTGCTTGTCAGTTGAATGTAATTAACGTCCTGTTAATTCTAGGCTAACTGACTGAATGCGGATGGAAAACCAGATGGTTCCTAATAGGGGGGATAATGCCCGGCAAGCGAATGCTGCCGGGCTGGCTTATTTACTTATTAATCTGCGCGTGCATTTCCTGCACCGAAATCACCTTCTCGGTGGCATCCGCGTTCAGCGCCATCGCCGTCGCGAAACCGCCGTTCAGGGTGGTGTCGTAATGCACTTTGTACTGCAGCGCGCTGCGGCGGATAAGCTTGGAGTCTTCAATCGCCTGGCGGCCTGCGGTGGTGTTGATGATGTAGGTGTATTCGCCATTCTTGATACGGTCCTGAATGTGCGGACGACCTTCATGCACCTTGTTCACCAGACGCGGATTGATACCGGCTTCACCCAGCACAATCGCCGTACCGTGGGTCGCATCCAGCTCGAAGCCCTGTTTCAGCAGCTTGGCGGCCAGGTCGACCACGCGCTCTTTGTCACCTTCACGAACGGAGAGCAGCGCACGGCCCGATTTCTTCATGGTGGAGCTGCTGCCCAGCTGTGCTTTGGCGAACGCTTCCGCGAAGGTACGGCCCACGCCCATCACTTCCCCGGTAGAGCGCATTTCTGGCCCTAACAGCGGGTCAACGCCCGGGAATTTGTTGAACGGCAGCACCACTTCTTTCACCGAGTAGTACGGCGGGATGATCTCTTTGGTCACGCCCTGCTGCGCCAGCGTCTGGCCCGCCATCACGCGCGCTGCCACTTTCGCCAGCGGTACACCGGTCGCTTTCGATACAAACGGGACGGTACGCGCCGCACGCGGGTTCACTTCAATCAGGTAGACTTCGTTGTCTTTCACCGCGAACTGGACGTTCATCAGGCCGCGAACCTGCAGCTCGAAGGCCAGCTTCTGCACCTGCTGGCGCATCACGTCCTGAATTTCCTGGCTCAGGGTGTAGGCTGGCAGAGAACACGCTGAGTCACCGGAGTGCACGCCCGCCTGCTCGATGTGCTCCATAATGCCGCCAATCAGCACCATTTCGCCGTCGCAGATGGCGTCGACGTCCACTTCTACCGCGTCATCCAGGAAGCGGTCGAGCAGAACCGGCGCATCATTAGAGACGCTAACCGCCGTCTGGAAGTAGCGGCGCAGGTCGGCTTCGTCGTAGACGATCTCCATTGCGCGGCCGCCCAGTACGTAGGATGGGCGCACCACCAGCGGATAGCCAATCTCTTTCGCCTTCTCCACCGCCATTTCAATCGCGGTCACGGTGGCGTTAGCCGGCTGTTTCAGCTTCAGACGGTCAACCGCCTGCTGGAAACGTTCGCGGTCTTCGGCGCGGTCAATCGCATCCGGGCTGGTGCCGATGACCGGTACGCCTGCAGCTTCCAGCGCGCGTGCCAGTTTCAGCGGGGTCTGGCCGCCGTACTGCACGATGACGCCCTTCGGCTTCTCGATACGCACGATTTCCAGCACGTCTTCCAGGGTGACCGGCTCGAAGTAGAGGCGGTCAGAGGTGTCGTAGTCGGTCGAGACGGTTTCCGGGTTACAGTTGACCATGATGGTCTCGTAACCGTCTTCGCGCAGCGCCAGCGAGGCGTGGACGCAGCAGTAGTCAAACTCAATGCCCTGGCCGATACGGTTAGGACCGCCGCCCAGTACCATGATTTTATCGCGGTCGACGGACGGGTTCGCTTCGCACTCGTCTTCATAGGTGGAGTACATGTAGGCGGTGTCGGTGGAGAACTCCGCCGCGCAGGTATCCACGCGCTTGTAAACCGGGTGCAGGTCATACTGGTCGCGCAGCTTGCGGATTTCCGCTTCGCGCACGCCTGCAAGCTTAGCCAGACGCGCATCGGCGAAGCCTTTACGCTTCAGCATGCGCAGGAAGTCAGCGTCCAGGCCGTTGATGCCAAGCTCTGCCACTTTCTCTTCCAGACGCACCAGCTCTTCAATTTGTACCAGGAACCAGCGGTCAATGTTGGTCAGGTTGAACACGCCGTCGACGGAGAGGCCCGCACGGAAGGCATCGGCGATGTACCAGATACGCTCAGCACCCGCGTCTTTCAGCTCGCGGCGGATTTTGGTCAGCGCTTCAGGGTCGTCGAGGCTCACTTTCGGGTCGAAACCGGTGGCACCGACTTCCAGGCCGCGCAGCGCTTTCTGCAGGGATTCCTGCTGCGTGCGGCCAATCGCCATCACTTCACCCACGGATTTCATCTGGGTGGTCAGGCGGTCGTTCGCACCGGCGAATTTCTCAAAGTTGAAGCGTGGAATTTTGGTCACAACATAGTCGATGGACGGCTCGAAGGACGCAGGCGTGCGGCCACCGGTGATGTCGTTCATCAGCTCATCGAGGGTGTAACCCACCGCCAGCTTCGCCGCCACTTTCGCAATCGGGAAGCCGGTGGCCTTGGAGGCCAGCGCGGAAGAACGAGACACGCGCGGGTTCATTTCGATAACAATCAGACGGCCCGTTTTCGGGTTCACCGAGAACTGCACGTTAGAGCCGCCGGTTTCCACGCCGATTTCACGCAGTACCGCCATCGAGGCGTTACGCATGATTTGGTACTCTTTATCGGTCAGCGTCTGGGCTGGCGCAACGGTGATGGAGTCTCCGGTATGGATCCCCATCGCATCGAAGTTTTCGATAGAGCAGACGATGATGCAGTTGTCGTTTTTATCACGCACCACCTCCATCTCGTACTCTTTCCAGCCAATCAGCGACTCGTCAATCAGCAGCTCTTTGGTTGGGGAGAGATCCAGGCCGCGCTCGCAAATCTCTTCAAACTCTTCGCGGTTATAGGCGATGCCGCCGCCGGTGCCGCCCATGGTGAAGCTAGGCCGGATGATGCACGGATAGCCCACGTCAGCCGCCACGGCCAGCGCCTCTTCCATATTGTGCGCAATGCCGGAACGCGCGGTATCGAGGCCGATTTTCTTCATCGCCACGTCGAAGCGGCGACGGTCTTCTGCTTTATCAATCGCGTCGGCGGTGGCACCAATCATGGTCACGCCGAACTCTTCCAGCACGCCCTGACGCTCCAGCTCCAGCGCGCAGTTCAGCGCCGTCTGGCCGCCCATGGTTGGCAGCACCGCATCCGGGCGCTCTTTTTCGATGATCTTACGTACCACTTCCCAGTGAATCGGCTCGATATAGGTCGCATCGGCCATTTCCGGGTCGGTCATGATGGTCGCCGGGTTGGAGTTCACCAGGATAACGCGGTAACCCTCTTCGCGCAGGGCTTTACACGCCTGCGCGCCGGAGTAGTCAAATTCACAGGCCTGGCCGATAACAATCGGGCCAGCGCCGAGGATCAGGATGCTTTTTATGTCTGTACGTTTTGGCATGGTCTTCTCAGCTCCTGATTATTTAGCGGTCTTACGGTAGTGCTCAATAAGTTCGATGAAGTGATCGAACAGCGGTGCGGCATCGTGCGGGCCAGGGCTGGCTTCCGGGTGGCCCTGGAAGCTGAAGGCTGGCTTATCGGTGCGATGAATACCCTGCAGGGTGCCGTCGAACAGCGATTTGTGCGTCACGCGCAGGTTGGCCGGCATGGTCGCTTCATCCACTGCAAAGCCGTGGTTCTGAGCCGTAATCATCACCGTGTCGTTATCAATGTCTTTCACCGGGTGGTTGCCCCCGTGGTGGCCGAACTTCATCTTGACGGTGTTCGCCCCGCTCGCCAGCGCCAGCAGCTGATGGCCGAGACAGATGCCGAAGACCGGAATGTCGGTTTCAAGGAAGGCTTTGATGGCGTCGATAGCGTAGTCGCACGGTGCCGGGTCGCCCGGGCCGTTGGAAAGGAAGATACCGTCCGGGTTCATCTTCAACACCTCTTCGGCGGAGGTTTTCGCCGGGACAACCGTCAGGCGGCAGCCGCGGTCCACCAGCATGCGCAGGATGTTGCGCTTGGCACCGAAATCATACGCGACAACGTGGAATGGCAGCTCGCTCTCCTGTTTCGCTTCCGGCAGGTCACCTTCCAGCGTCCAGCTCCCCTGGGTCCAGCTATAGGCTTCTGCGGTCGTCACTTCTTTCGCCAGGTCCATGCCGTTCAGGCCCGGGAAGGCTTTTGCTTTTTCCAGCGCCAGCGCCGCATCGAGGTTATCCCCTGCGATGATACAGCCGTTCTGTGCGCCTTTCTCGCGCAGCAGGCGCGTTAATTTACGGGTATCGATATCAGCAATCGCCACGATGTTATGGCGCTTCAGGTAAGACGAGAGGTCTTCGGTGTTACGGAAGTTGCTGGCAATCAGCGGCAGGTCACGAATGACCAGACCTTGCGCATGTACCTGAGAGGATTCTTCGTCAGCCGCATTGGTGCCGACATTGCCGATATGAGGATAAGTAAGAGTAACGATTTGGCGAGAATAGGAAGGATCAGTGAGGATTTCTTGATAACCGGTCATTGAAGTATTGAAAACGACTTCCCCAACCGCCGAACCCGTTGCCCCTATGGCCCGACCGATAAACTGGGTTCCGTCTTCCAGAACCAATAGCGCTGACTTAATCAAAACACCCTCCAGAGAATATTCACTCACTTTATTTGCATATTAATTCATAACCGCGTTATGAAGCAATGCAAATGTGTTGCCAGCGGATTTTTGGCAAACGGCGGCATTCTGGGGATTTGGTGGCTAAAAGTCAACTTAAAACGGATATTTTGCTTAGTCTTTTGCAGGCCTGGTGGCTGAAATGCAGAGTAAGCGGCGAAAAGATCAGGCAAATCACTGCGGAAAACGCTTGCGGGAGGCGTTAAATTGAAATGTGCGCTCAACGCGATAAAAAAGTGGACCAAATGGTCAAAATTTACAATTCAATAACGAATAAACGAAGGTTAACCCATACTTTCATGGATTAAGCGGATTAAAAGCCGCTAAACAGGTAAAATAAAAGGGCAATAAAATATTGCCCTATGCAATCAATCAATTACGACTGCAATAACCACATCACGAAGGGTAATAATGCTTACAAATTGTTAAGATCAAGCACATCACACATATCAAAAAGACCCTTATCCTTTTCTTTTAACCACAATGCGGATCGAACGGCACCGTTGGCAAAGGTCATGCGGCTTGAAGCTTTGTGAGTAATTTCAACGCGCTCGCCAATATCGGCGAAGATCGCCGTATGTTCACCGACGATATCCCCCGCACGAACGGTAGCGAAACCAATCGTGCCCGGTACGCGTTCACCCGTGTGGCCTTCACGCGCATAGACCGCGCAATCTTTCAGATCTTTATCCAGCGCCTGGGCAATCACTTCGCCCATCGCCAGCGCGGTGCCGGACGGGGCATCGACTTTGTAACGGTGGTGCGCTTCAACGATCTCAATGTCGGTATAGTCGCCCATCACTTTTGCCGCCTTCTCAAGCAGCTTCAGCATGACGTTTACGCCCACGCTAAAATTCGCCGCAAAGACAATCGCAATATCGCGCGAGGCATCCTGAATAGCCTGTTTACCGGCATCGTCAAAACCGGTGGTACCAATGACCATTCCTTTGCCGTGCTTACGGCAGAACGCCAGATGGTTCAGCGTGCCTTCCGGGCGCGTGAAATCAATGAAGACATCAAAGTCATCTTTTACTGCCTCAAGGCTGCTCTGCACGGTGACGCCCGTCTTCCCTGCCCCCGCCAGCTCACCCGCGTCGGTTCCCAACAGCGACGAGCCTTCACGTTCCAGCGCCGCGCCAAGCGCCACGCCATCCAACTGGAGTGCCGCCTGAATAAGCTGGCGACCCATACGTCCACCCGCGCCCGCTATAGCGACACGGATCTGTGCATCATGCATAGTTATTCTCTTACGTTAAAATGATGTAAATCGTTTTCAGAGTAACCAGCCCTCACGAAGGCTGCCACTAAAAACGCCCATAATTAGAAATTAATGTGAAACCGCAGCCGATATCAGTAAAAGACATACTAACTGAAACCGCATGATTCTCTGATCACCAGGGCAGGCGGCAGAATGATACGTTTCGGCGGCTCGTTATTGCCCTGAATTCGGCTGTAGAGCAGCTCTCCGGCTTTACGACCTATCTCTTTTGCCGCTACCGATACGGTGGTGAGCGCAGGCTGAACCAGCGCCGCCTCGGTGATATCGTCAAACCCCACCAGGGCAAAATCACGCCCGACCTCGCGCCCCATTTTACGCAGCGCCTGCATCACGCCGAGCGCGACGATATCCTGATAACAGACCGCGGCAGTGATCGCCGGGAACTGGCGGAACAAACTCTCGGCTACCCGTGCGCCGTCGCTTTGGCTCGCCAGGCTGGGGACAATCCATCGCGAGTCCGCTGAAAGACCTTTTTCGAGCAGTTTGCTGGTAAAACCGCCAATACGCTGGGCACGCGTACCAGAACTCTGGCTCCCGCCGATAAAGGCAATATGCCGGTGTCCCAGGGCGAGCAGATGCGCGGTCGCCATCTGGGTGCCAAGAAAGTTGTCGGTACCGACAAAGTCGAAATCCGGATCGTTAACGGGCCGCACCACCATAATGGCGGGAATATTGCGACGCTTGAGGCTCTCAAAAAACGTCTGTGGCGTTTCGCGGGCCGCGCACAACACCATACCGCACGCGTTATTACGCATCAGCGAATCGACGAACTTCTGCTGTCGCTCACCGGACTCTTCGCTGTTCGCCAGAAACAGCAGCATCTCGTGACGCTCAATCTCATGACTCAGCCCGGCCGTCATCTCGCCGTAAAAGGGGTTAGTAATATCGTGCAGAAGCAGCCCGACCTGGTTGCTGCTGCGGTTTCGAAGATTCGCCGCCGTCTGGTTATAGACATAACCCGCGTCATCCAGCGCTTTTAATACTCTTTCACGGGTGGCTTGCGAGATCCGCCCCCGGTTTCGCAAGACCATCGACACCGTGGCGGTCGACACGCCTGCTCGTTCAGCGACCTGCGCCAGCGTTACAGTTGTCATTGTTCCTCCCTTATTCTTCACAGATTAATCGAATAACCTGATTTTTGTCTAATTCCCTGTGAAGCGGTTCACACTCCCCGCCATAAAACCGCCTTTCCTCGCCGTTTTGCCAGGTTAATCGCGTTAACCACTCTTCCATCGCAAGGTTAATCGATTAATCTAGTTTCAACGACAATGGAGTGAAACGATGACTTATCCCCCTTATAACAAACATCCTGAAGTCTCTGTTCGGGGATTTGACGCTCACGCATGGCGTGGGTGGAACGACATTATTACGGCGCTTAACACCAGGGTCCTGACGTCCCGGAAAACCGTGCTGGTTATCGATTGCTATCCTGGCGTCCGTCTGGAGGAGCTTGAGCGTAATGTGCTTGCCCGGTTCGGCAACGCGGTGCGGATAAACGTCGAAACGGCCCGCCGCGACGAGCACACGCTCAGCGAGATGCTGGCCCGCAACCTGACGGATGACCGCGTGTTTGGCGTACTCTCCTGCCACCAGCTCGCCGAGTTTTTTGATGCCGAAGCATTAACGGCCCTGCAAAAGCAGGTGGCCGAGGCGGCGGGACTGGTGATTGTGTATGGCGCCGGTGCCGCTCTGGTCCATCCAGGCGATGTGCTGGTGTACGCCGATATGCCGCGCTGGGAAATTCAGCAGCGCATGCGCGCAGGCGAGCTGGGCAACTGGGGTGTTGAAAACCTCACTGAAGATATGCTGCGCCGGTATAAACGCGCCTTTTTCGTTGAGTGGCGCGTCTTTGACCGACACAAAACGCCGCTGCTCAAGCGCTGTGATTTCCTGCTTGATACCACCCAGGCCGACGCACCGGCCATGGTCAGCGGCGAGGCACTTCGCGCGGGGCTTAAGCAGACCACACAACAGCCGTTCCGCGTTGTCCCCTTCTTTGATCCCGGCGTCTGGGGCGGCCAGTGGATGAAACAACGATTCGATCTCGATCCAGCGAAGCCTAACTACGCATGGTGTTTTGACTGCGTGCCCGAGGAAAACAGCCTGCTGATGCGGTTTGGCGACGTTCGGATCGAGATCCCCTCCATTGATGTCGTTCTGTTGCAACCGCGCGCGCTGCTGGGCGAAAAGGTTCACGCCCGCTTCGGGGCCGAGTTCCCCATCCGCTTTGATTTTCTTGATACCGTCGGGGGGCAGAATCTGAGTTTTCAGGTGCATCCGCTGACGGAGTACATTCAGCAGCAGTTTGGCATGCATTACACCCAGGATGAGAGCTACTACATTCTCGACGCCGAGCCGGGGGCCGTGGTCTATCTCGGCACCCAAACAGGCACCCGGGCTGAGGCGATGATGGACGATCTGCGCCAGGCCGCGCGGGGCGAAAAGCCGTTCGACGATGCACGCTTTGTGAATCAAATCCCCGCCAAAAAACACGATCACTTTCTCATCCCGGCCGGAACCGTACATTGTTCAGGTGCCGGCACCATGGTGCTTGAGATCAGCGCCACCCCGTACATTTTCACCTTTAAGCTCTGGGACTGGGGCCGCCTGGGTCTTGATGGCTTACCGCGCCCGGTTCACCTCGATCACGGCGAGCAGGTTATCGACTGGCAGCGCGATACCCAATGGGTAAATGACCACCTGGTCAACCGGATTGAACCGGTGGCGGAGGGTGAAGGCTGGCGTGAAGAACGAACCGGACTGCACGAACGTGAATTTATCGAAACACGCCGCCACTGGTTTAGCGGCCCGGTCGTTCACCACACTGAAGGCGGCGTCAACGTGCTTAATCTGGTTGAGGGCGACGAAGCGCGCGTCGACAGCCCGAGCGGCGCGTTTGAGCCTTTCGTCGTGCATTACGCTGAGACGTTTATCATTCCTGCCGCCGTAGGGGAATACCGAATTACACCGTGGGGCAAAGGCTCAGGCCAGCAGCTCGCCACCGTTAAAGCCTGGGTCAGGGGGTAAGCATGATTAACATCATTGTGGCCTCCCACGGGCCGATGGCAAACGCGATGCTCGACAGCGCCCGCATGGTTTACGGCGATCTGCCCTACTGCTATGCCGTTACGCTCACCGGTGAGGCGGGAATTGAAGGCTTTGAGCAGGACTTTGCCCGCGTGCTGGCTCAGGCCTCACAACACGCAGAGGGTGTACTGGTGCTGTGCGATATGCAAAGCGGCACACCGTGGAACGTCGCCAGCAGCGCCGCCTTTTCGCCAGATACCACGCCGCCGGTGGCGGTGCTGGGCGGGGTTAATCTGCCGATGCTGCTGCAAACCGATGAGATCCACGCGCTTGCCGACGTGAACGCCGCGGCCAGCCTGCTGCTGGCGCTCACCCAACCCACGCTGGTGGTAGCTGCTCCCGCTTCTGCCGTGCAATCCGACGACTTTTGAGGACTCCACTATGAGCATTTCTTTTGTACGCATCGATGACCGCGTGATCCACGGGCAGCTCATCACACGCTGGGCCAAAGAGCTGCCCTGCGACGGTATCGTGGCCATTGACGACGCCGTGGCGGCCGATCCCCTTCTCTCTTCCGTCATGAAAGGTGCCGTCTCCGACACCAAAGTCTGGCTTTTTGATACCGCAACGGCGATTGAAAAATTGCCGAAGGTCATCGCCAGCAACAAGCGCTATTTCGTTATTGGCAAATCGCCCCTCACCCTGCAGCGCATTGAACAGGCCGGTATCAGCCTGAAAAACAGTAACGGCAAAATCAACGTTGGCCCGATGAGCGCCCGCGCGGAGACCACCACTATTGGCCCGAACCAGTCGGTCAACGCAGAGGAGATCGCGGCGTTTGACTGGCTTAACGCTCAGGGGCATCTCATTGAATTTCGTCTGGTACCGGATGCCAGCAGCTACAGCTGGCAGGATGCCCGGCAAAAGCTGAAATAAGGAGCGAATGATGATTATCGAAGCGGCATTAATTGGCGTGCTCTGTTATCTGGGCGCGCTGAGCAGCCCCTGGCTGCTGGGCCTGACCGGCGGCTGGTATTTGATCACCCGCCCGCTGGTGTCAGGCATGCTGGTGGGCATTATCCTTGGCGATATTAAGACCGGGATCATGATTGGCGTGGCGGTGCAGGCGGTCTATATCGCCATGGTGACGCCGGGCGGGTCAATGCCCGCCGACCTGAATTTTGTCGCCTACCCGGCCATTGCGCTGGGTATTCTGTCGGGTAAAGGCCCGGAAGTGGCGGTGGCGCTGGCGGCCACGATCGGCATTGCCGGGACCATTCTGTTTAATACGATGATGGTGCTGAACTCCTTCTGGAACCATCGCGCGGATAACGCCCTTGAGCGCGGCGACGAGAGGGGGATCTATCTGAACAGCGCCATCTGGCCCCAGGCGACCAACTTTATTCTGCGTTTTGTTCCAACGTTCATTGCCGTCTACTTCGGCGCGCAGTATATCAGCGGCATCATGGACAGCCTGCCAGCCGTGGTGCTGTCTACCATGAACGTTTTAGGTGGGATCTTGCCCGCCGTCGGTATCGCTATCCTGCTCAAGCAGATCATCAAAGACTACAGCATGCTGATCTACTTTCTGGTGGGCTTTGTCTGCATCGTTTTCCTGAAGCTCAACATGGTTGCGCTGGTCATCGTTGGCGCGCTGCTGGCGCTGATCCACTATAACTACAAACCGGAATCCGCAAAGGCCGTCGCCTCTGCGCCGGTCGACGATGACGAGGACGAATTCTGATGGAAGAACGTAAACTGACCCGTAAGGATCTGCGCCGCTGCTGGCGGGCATGGATGATGCACAACCTGTCGTCGATGAGCTTTGAGCGCCTTGAGTCATTCGGATTCTGCCTGAGCATGCTGCCGGTCGCCAAAAAGCTCTACCCGGATGCCGACCAGCGGCGGGAAATGCTGCGTCGCCACGCCTCTTTCTACAATACCGAGCCGCAGATTGGCGCCATTGTGAACGGGATGGCGCTGGGCCTTGAAGAGAAAAAGGCCAACGGTGAGCCTATCGATGGTGAGACGATCAATACCCTCAAGGTTGGCCTGATGGGGCCGATCGCCGGGATCGGCGATTCGATGATCCCCGGCATGTTGATCCCTATTCTGCTCAGCATCGGTATGGCGCTGGCGGCAGGCGGTAACGCCCTGGGACCGTTGTTCTACATAGTGGCCTGGCTTGCCATTATCATACCTGGCTCCTGGTTCTTGTTCCTGAAGGGTTACCAGATGGGATCCGGCTCTGTTGAAATGCTGGTGAGCAGCAAATCTACCCGCCTGCGCGAAGCGCTGTCCCTGCTGGGTGTTTTTGTGATGGGTGGCGTCGCGGCAAGCTATGTGAAGCTGGGCACCGGGCTGGAGTTCATCACCAAAGATGGGGTTAATATCCATGTTCAGCAGATGCTCGACGGGATTTTCCCGCAGCTGCTGCCGCTGGTGGTGGTACTGAGCACCTGGTACCTGATGGCGAAACGCGGTGTGTCACCGGTTAAGGCGATGCTGCTCCTGCTGGTACTGGCCGCCGCTGGCGTGGCGTCGGGGCTTTTCGCCGGATAATGCTTGCGATAACCGGGGCCAACTGGCCCCGGTTTTTTTATGGGTGAAAATTCTGCCACAGCGCGGCGACTTTATCGGGCCGGGAGATAAACTGAAAGCGCGCCGGATCGGCAACAAACTGCTGATAGATGGGCTCCGCAGTAATACCAAACTCAGCATACCGACGCGGCGTGATGACCTGTAATCGTCCCGGCGCATAGCGCGGGTTATGCTGCCAGACGACCTGCCGGTCCTGCATCAGCGGATACCAGGCCAGCCCTTTATGCGCCCGCACGGCCTCGTACTCAAAACCATATTCCCGGTCGCACCAGGCGCCAAACGTCAGCGGAACATCCGGATCGGCGGAGAGTGTGGCATGGCCCCAGCCCGGTGGAACCAGCACCTTCTCGCCTTCGTGAGCGATCACGGCAAAGCAGCGGCCCGGATCGTTTTCAACCCGCTCCTGCATATAAATAATGGCGGTCCCCTGCCAGATCTCATACAGCTCTGGCGGCGACCAGCCGCTGTGCTGGCTGATGCGATGAACATGCCCCTGGCTGCGCACGGGCTCGTCGCCAAGCTGTCCGGCGGCATAGGTCACCACGCCAAACAGCAGCATCCGTTTGCTCAGCTCATCCCTGTCCTGCATTCGCGCCACGTCCATCGCAATAGCGTACACCTCTTCCGGCCCCTGACAGTCCGGATCGCGCAGCGACGAGCGGATCTGATCCAGACGGCGGATCTCCGGCATCGGGCCTGTGACCTCTTCTCCGTATGAAAAGCCGAGCGGCCGATGATGTATCTGCATATCCAGCCCGTAATTAGCCATGCTGCACCTCACGCACCAGGATGTCGCCGTCCACCTCCGTCACCCTCAGCGCAAAACCCTGCTGAAGAGCCGCGTAATCATGCCCGGCGATTGTCGGCCAGACCGCCAGCGCGGAGAGTACCTCCGTGCCGGTGTTAATCAGACGATGTGCGGTAAAGCCGGGAATGACGTGTACCGAACCGGCGATCACGGGTTCCAGCCACGCCTTGCCGCTCTCTGATTGCAGCAGCAATAATCCCGTCCCGCGCAGCCCGAGATAGACTTCCCCCTGCTCCCGGCGCGCGTGGAAGTGGCCGCGGGTCATAAAGAATTCATTGCCGACTTTTCCGGGCTGAAGATGGGTTACGCCAGTGAACAGGCTGCCTTCGGCCGTATTACCGTCGAGGATTTCAACGTCGTAAACGGGCCGTTGCGGGTCGCCGTTCTGCCAGGCGTCGGTGCAGGCAAACACGCCAGCCAGATCGGCAATGCGCGTCGTTTTACGAAGGATATGACCCTGCGCGAACGCGCCGGTCTGCCAGTCCACCTGCGGTGGCTGGATAATGTCAGGTTTCATATGTGTCTCCGGCCCGAGGAGAACAGCCTGAAAAGCATAGCAGATTAATCGATTAACCTTGTGATGCCGTGCCGGAATTGCGCCGTGGATCAAAAAAGCCAGGCTCCGGGCCTGGCTTTGCATTCATTAAAACTCAGTTACTCGACTTCGCGCGCATCGATACGCAACTCTTTCGGCACTTCGAAGACAATGTTCTCTTCGCGCCCTTCCAGCGGAACCGCTTCGCCGCCGCCGAGTTCCTGCAGTCGGGTGATGACGTTCTGCACCAGAATATCCGGCGCGGAAGCCCCGGCCGTGACGCCAACACAGGCTGCATTTTTCACCCACGCTTCCTGGATATCCGTCGCGTCGTCGATCAGAAACGCCGCTTTCCCCATACGCTGGGCCAGCTCGGCCAGACGGTTAGAGTTAGAGGAGTTTTTCGAGCCGACCACCAGCACCACATCCGCCTGTTCAGCCAGCGCGCGCACCGCTTCCTGACGGTTGGTGGTGGCGTAGCAGATATCGTCTTTACGCGGCCCGACGATCTTCGGGAAGCGCTGACGCAGCGCGTCAATCACGTCTGAGGTGTCGTCCACGGAGAGCGTCGTCTGGGTCATAAACGACAGGCGGGCTTCGTTTTTGACGTTAAGCGTCAGCACATCGTCCGGCGACTCGACCAGATACATGCCCCCTTCCGGGTTACTGTACTGGCCCATGGTGCCCTCGACTTCCGGGTGGCCCGCGTGACCAATCAGAATCGACTCTTCACCGCGACGGCTGGCGCGCGCCACTTCCATATGCACCTTGGTCACCAGCGGACAGGTTGCATCGAAAACGGTCAGTTCACGGCTTTTCGCTTCGTTACGCACCGCCTGGGACACGCCGTGGGCGGAGAAGATCAGGATCGCGCCGTCCGGCACTTCGCTGATCTGCTCGATAAAGATGGCACCGCGCTCGCGCAGGCTGTCGACCACGTAGCGGTTATGCACCACTTCATGACGCACGTAAATTGGCGCGCCGTAAATTTCCAGCGCGTTTTCAACAATGCTGATAGCGCGGTCTACACCGGCGCAGAAACCGCGCGGGTTAGCCAACAGGATCTGCATTTCAGGCCTCCAGTGCCGGATCGATCTCCAGCACTTCTACATCAAAATGAACGGTACGCCCGGCAAGCGGATGGTTGAAGTCGACGGTGATAGAGTCGCCGTTGATTTCGCGGATCACGCCAGGCATTTCGCTGCCGTCCATAGCGGTAAAGAGCATGATAGCCCCGATTTCCGGCTCGCCCGCGTCCATAAACTCACGGCGCGAGAAATACTGGATCAGGTCCGGGCTTGGCACGCCAAACGCCGCATCCGGCTCCAGCGAAAAGACCTTCTTCTCGCCCTCTTTCAGGCCCAGCAGCTGTTGCTCAAGACCTTCAGACAGTGAGGTATCGCCAAGACGGAACAGGGCAGGTTTGCCGTTGTTACGGGTAGACTCGGCCGTTGAGCCATCGTCCAGCTTCAGCGTGAAGTGAACGAGGACTGCGCTGTTGCTCTGTACGGATTTAGACATGCACATTGCTCGCTTGTTTTGGGGTGCCTGTTTGCCGGGTGGCGCTTCGTTTACCCGGCAAACAGGAGGCCACAAATTTTATAGGCCGGAATCGCTGCACGCGACCCGGCATTAATGCTTACACCTGCTCTTTCGCGGCCGGTTTAGGCAAGAAGCCTTCCAGCACGATTAACGCCGCACCGACACAAATTGCGCTATCGGCCAGGTTAAAGGTGGCGAAGTGCCAGTCGCCGACGTAGAAGTCGATCATATCGACCACGAAGCCGTGCCACAGGCGGTCAAACAGGTTGCCTAACGCACCGCCAATGATCAGCGCGTAGGCGATGTTATTCAGCTTCTGCGTGGCCTTTGAACGGTACATCATCACCGCCAGCACCACGCAGATACCCATTGCGATACCCGCGAAGAACCAGCGCTGCCAGCCACCGCTGTCAGCAAGGAAACTGAACGCCGCGCCGTAGTTGCGCGCGTAATGCAGATTAAGGGACGGGAACAGGGAAACCGTCTCCCCCAGAGCGAAGTTCTGGAGGATCAGGAATTTGCTGCCCAGATCGATAATCAGCACCACCACAACCAGCCACAGCCAGCGCAGTCCTGTTGAACTTAATGGTTTACTCATCAGGCAAACTTACGTTTTTCGCCATCACCGGCGACGTTGCTGACACAGCGTCCGCAGATTTCTGCGTGTTCCGCCACCTGGCCGATATCGGTGGTGTAATGCCAGCAACGCGGGCACTTCTCACCGTCGGCTTTGCTCAGCGCGACTTTCAGCCCTTTGAGCAGTTCACTCTGCTGTGCATCAGCAGGCGCCCCGGCATAATCCGCAACTTTCGCACCGGAGGTCAACAGGACAAATCGTAATTCATCGCCCAGCGCCGTCAGCTTGGCCGCCAGCTCAGGTTCTGCGTACAGGGTCACTGCCGCTTCCAGAGAACCACCGACTTTCTTATCAGCACGCGCCTGCTCGATAACCTTGTTCACTTCGCCACGCACTTTCAGCAACTCGTCCCAGAAGGCATCGTTCATCGCTTCGGTGCTTGAGAGATCGAACAGACCTTCGTACCACTCGCCGGTGAAGACATACTTCTCGCGGTCGCCCGGCAGGTAGCCCCAGATCTCGTCTGCGGTGAAGGACATGATTGGTGCCATCCAGCGTACCAGCGCTTCTGCGATGTGGAACAGCGCAGTCTGGCAGCTGCGACGCGCCACGCTGTCCGCTTTCGCGGTGTACTGGCGGTCTTTGATGATGTCGAGGTAGAACGAGCCCATCTCGATGGAGCAGAAGCGCATCAGGCGCTGCACCACTTCGTGGAAGTCGTAAGACTCGTAGGCTTTCAGGATATCTTCCTGCGCGGCTTTCGCACAGCCAACCGCCCAGCGGTCGAGAACCACCATCTCTTCCGGTTTCACCATGTCTTTCGCCGGATCGAAACCGTTAAGGTTCGCCAGCAGGAAGCGCGCGGTGTTACGGATACGACGATAGCTGTCGGCGGCACGTTTCAGGATTTCATCAGAAACGGCCATTTCACCGGTGTAGTCGGTTGATGCCACCCACAGACGCAGAATGTCCGCGCCCAGTTTGTTCATCACGTCCTGCGGAGAAACGGTGTTGCCGATAGATTTGGACATCTTACGGCCCTGACCATCGACGGTGAAACCGTGAGTCAGTACCTGGCGGTATGGCGCTTTACCTTTCATCGCGGTGGAGATCATCAGCGATGACATGAACCAGCCGCGGTGCTGGTCAGACCCTTCCAGATACATATCGGCGGCGTGACCGGCAAACTCAGGACGCACGTCCACAACGGAAGAGTGGGTTGACCCGGAGTCGAACCACACGTCCAGGGTATCAGGCACTTTTTCGTAGTTGTCTGCGTCCGCGCCCAGGATGTCGCGGGCGTCGAGATCCCACCACGCCTGAATACCGTCAACTTCGACGCGCTTCGCCACGTCTTCCATCAGCTCCAGCGTATTCGGGTGCAGTTCCTGCGTCTCTTTATGCACGAACAGAGACATTGGCACGCCCCAGGTACGCTGACGGGAGATACACCAGTCAGGACGGTTAGCCACCATGGATTCGATACGCGCCTGGCCCCAGTCCGGGATCCACTGCACGCCTTTGATCTCTTTCAGCGACTGCGCGCGCAGGCCTTTCTGATCCATGCTGATGAACCACTGCGGGGTCGCACGGAAGATGATAGGCGTCTTGTGGCGCCAGCAGCACGGATAGCTGTGCTGCATTTTCTCTACGTGCAGCAGCGCGCCGCTGGTGCGCAGGATGTCAACGATGATGTCGTTGGCTTTAAAGACGTTGATACCGTCCAGCGCCGGGTAGGTGCCAGGCAGATACGAGCCGTCTGGCCCCACCGGGTTAGCGATTTCCAGACCGTATTTCAGGCTGATGTTGTAGTCGTCAGGACCGTGGCCACCGGCGGTGTGAACCGCACCGGTACCAGCGTCCAGCGTTACGTGATCGCCCAGGATCGCAGGCACATCGAAATCGAGGAACGGGTGTTTGAAGCGCATCAGTTCCAGCGCATCCCCTTTCACGGTGCCCAGCACGGTGTATTCGGTGATGTTCGCACGCTTCAGCACGCTCTCCACCAGATCTTTCGCCAGGATTACCGCGCGGCCATCAATCTGCACCAGCGCGTAGTCGAACTCACTGGAGAGGGAGATCGCACGGTTGGCTGGCAGGGTCCACGGGGTGGTGGTCCAGATCACCAGCGAGATCGGGCCGTTTACGTCAGGCAGACCGAATTTACCTTTGATGGCATCCTGATCGACCGCTTCGAAAGCGACGTCGATAGACGGCGAGGTTTTGTCGTAATACTCAACTTCCGCTTCAGCCAGCGCAGAACGGCAGTCAACGCACCAGTGCACCGGCTTCGCGCCTTTATGCAGGTGGCCGTTACCGATGATTTTACCCAGCGCACGGATGATGTTGGCTTCGGTTTTGAAATCCATGGTCAGGTACGGGTGCGACCAGTCGCCCAGTACGCCCAGACGGATAAAGTCAGCACGCTGACCGTCAACCTGAGTGGCGGCGTATTCTCGGCATTTCGCGCGGAATTCAGCGGCGGTGAATTTCTCGCCTGGTTTACCGAACTCTTGCTCAACTTTCAGTTCGATCGGCAGACCATGGCAGTCCCAGCCCGGAACGTACGGCGAGTCGAACCCCGTGAGGCCTTTAGACTTCACGATAATGTCTTTCAGAATCTTGTTAACCGAGTGACCAATATGAATGCTGCCATTCGCATAGGGAGGGCCATCATGCAGAATGAAGGTTTTTTTGCCTTTTTTGGCTGCACGAATGATGCCGTACAGGTCATCATCGGTCCAACGCGCCAGCATTCCCGGTTCGCGCTTAGCGAGATCGCCGCGCATCGGGAACCCTGTTTCCGGCAAATTCAGGGTTGATTTAAAGTCACTCATCAGATTCTCGGTTCCGTATTTATCACGTAGGCATTAAAGCCGGTTTTATAGCCCAAAAAACTCACGGGCCGTCAATTCATCTCGCGCAATTTGCGCTTTTAGTTCATCCAGCGAGGCAAATCGCTGTTCGTTGCGTATCTTTTTACGCAGTATCACATCTATATGGCGACCGTAGAGGTCCATTACAACGTCCAGGAGGTGTACTTCTAACTGTTGACGCACACCGGCGACAGTAGGACGCGTGCCAATGTTAGCGACGCCATAAAAGGGTTTATCGCCAAGGCCAGTCACTTCCACCGCGTAAACCCCTTTTACCGGGGAGACCTGGCGGCGCAGCGGGATATTCGCCGTCGGGAAGCCGATGGTACGCCCAAGCGCATCGCCATGCACCACGCGGCCTGAAATGGTGAACGGATGCCCCAGCAGGTTTGCTGCTGTCTCCAGTTCGTCATTAGCCAGCGCCTGGCGAACCGCCGTGCTGCTGACGCGAACGCCGCCTTCGCAGAACGTCATGGCGCTGGTGACGTCAAACCCGTACTCCAGACCAGCCTTCTGTAATAGCAAGAAATCACCCTGACGACCAGCGCCAAAGCGGAAATCATCGCCCACGGCGAGAAACTGCACGCCAAGCTGCTTGACCAACAGGTCGCTGACGAAGTTTTGTGCTGTCAGCGCGGCAAAGCGACGGTCGAAACGTACGCACAGTACGTAGTCCACGCCAGACTCGGCCAGATAGCGCAGCTTCTCGCGAAGGCGAGTCAGGCGGGCAGGAGATTTTTCACCTGCAAACAGCTCCAGCGGCTGTGGCTCGAAGATCATCACTACAACGGGCAGGCCACGCGCCTCCCCTTCTTTACGCAATCCCTGCAACAGCGCCTGATGACCACGATGCACGCCGTCGAAATTACCAATGGTCAGCACGCACCCGTGCGGGGCTTTGCTGAGATTATGTATGCCGCGTATCAGCTTCATGTCTGGCTCAAAACAGTGAAAATCGCCAAAGTATACCTTGTACAGCGATTAAGGTTAACCGGCGATTGTTCACGCAAAACAGAAAGCCGTAATGATTTCATCATGCTGACCTTTCACAGCGAAAAAATCTGCCTTAGAGGTGCTTTTTTTTCTGCCGAAAAGCTGTATTCGCACGAGACAAGCTGGTAGAATCCTGCGCCATCACTACGTAACATAGCGTCGCTTATTAACGGCGCTTATTTGCACAAATCCATTGACAAAAGAAGGCAAAGAGGGCATATTCCTCGGCCTTTGAATTGTCCACATAGATCATATTTGGGAGTTGGACTTGGCTAATATCAAATCAGCTAAGAAACGTGCCGTTCAGTCTGAAAAGGCTCGTAAGCACAACGCAAGCCGTCGCTCTATGATGCGTACTTTCATCAAGAAAGTATACGCAGCAATCGAAGCTGGCGACAAAGCTGCAGCGCAGAACGCATTTAACGAAATGCAACCAATCGTGGATCGTCAGGCTGCTAAAGGTCTGATCCACAAAAACAAAGCAGCGCGTCATAAAGCAAACCTGACCGCGCAGATCAACAAACTGGCTTAATCGCTACTTGTTGTTGCTTGTTTAAAGAACCCGCTTAACGCGGGTTTTTTTATGCCTTCAGAGTGCCGGTGGCGTAAACAACGCCGCGTAGTCCCGGTTGCAGATGCGCTGCACCGCCGGATGCTGAATCATTCTTTCGGCGAATATGGCGTGATACTCCTCCATCACGTTATCGACCCTGCCAATCTCCGTAATGCCCTTCGCCGAATAGAGATCGTGCGCGTACAGCGTCGGTGCGACAAAGATAGCGTTATGCGCTTCGCCAAAAGCCTTCATCAGCGCAGCGTCGTCGAACTCTCCGAGGATCTCCACCTTCAGTCCCTGGGAGTTAAACCAGTTTTGCAGTTTACGTCCCAGCATTGAACGTCTGCCTGGCACCAGCAGGCGACGCTCCTCCAGGCACGCCGGGAACGGTGTTTCCGGCGGCGGATTGATGCACCAGAAGCTGACACCGCATTCGCCAATCTTCACCGAGAACAGCCCCTCCTGCTGCGTGGAGTCAATCGGGCAGTCCGAGATAATCATATCCAGCTTGTGCTGGCTCAGCTGCTCAAGCAGCATCTCATGGGTGGACTCGAAGCAACGCAAATGAATTTGCTCATCTTCCACCACGGCGGCATCCAGCACGCCGCTCACCAGCCGTTTCGACAGCGCGTCCGCCACGCCTACGTCAAAGAGCAGGTTCGACTCCTTGCGGTAGTTGACGATATCCAGCATCTCCTGGCTGAGGGTGAACATCTTGTCCGCATAGCGAAATACCAGCTCGCCCAGCTCCGTTGGTTCTATCCCGCGGCCTTTGCGCTTAAAGAGTTTGCCCTGCAGGCGCTCTTCCAGGGCTTTGATTTGCCCGGTGATGGTCTGCGGCGTCAGATAGAGCGCCTCTGCGGCCCCCACCACCGAGCCTTGTTTGTAAACGTGCCAGAAGTAGTAAAGATGGTTGTAATTCAAATGAGACATCGCGTCTTCGCTCCCTGATCGTTTACCGGGAGAAGGTCCCCCTCTCCCGGTCTTCCGTTATGCCCGGGCAACCTGCCCTGACAGTTTCACTTTCAACAATGTATATCCTGTTACTGCGGCCAGTAATGACCCGATAAGAATGCCGAGCTTCGCCCAGACAATCAGCTCAGGCGCATGTGCGCCAAACGCCAGCGTCGAGATGAAAATCGACATCGTAAACCCGATACCGCACAACACGCCCACCGCCATAATTTGTCTGAAGGTCGCGCCGTTCGGCAGCGATGCCAGCTTGAGTTTCAGCGCCAACCAGCAGAACAGGCTAACTCCCAGCGGCTTACCGATAAACAGCCCGGCAATAATGCCCAGCGGCAGAACCGACGTCAGGCCATCAAGGGTCACACCAGCCAGCGAAACACCCGCGTTGGCAAAGGCAAACAGCGGCAGGATCATGAAGGCGACCCACGGCTGAAGCACATGCTCTAACTGTTGTGCAGGAGACTTGCCCTCCTGCGGCTTAAGCGGCACAAAGAAGCCCACAATCACCCCCGCCAGCGTGGCATGGACGCCCGATTTCAGCACGGCGGTCCACAGCACGACGCCCACCAGCATATAAATGCCAATGCGGCGGACGTTGAAGATATTCAGCAACGCCAGCACCGCAATCGCCCCAGCCGCCACGCTCAGCGACAGCACCGACAAGTCGCTGGTATAGAACAGCGCAATAATGATGATTGCGCCCAGATCGTCAATGATGGCCAGCGCCATCAGGAAGATTTTTAACGCCATCGGCACGCGGCTGCCCAGCAGGGCCAGTACCCCGAGCGCAAAGGCGATATCCGTGGCGGCCGGAATGGCCCAGCCGTGGCGAGCAACCGGATCCTGCCAGGTAAATGCCAGGAAGAGCAACGCCGGTACGACCATACCGCCAAGGGCGGCAATCACCGGGAACGCCGCACGCTGTCGGCTGGCAAGCGAACCCAGCACTAGCTCACGCTTCACCTCCAGCCCTACCAGCAGGAAGAATACCGCCATCAGCGCGTCGTTGATCCACAGCAGCATGTTCTTGTTAATTTCCAGCGGCCCGACCTTCAGCTCGACGGGGGTTTCCAGAAATGCATGGTAGAGATCGCGCGTAATGCCCATGTTAGCCAGGGCCATCGCGGCCGCAGCGGCGATGATCAGGATCACGCCGCCGGAGGCTTCGTTGCTAAAGAAACGTTGTAATAATTTCACTTAAATTCTCTCTTTACCCAGAATACGTCGTTAAAACCATAATACCAAGCCATATAGATCGGGAAAATCAGATTAATATTGGCTCTACACTCAGTTTTACCGAGCTATACCCACAAATAGAAAAAGCCCGGAATCGCTTCCGGGCTTTTTAAAGGATAGTGACCAGCGGAGAATTAGCGGGTCAGGTCATCGAAGAATTTTTTGACGCCATCGAAGAAGCTTTTAGAGCGTGGGCTATTGTTTTCACCCGTCGGCCCACCAAAGCTTTCCTGCAACTCTTTCAGCAGCTGTTTCTGCTTATCGTTGAGGCCAACCGGCGTTTCGACCACCACACGACACAGCAGGTCGCCCTGCGCACCGCCGCGAACGGACTTCACGCCTTTACCGCGCATGCGGAACAGCTTGCCGGTCTGGGTTTCGCCTGGCACTTTCAGGTTGACGCGGCCATCAAGCGTTGGCACTTCAATCTCGCCACCAAGCGCGGCCATCGCGAAGTTGATCGGCACTTCGCAGTACAGGTTGTTACCTTCACGCTCAAAGATTGCGTGCTGTTTCACCTGAACCTGAACGTACAGATCGCCTGCCGGCGCGCCGTGCTCGCCTGCTTCACCTTCGCCAGACAGACGGATGCGGTCGCCCGTATCGACGCCAGCCGGAATTTTAACGGACAGGGTTTTGGTTTTCTCAACGCGACCATGACCGTGGCATTTGTTGCACGGATCTTTAATCAGCGTACCGCGACCGTGACAGTGAGGACACGCCTGCTGTACCGCGAAGAAGCCCTGGCGCATCTGCACCTGACCGGAACCGTGACAGGTTGGACAGGTCTGTGGCTGGGTGCCCGCCTTCGCGCCGCTGCCGTGGCAAACGTCACACTCTTCCAGCGTCGGGATACGGATCTCTTTTGTGACACCGCGAACAGCTTCTTCCAGCGTCAGATCCATGTTGTAACGCAGATCTGCGCCGCGCGCCGCGCGCTGGCGACCACGACCACCGCCGAAGATGTCGCCGAAGACATCGCCAAAGATATCGCTGAAATCAGCGCCGCCGCCAAAGCCGCCCGCGCCGCCGAATCCGCCGCCGCCCATGCCGCCCTGTTCGAAGGCCGCGTGACCGTACTGATCGTAGGCTGCACGTTTTTGCGCATCGGTCAGAACTTCGTAGGCTTCTTTGATCTCTTTAAATTTGGATTCAGCCTCTTTATCACCCTGATTACGGTCCGGGTGATATTTCATGGCCAGGCGCTTATACGCCTTTTTGATTTCACGCTCTTCCGCTGTTTTGGGAACGCCTAAAATCTCGTAATAATCAAGCTTCGCCATCTTGTTTTATCTGCCCCTAACATGCGTGCACGGGCGGAGAGGAAACCTCTTCGCCCGTGCCAGTAATTACCCGTTCAAAGGGCGATTATTTTTTGTCTTTTACTTCTTCGAACTCAGCGTCGACCACGTCGTCGTCTTTCGCGTTGTTCGCAGAGGCATCAGCGCCAGCCTGCTGCTGTGCGTGCTGCTGCTGTGCGATTTCCATCAGCTTCTGAGAAGCCTGTGCCAGCTCCTGCATCTTCGCTTCGATGTCCGCTTTGTCTTCGCCTTTCAGCAAGGTTTCCAGCGCGCTCAGTGCAGTCTCGATAGCCGTTTTGTCTTCTGCTGGCAGTTTATCGCCTGCTTCTTCAACCTGCTTACGGGTGCTGTGCAGCAGATGGTCACCCTGGTTACGGGTCTGAACCAGCTCTTCGAACTTACGGTCGGATTCAGCGTTAGCTTCTGCATCACGAACCATTTTTTCGATTTCCGCTTCGTTCAGGCCAGAAGATGCCTTGATGGTGATCTTCTGCTCTTTACCGCTGTTTTTGTCTTTCGCAGACACGTGCAGGATACCGTCAGCATCGATGTCGAAGGTGACTTCGATCTGTGGCATGCCGCGTGGTGCCGGGTTGATACCGTCCAGGTTGAACTGACCCAGAGATTTGTTATCCGCCGCACGCTTACGCTCACCCTGAATCACATGGATGGTTACCGCAGACTGGTTGTCTTCAGCGGTAGAGAACACCTGGCTGTGTTTCGTTGGGATGGTGGTGTTTTTGTTGATGAGCGCCGTCATCACACCGCCCATGGTTTCGATACCCAGAGACAGCGGGGTAACGTCCAGCAGCAGTACGTCTTTCACTTCACCGGTCAGTACGCCACCCTGAACCGCTGCACCGATAGCAACAGCTTCGTCCGGGTTAACGTCTTTACGTGGCTCTTTACCAAAGAACTCTGCCACTTTCTTCTGAACCATTGGCATACGCGTCTGACCACCGACCAGGATAACGTCCTGGATGTCAGAGACGGACAGACCCGCGTCCTGCAGCGCAACTTTCAGCGGCTCGATAGAACGGTTCACCAGGTCTTCGACCAGGCTTTCCAGTTTCGCACGAGTCACTTTGATGTTCATGTGTTTTGGACCGGTCGCGTCTGCAGTGATGTACGGCAGGTTCACGTCGGTCTGCTGAGCGGAAGACAGCTCGATCTTCGCTTTCTCAGCGGCTTCTTTCAGGCGCTGCATAGCCAGCGGGTCGTTACGCAGGTCAATGCCCTGATCTTTCTTAAACTCGTCAACGAGGTAGTTGATCATACGGCTGTCGAAGTCTTCACCACCCAGGTGGGTATCACCGTTGGTTGCCAGAACTTCGAAGGTTTTTTCGCCGTCAACGTCGTCGATTTCGATAATAGAGATATCGAAGGTACCACCACCGAGGTCGTAAACCGCGATAGTACGGTTGCCCACTTCTTTATCCAGACCGTAAGCCAGTGCAGCTGCGGTTGGTTCGTTGATGATACGTTTTACTTCCAGACCTGCGATACGGCCAGCATCTTTCGTCGCCTGACGCTGAGCATCGTTGAAGTATGCAGGTACGGTGATAACCGCTTCAGTTACCGGTTCGCCCAGGTAATCTTCCGCCGTTTTCTTCATTTTTTTCAGCACTTCAGCAGAGATCTGCGGTGGTGCCGTTTTGGTGCCTTTCACATCAAGCCATGCATCGCCGTTATCCGCCGCGATGATTTTGTACGGCATGATAGCAACGTCACGCTGAACTTCTTCGTCCTGGAAGCGGCGGCCGATCAGGCGTTTAATCGCAAACAGGGTGTTTTGCGGGTTTGTCACTGCCTGACGTTTAGCCGGCTGACCAACCAGAGTTTCACCATCCTGGGTATAGGCAATGATAGAAGGCGTGGTGCGATCGCCCTCGGCATTCTCCAGCACACGTGCGGTAGTGCCGTCCATAATCGCTACACAAGAGTTGGTAGTACCCAGGTCGATACCAATAATTTTACCCATCTAAACGTCTCCACTAAAAATTCAGTCAACATGTGGTTGTGTACCTGTAATAAGGGCAGAACGTGCTTTTTCAACTGCCCAGATTTGATTTTTTCAGGTCCACACACTGCGGTTGCTTACAAGATGGGGTCGCAACGGCATCCATCAAGGGGGAAGGATAAAAAATATTTTAATTTCACCCTGATCAGATCATAGACGGCATGGTGCGTCCCCATTATGATGCCGCGCCCCGTCAGGGAGAATTGACGCGGGATTCACCATTTCACCATATTAATGATGATTTTTTTTGAGGACTTATGGGCAACACTAAGTTGGCTAATCCGGCTCCGCTGGGCCTGATGGGTTTTGGCATGACCACCATCCTGCTGAACCTGCACAATATCGGGATGTTCCCGATGGACGGCATTATCCTGGCGATGGGCATCTTTTACGGCGGTATCGCACAAATCTTCGCGGGCCTGCTGGAATACAAAAAAGGCAACACCTTTGGCTTAACGGCCTTTACCTCTTACGGCTCCTTCTGGCTGACGCTGGTCGCCATTCTGCTGATGCCTAAAATGGGTCTGACAGACGCGGCAAACGCGCACTTCCTGGGCGTTTACCTGGGCCTGTGGGGCGTCTTCACGCTGTTCATGTTCTTCGGTACGCTGAAGGCTAACCGCGCGCTGCAGTTCGTCTTCCTGAGCCTGACCGTGCTGTTCGCCCTGCTGGCGATTGGCCACCTGGCGGATAACGAAGGCATCGTTCACATCGCGGGCTGGGTTGGCCTGGTGTGTGGCGCAAGCGCTATCTACCTGGCAATGGGCGAAGTGCTGAACGAGCAGTTTGGCCGCACTGTGCTGCCGATTGGTGAAAAACACTGATAGCTCTTCCGTCGTGCCTGCCCTGCAGGCACGACTCCCCTGCCCGCTTCGCTTAATTTTGCGCCAAAACTCCAACAGTTCGTCAATGAAACACCCGTTATTTCAATATTGAATTGATAAGCATTATCACTTTAAATATCGTCGCCGGAGCCTCCGGGATATTGGATATCATGCAGCGCTCTCCACAGGAACGGTGGGAGGCATCACGATGTTGTTGTGTTGCATAAGGTTATCCAATGAACTCCAGCCTTGTCGCCAGCGTAAAGCCTGACGAATCGACCATTGCCTCTCACTATCGCCGGGTTGTGCTGCGCCGATACGCCCTTGCGGGCGCGCTTCTGCTTTTAATTGTCTGCTCCCTGCTTCTCGACTTTACGCTCGGGCCGTCCGGCATGTCGGTTTCGACCCTCTGGCACACCCTCGTCAACGCCTCCGCCGCCGACGCAGGTACGCGCGTCATTGTCTGGGATATTCGTCTGCCGTTCGCGCTGATGGCTGTGGCCGTGGGGATGGCGCTGGGGCTTGCCGGTGCAGAGATGCAGACCATCCTGAACAATCCGCTTGCCAGCCCCTTTACGCTCGGCGTGTCGTCTGCCGCCTCGTTCGGCGCCGCGCTGGCGATTGTGCTTGGCCTGGGCATTCCCGGCATCGACGACAAATGGTTTATTCCCGCCAACGCCTTTGTTTTTGCGCTGCTGGCCTGCTTTATTCTCGACGGCATCAGCCGCTGGACCCGTGTCGCCACCTCGGGCGTGGTGCTGTTCGGAATCGCGCTGGTGTTTACCTTCAACGCCCTGATCTCCATTCTGCAGTTCGTTGCCAGCGAAGATACGCTGCAGGGGCTGGTCTTCTGGACGATGGGCAGCCTGGCGAGAGCCTCCTGGGATAAGCTGGCGATCCTGGCCGTCGCGCTGGTGATTATCGTCCCGCTGTCGCTGAAAAACGCGTGGAAACTCACGGCGCTGCGCCTGGGGGAAGATCGTGCCGTGAGCTTCGGTATCAACGTGAAGAAACTGCGCATGACCACGCTGTTTCGCATCAGCATTATCTCGGCATTGACCGTCGCCTTTGTGGGGCCGGTCGGCTTTATCGGCCTGGTCGCGCCGCACATTTCGCGGATGTTGTTTGGGGAGGACCACCGCTTTTACCTGCCCGGCAGTATGCTGATTGGCGCGCTGGTACTGTCGCTGGCCTCGGTCTTCTCGAAGAACATGGTGCCCGGCGTCATTATTCCCGTCGGCATTGTCACCTCGCTCGTTGGCGTTCCCTTCTTCCTGAGCATCATTATTCGTAACCGGGGGAACGTATGACCGACGGCCTGCTCGTTCGCGATCTGCACACCGACTATCGCAAGAAAAAAATTATTACCGGGCTGAATACGCCCTGCCTGCCACGCGGGAAAATTACCGCTCTGCTCGGCCCCAATGGCTCGGGTAAGTCGACCCTGCTGCGCGCCCTCGCTGACCTCAATCCCGCCCAGGGGGCGTTACACCTCAACGGGGAAGACCTGATGACGATGCCCTCCGCCCAACGTGCGCAGAAGGTGGTTTATCTGCCGCAGTCCTTGCCGCAGGGAGTGCACCTTCACGCCCTGGAATCGGTCATCGTGGCCCGCCGGGCCAGCGGCAGCGAGCAGAGTGAAAATGTTGAGCAAGAGGCCTACGCCATCCTTGATAAGCTCGGCGTCGCGCACCTGGCGATGAGCTTTCTTGACCAGCTTTCCGGCGGGCAGAAACAGCTGATTGGCCTGGCGCAGTCTCTTATCCGCCAGCCGGACCTGCTGCTGCTGGACGAACCTCTCAGCGCCCTCGATCTGAACTACCAGTTTCACGTCATGGATATCGTGGCGCGCGAAACGCGGCTACGCAATATCGTCACCGTGGTGGTGATCCACGACATCAACATTGCGCTGCGCCATGCCGATTACGCCATGATGCTTAAAGGCGGCGAGTTGATTGCCAGCGGGCCGCCGGGAGAGGTAGTGAACGCTGCAAATCTGGCAACGGTCTACGGCGTGCAGGGTCGGGTTGAATACTGTTCGCGCGGGCTGCCGCACGTGGTGGTTGACGGGTTAACGCCTTACTAAAACAGACGGGGAAAACATGACGCTCAGAAAACTTCTCGCCGCCGCAGGCGGTCTGGCACTGCTCCTTTCACCTTTCATCGCCCAGGCGCAGAGCTGGCCGGTCACGGTAAAAGATCTGGATAACCGCACGGTCACGATTGAACACAAGCCGCAGCACATCATTTTGCAGGACGGGCGCGACATCTTCACGCTGGCGCTACTGGAGCGCGACAACCCGTTTGCCAGCGTGGTGGCGTGGAATAACCTGCCGAAGAAGCAGGACACTGAAACCTGGAACGTGCTGAAGCGAAAATGGCCGGAAGCAGAGAAGATCCTCGACATGAAGTTTTCCGACCAGGGGAACGTGGATCTGGAAACCGTGATCTCTCGCCAGCCGGACCTGATGATCGCCCAGCTTCGCGCCAAACCTTCGCTGGTGCAAACCGGCGTACTGGAGAAACTCGACGCGCTGCATATACCGGTCATTTTCGTTGACTACGAACTACATCCGGTTGAAAACACCCTGCCGAGCATTGCCCTGCTGGGTAACGTCCTGGGCCAGACGGCGCGCGCGCAGGCCTACATCGATTTCTATCAACAGCGTCTGGACACCCTCCACCAGCGCCTGGCGGGCATCACTAAAAAACCCCTGGTGTTTATCGAGCCGATTGCCGGTGTCGGTGGCCTGGATAACGGCTGCTGCTTTACCCATGCGCGCAACGGCTGGGGCGGGCTGGTCGAGGCAGCGGGCGGGATCAACATTGGCTCACAGCTGCTGCCGGGCGCAACCGGGAATATCTCCGTCGAAAAAATTATCTCGATGAACCCGGATTACTACCTGATGACCGGATCTAAACGCCCGGGTAAAGGCACGGCGGTGATCCCGTTCGGCTATAACGTCCCGGCTGGCGACGTGACCGCGGCGTTCACTGCGCTGTTATCGCGTCAGGGCGTGTCGAGCATTCCGGCCGTCGCGGAAGGCCACACCGGCGCGCTCTATCACCACTTCTACAACAACCCGTACAACATCATCGCCATTGAGGCGCTGAGCAAAATCTTCTATCCAACGCAATTTAAGGATGTCGACCCGCTGGCGGATTACCACACCATTATCACCCGCTTCACCCACATTCCGGATGACAACATTATCCTGAGCTATACCCCTTCGCACTAATCCATCAGCCGGGTGGCGGCTTCGCCAACACCCGGCCTGCCCTGCTATCCGGCCAGAACTGGTGCATTCACCGGTTTCTGACGCAGCCAGATGCCCAGCACCAGCCCCATCAGCGACACGCCAGTACATACCAGGCGGGAGCCATCGGCGACACGCCCATCAGCACGGTGACGGCAATCGGCGTCAGCCCGCCAAAGATGGCGTACGAAACGTTGTAGGAGAACGAGATGCCGGTGAAGCGAACTTCCGGCGGGAAGGCGCGCACCATCACATAAGGCACGGCCCCCACGACGCCCACGCACAGCCCCACAACGCCGTACAGCACGAATAGTTGTTCAGGATGGCTTCCCGCAAGATGATAGAACGCCCAGCTGGATGCCGCGAGCAGCAGGCTCCCCACGATAAAGGTCAGGCTGGGGCCGAAACGATCGGCCGCGAGCCCGGCTGCCAGGCAGCCGAAGCACAGCATAATCGTCGCAATACTGTTGGCCTGAAGCGTCACCGCCGGAGCAAAACCGTACTGCTTTTGCAGCCAGACCGGCGACATTAAAATCACCACCACAATGCCCGCCGACAGCAGCCAGGTGAGCAGCATCGACACCACCACGGCCTGGCGGTGGCGTACCACCACCGCTTTGACCGGCAGCTCCTGCGCCAGCGCCTTACGCTGCTGCATCTCGAGGAAAATGGGCGTCTCCTGCAGCCAGCGGCGCAGGTACATCGCCACCAGCCCGAACGCACCGCCTAACAGGAAGGGGAGTCGCCATCCCCACTCATGGACGGCCTGCTGCGTCATGCTGGTGTTGACGATGGTCGCCACCACCGAACCAAGAAGAATGCCGATCGTCAGCCCTGCCGTTAAGGTGCCGCAGGCGATACCAATGCGGCGCGCCGGCACATGCTCGGCGACAAACACCCAGGCGCCAGGCACCTCGCCACCGATTGCAGCGCCCTGCAAAATACGCATCAGCAACAGCAGTAGCGGAGCAACAATGCCCATCGTGGCGTAGGTAGGCAGAAGGCCGATCGCCAGAGTGGGCACGGCCATCAGCAAGATACTGAGGGTAAACATCTTTTTACGCCCGACCAGATCGCCGAAGTGCGCCATCACAATGCCGCCCAACGGTCGCGCCAGATAGCCCGCGGCGAAAATCCCGAAGGTCTGCACCTGACGCAGCCATTCCGGGATATCCGCCGGGAAGAACAGTTCTCCCACCACGGCGGCGAAGAAGACAAAAATGATGAAGTCGTAAAACTCCAGCGCGCCACCCAGTGCCGCGAGGGTCAGCGTTTTATAGTCCTGTCGATTGAGAGATCGGGCGTTATGTGACATAGCGAACCATTTGTCGTGTGATGTGGATTAATTTTTACAGTAATCGTAAAGAAAAGATGACTATACCGTAAAACGGTTACCACGCTATCGCGACTTCAGCTAATGTCACATATTGATTAATTTCAGGAGATTGTTTCGCGACGCGCGCTTTTCGGGCGAAATGCTGCTACGACATTGTCGTGCGTTTCCACGTAAGGGCCGTCCAGCAACTGTATACAATACGGTACACTTGCGAAAATACCGTGGACAATGACCTTGCCATCCTCGCCTTTCAGCCCTTCCAGCGTCTCTTTAATCGATTTCGGCTGGCCCGGCAGATTAAGTATTAACGCCTGTTTGCGGATCACGCCAACCTGACGCGACAAAATGGCGGTCGGGACAAAGTGCAGGCTGATCTGGCGCATCTGCTCGCCAAAGCCCGGCATTTCACGATCGGCCACGGCAAGGGTTGCATCCGGGGTCACGTCGCGACGCGCCGGCCCGGTTCCGCCGGTGGTCAGAACAAGGTGGCAGCTCATCTCATCCACCAGCTCACACAGCGTCTGCTCAATAATCAGCTGCTCGTCCGGGATCAGGCGGGTCTGGATCTCAAACGGGGTGGTCAAGGCGCTGCTCAGCCACTCTTCAAGTGCGGGGATGCCTTTATCCTGATAAACACCGCTGGAGGCGCGGTCTGAAATCGACACTAAGCCGATGCGTAAGGTATTCATGTTCATTCCATTCAAAAAAGTACTGACTATGGGGAATGATACACGCAGAGGGGGAATTCAGACAGAGTACGAAAGAAGTAGCGTGACCGGGAGCCCGGCCACGCGAAATGATTACAGCAGGTCGCCGATCATTTTTTCCAGTTTTTCCTGGTCGATGGCAAACTTACGGATACCGTCCGCCAGTTTGTCTACCGCCATAGGATCCTGGTTGTGCTGCCACAGGAACTCGGATTCGGTGATACGCTCAGGACGCGCTTTCACTTCACCGGTGTAAGACAGTTTGCGCTCGATTGCGCCTTCGCTCTCTGCCAGCTCTTTCAGCAGCGCAGGGGCGATAGTCAGGCGGTCGCAGCCAGCCAGCTCAATGATTTCACCGACGTTACGGAAGCTTGCGCCCATCACAACGGTCTCATAGCCGTGCTGTTTGTAATATTCGTAGATTTCCGTCACTGACACTACGCCCGGATCTTCAGACGCCGCGTACTCTTTTTTGTCAGTGTTAGCTTTGTACCAGTCCAGAATACGGCCAACGAACGGAGAAATCAGGTAAACACCCGCTTCTGCACATGCACGCGCCTGCGCGAAGGAGAACAGCAGGGTCAGGTTACAGTTGATACCCTCTTTTTCCAGCTGCTCTGCCGCGCGGATGCCCTGCCAGGTAGAGGCCAGTTTGATCAGGATACGGTCGTTGCTGATGCCCGCGTCGTTGTACAGCTTGATCAGGCGCTTGGCTTTGGCGATAGACGCGTCGGTGTCGTAGGACAGGCGTGCATCCACTTCGGTAGAGATACGGCCCGGCACCAGTTTCAGAATTTCCAGACCGATGTTCACTGCCAGTTTGTCAGTTGCATCCACAACCTGCTGCGCGCGGTCGTTGCTCTGGCCTTTTGCCCAGGTCACAGCGTCGTCAATCAGTTTGCGATACTCAGGGATCTGCGCGGCGTTAAGGATCAGAGAAGGGTTGGTTGTGGCATCCTGCGGCTGGTACAGCTTCATTGCCGCGATATCTCCGGTGTCAGCTACGACAGTGGTGAACTGACGAAGGGAGGTCAATTTATCCGTCATGATAGTGTTTCTCTTTTAACGTGCCCTGGATAATTCACGCTACCGACAGCGAGCCAGCAACGGAAAAATGACAGGTTTACTTGTTAGGGGGATGTAACCGGTCTGCCCTGATGATAACACGACGGAGGGGTAGCGCAACCGCAGACAGTGCGCTTAGGCAGAGTATGATAAACTCGCAATATTAACAGGCTGCTAAGTAACGGCATGCTCACTCACTGGTAGCGCTTACATATGCATTTTGGCATCAACAAGAGGGACGTTAGTGCCTGATTTCTTTTTCTTTATTAATGAAATTCTCTGGGGTTCGATAATGATATACCTGCTGCTGGGAGCAGGTGTATGGTTCACGCTGCGCAGCGGTTTTATCCAGTTTCGCTATATCCGCAAGTTTGGCAGAAGTCTGAAAAACAGTGTAAGCCCTCAGCCCGGCGGGTTGACCTCGTTCCAGGCGCTGTGTACCAGCCTCGCCGCGCGTGTCGGCAGCGGCAATCTGGCGGGCGTGGCGCTGGCCATCACTGCCGGCGGCCCCGGTGCGGTCTTCTGGATGTGGATGACGGCGGTTATCGGCATGGCGACCTCGTTTGCCGAATGTTCGCTCGCCCAGCTTTACAAAGAGAAGGACAAAAATGGTCAGTTCCGCGGCGGCCCCGCCTGGTATATGGCCCGCGGGCTGGGTATGCGCTGGATGGGCGTCCTGTTTTCCCTCATTTTGCTCCTCGCCTACGGCCTGATTTTCAATTCCGTACAGGCTAACTCCGTGGCTCACGCCCTGCGTTATGCCTTTGCCTGCCCGGAGTGGGTCACCGGCGTCATGCTGGCCGCCCTTACGCTGCTGACCATCACCGCGGGCCTGAAAGGCGTTGCCCGCCTGATGCAGTTCCTGGTGCCCGTTATGGCACTCCTGTGGGTGTCAGCCAGCCTGATTGTCACGGTGATGCACATTGATCAGCTGCCGGAGATCGTAGCGGGCATCTTTAAGAGCGCGTTTGGCTGGCGCGAAGCGGCCTCCGGCGCGCTGGGCTACACCATCAGTCAGGCGCTCACGGCAGGCTTTCAGCGGGGCATGTTCTCGAATGAAGCGGGCATGGGGTCGACGCCCAACGCGGCTGCGGCTGCGGCCTCATGGCCTCCTCATCCTGCGGCCCAGGGGATCGTCCAGATGATTGGCGTGTTCACGGACACCATCATTCTCTGCTCCGCCACCGCGATGATTGTGCTGCTGGCTGGCCCCGATTCCCATTCGTCAGAGATTGCCGGGATCCAGCTTATCCAACTGGCGCTGGCCAACATGGTCGGCAACTGGGGCGCAGGGTTTGTCTCACTCATTGTGTTGCTGTTCGCCTTCAGCTCGATTGTGGTGAATTATATCTACGCCGAAAATAACCTCATCTTCCTGAAGCTGGATTCGCGTTCTACACGCAACGGGCTTCGCGCGTGCGTTATCGCGATGGTAATGACGGGTTCCCTGCTCCACATGCCGCTGATCTGGCAGCTGGCAGACGTCATTATGGCGCTGATGGCCATCACCAACCTGACGGCGATCTTACTGCTCTCACCGGTGGTGACGCTGATCGCCCGGGACTACCTGCGCCAGCGTAAGCTTGGGGTGCCACCGGTGTTTGATGCTGCGCGCTATCCTGAAATCGAGGCGCAGATCGCGCCGGGTACCTGGGATGATTTGCCGCGGCAATAACAGCTATCGATCAATTCAGGGCGATTTTTTGGTAAAGTCGCCCTAAATTTCCTGCAAGGACTGGATATGCTGATTCTGATTTCACCTGCTAAAACGCTCGATTACCAGAGCCCACTCGCCACCGAGCGGTATACCCAGCCTGAACTGCTGGACTACTCGCAACAACTCATCCACGAGGCGCGCAAGCTTTCCGCTCCGCAAATCGGCAAGCTGATGAGCATTAGCGACAAACTTGCCGATCTGAACGCGACCCGCTTCCACGACTGGCACCCGGATTTTACGCCAGACAATGCCCGCCAGGCGCTGCTCGCTTTCAAAGGCGATGTGTATACAGGCCTGCAGGCAGAAACGTTCAGTGAAGCCGATTTCGATTTTGCCCAGCAGCATCTGCGCATGCTCTCCGGCCTGTATGGCGTACTGCGCCCGCTGGATCTGATGCAGCCGTATCGCCTGGAGATGGGTATCCGTTTCGAAAATGCTAAAGGCAAAGATCTTTACCACTTCTGGGGCGATATCATCACCGATACGCTTAATCAGGCGTTAAAAGCCCAGGGCGATAACGTGGTGATTAACCTCGCCTCCGACGAATATTACAAATCGGTGAAGCCGAAAAAGCTGGACGCAGAGATCATCAAGCCGGTATTCCTGGATGAGAAGAACGGCACGTTTAAGGTGATCAGCTTCTACGCCAAAAAAGCGCGCGGGCTGATGAGCCGCTACATCATTCAAAACCGCCTGACCCGTCCGGAGCAGCTGACCGGGTTTAACAGCGAAGGCTATTTCTTTGACGAAGACGCGTCGGGGAAAGGTGAACTGGTGTTTAAGCGTCACGCGCAGTAAAAACAAAACCCCGCCTTCAGGCGGGGTTTTTGGTTAATGGTGCTTCCAGTCCGGGCCATGACCGCGATCGTCGTGGCGATCGTGGTGGTGGTTATCGTGCCCATGGTGCTCATCGTGCGGACGCCAATGGTTATCGCGCCAGTCGTAGTGAGATTTCCACCAGTCATGGTCGCGCCAGCGGCCGCCATCCCAGTAGTGTCCGTTATTGTCCCGATCGCCAATCTGCAGTTTTACCGCAGGCACGAGGGTGATCTCAGCTGCCTGTACCGCCATGGGAGCGACCAGCATCAGTGAAAGCGCGATAAGTGCAGGTTTCAGTTTCGACATGGATAACTCCTTATTATTCTTGCCCGTCGTGGGCCGATGTAAGGAGAATACGTGAGGGGGATGGAGGATGTTATTCTCTGCAATCCTAAACGCTAAGTGACCGCATTTATTGGGAATTTCTGCTTATTTACTGCGTTTTTTCTCCTTAATTTCTTCACAAAAAAGCCGGGTGGCGGCTGCGCCTTACCCGGCCTACAGATCGGTGCCGCTGTTGCCGGGTGGCGCTGTGCTTACCCGGCCTACGAATGGGGTCGCGGTGGGCGTTGTAGGTCGGGTAAGCGAAGCGCCACCCGACAAAACATCACCCGCGCGTCATCATTAACTTACGCAGCGCGGCAAAATCCGCTGGCAGTTCATGAGACAGCAGCGGCAGGTCGGCGCGGTCGGCCAGCTCTTTCGGCAGCGGCAGCGTTTCACCGAGGATCGCTTCAACGCTCTCCTTGAACTTCGCCGGATGCGCGGTGCCGAGGAACAGGCCATACTCTCCCGGCTGAAGCTGGTCGCGCAGAGCGCGGTAGGCAATCGCCGCGTGCGGTTCTGAGGTATATCCCACCGCTTTCAGCTCGCGCATCGTCGCTTTGGTGGTCTCGTCCGTCACGGCAGCGTAACCCAGGTCGCCAAGACGCCAGACCTTGCGGCGGAACAGCTCCTCAACGCGCGGCCAGTTGTTCGGCTGGCTCACGTCCATCGCATTTGAAAGCGTCGCCTGCGTGGCGTTCGGTGCCCATTTCCCGTCTTTCAGGAAGCGCGGTACGGTGTCGTTGGCGTTGGTCGCCGCGATAAAGCGTTTCACCGGCAGACCCAGCGATTTCGCCAGCAGGCCCGCCGTCAGGTCGCCAAAGTTGCCGCTCGGCACGGAAACAACCAGCTGATTGCGCGCCTCCTGCGGCAGCTGTGCCACTGCTTCGAAGTAGTAGCAAATCTGCGCCAGCAGACGGCTGATGTTGATGGAGTTAGCCGAGTTCAGCCCCAGCGCCACTTTCAGCTCTTCGTCGTCGAATGCCTGTTTAACCAGCGCCTGACAGGCATCGAAATCGCCGTCGATCGCCACGGTTTCAATGTTGCCGCCAAGGGTACAGAACAGTTTTTCCTGCAGCGGGCTGATTTTGCCTTTCGGGTAGAGGATCACCACGCGGACATTTTTCAGGCCATAGAACGCATGCGCGACCGCGGCACCGGTGTCGCCGGAGGTGGCGGTCAGAATGGTCACCGGCTTGTCGCCGCTGATGTGGGTCAGCATCTGCGCCATAAAGCGGCCGCCGAAGTCTTTAAACGCCAGCGTCGGGCCGTGGAACAGCTCCAGACAGCCGACGTCCGGCTCAACCTGCTTAACCGGTGCCGGGAAGGCAAAGGCCGCACGCACGCGCGCTTCCAGCTGCTCTGGCGGGATCTCATCGCCGATAAACGCCGAGAGGATTTTGGTGCTGCGGGTGACAAAGTCCTGCTTCAGCAGTTCGTCGATGTCGGTGAGCTGAAATTCCGGCAGGTCGTGCGGGAAGAACAGCCCCTGATTTTTGCCCAGCCCCTGAGTCACCGCCTGCGCGAAGCTGACCTGCTCGTTATGATCTTTAAGGTTGTAGAGTTTCATTATTTATCCCAGTACTCGTGCGCCAGCCGTGTCCAGACGGCAAATATGAACAAAGCCTTCCTGATTTTGCAGGTAGTGTTTCGTGAGCCAGTCCGCCACGCGCTGCGCGGTGTCAGGCTTATCGCACAGGGCGAACAGCGTCGGGCCGGAGCCGGAGATGCCGCACGCCTGCGCGCCAATATCCAGTGACGCTTCTCGCGCCTCGTTGAAGCCGGGCAGCAGCTTAGTGCGATACGGCTCGGCAATGACATCTTTCATCAGTTTCGCCGCCAGCTGCGGCTGTCGGGTATAGCAGGCGTGAATAAAGCCTGCCAGATGACGCCCGTGGGCGATACAGTCCTGACGACGATACTGCGCGGGCAGGATCGCGCGCGCTTCGGCGGTGGAGACCTTAATGCCCGGATAGGCCAGCACCCACAGCCACTCGTCAAACCCTGGCACCTGCTGGCTGATGATGCCATTTTCTTCAATCATCAGCTGCATACCGCCGAGGAAGCACGGTGCCACGTTATCATAATGAATACTGCCGGAGATGCGCCCTTCCAGCTCGCCCATTAACCCCAGCAGGCGGTTGTTGTTCAGCGGCTTTCCGCAGTGTTCGTTCATCGCCACCAGTGCAGCAACCACGGAGCAGGCGCTGGAGCCGAGACCCGAGCCAATCGGCATGCTTTTTTCCAGGGTCATGGTGACCGGCACGTTTTTGCCGATCTCCTGACAGAACCTTTCCCAGCACTGATAAACAATATTCTCGCGCGGGTCCGACGGCAGCTTGCTGGCGAAGCGGCCCACGTTGTGCAGGCTGAAGCTCTCTGCCGCTTCCACCGTCACCGTATCGCCCAACAGCGAACCGTCCACCGGCGTCACCGCCGCGCCCAGCACATCAAACCCGACGCTCATATTGGCGCTGGAAGCCGGGGCATAAACTTTGACCATGTTAAACTCCTAACTTCCATGACAGGGTACGCAGCAGATCGGCAAACACACCCGCCGCCGTGACGTCGTTCCCTGCACCATAGCCGCGAAGCACCAGCGGTAATGGTTGATAATAGTGGCTGTAAAACGCCAGGGCGTTCTCGCCGTTTTTCACTTTATACAGCGGATCGTTGCCATCCACTTCGGCAATCTTCACGCGGCAAACGCCATCCTCTTCAATATTGCCAACATAGCGCAATACCTTACCTTCATCACGGGCTTTCGCCACGCGCGCGGCAAAAGCGTCGTCGAGCTGCGGTAAATGGGTCATAAAGGTGCTGACATCCCCGCTGTCGTCAAACCCGGCGGGCAGCACCGGTTCAATAACGATATCCGACAGTTCCAGCTCGCGGCCGGTTTCACGGACCAGGATCAGCAGCTTGCGCGCCACGTCCATGCCGGAAAGATCATCGCGCGGGTCCGGCTCGGTATAGCCCAGTTCGCGCGCGGCGCGGGTCGCCTCCGACAGGCTCATCCCCTCTTCCAGCTTGCCGAAGATGAAGGATAACGAGCCGGAGAGGATGCCGGAGAAACGCTGCAGTTCATCGCCCGCGTTGAGCAGGTTTTGCAGGTTTTCGATGACCGGCAGGCCGGCGCCGACGTTGGTGTCATACAGGAACTTGCGGCGCGACTTGCTCGCCGCCAGGCGCAGCTGATGGTAGTAATCCATCGACGAGGTGTTGGCCTTTTTATTTGGCGTCACCACGTGGAAGCCTTCGCGCAGGAAATCGGCGTACTGGTCGGCCACCGCCTGAGTGGAAGTACAGTCGACAATCACCGGGTTAAGCAGGTGATACTCTTTCACCAGGCGGATCAGGCGGCCCAGATTGAACGGCTCGTTGGCGCCGCTCAGCTCGGCCTGCCAGTTTTCCAGATTCAGCCCGTGGACGTTGGTCAGCAGCGCTTTCGAGTTCGCAATGCCGCACACGCGCAGATCGATATGCTTCTTCTTCAGCCACTCCTGCTGGCGCTTCACCTGCTCCAGCAGCGCCCCGCCGACGCCGCCGACGCCAATCAGGAACAGCTCAATGACCTGATCGGTGTTGAACAACATCTGGTGGACCACGCGCACACCGGTGGTAGCGTCGTCGTTATCCACGACCACAGAAATTGAACGCTCAGACGACCCCTGAGCAATCGCCACAATGTTGATATTGGCGCGGGCCAGCGCGGCGAAGAATTTGGCGGAGATACCGCGCAGGGTGCGCATTCCGTCGCCGACCACGGAGATGATCGCCAGACGCTCCTGAATAGAAAGCGGCTCCAGCAGCTCCTCTTTCAGCTCCAGATAAAACTCCTCTTCCAGCGCACGGCGCGCGCGCAGGCAGTCTATCTGCGGTACGCAGAAGCTGATGCTGTACTCGGATGAGGACTGGGTGATCAGCACCACGGAGATCCCGTTGCGCGACATCGCGGCAAATACGCGCGCCGCCATGCCGACCATCCCCTTCATGCCAGGGCCGGAGACGCTGAACATCGCCATGTTGTTGAGGTTAGAAATGCCCTTCACCGGCAGGCCATCTTCATCAGTGCTGGCACCTATCAGGGTGCCCGGTGCCTGCGGGTTACCGGTGTTTTTGATCAGGCAAGGGATCTGGAACTGGGCAATTGGGGAGATGGTACGCGGGTGCAGCACTTTGGCGCCGAAGTAGGAAAGCTCCATCGCTTCCTGATACGACATCGATTTCAGCAGCCTGGCGTCCGGCACCTGGCGCGGGTCGCAGGTGTAAACCCCGTCGACGTCGGTCCAGATTTCGCAGCAGTCTGCGCGTAAGCACGCCGCCAGCACGGCCGCAGAGTAGTCCGAGCCGTTACGGCCCAACACCACCAGTTCGCCTTTCTCGTTGCCGGCGGTGAAGCCCGCCATCAGGATCATGTGGTCGGCAGGAATTTTGCTCGCGGCAATGCGGCGGGTCGATTCGGCAATATCGACGGTGGATTCGAGGTAGTGGCCCACAGCCAGCAGTTTTTCAACCGGGTCAATCACCGTCACGTTGTGGCCGCGTGCGCTCAGCAGGCCCGCCATGATGGCGATAGAAAGTTTTTCACCACGGCAGATCAGCGCCGCATTGATGCTGTCCGGGCACTGGCCGAGCAGGCTAATGCCGTGCAGCACGTGTTTAATTTGCGCGAACTCTTGCTCAACAACGGTTTTCAGCTTCGCGAGTGGGAAGCCGGGCTGAGCCTCAGCCAGCCCCTGCAGCAGCTCGGCGAAAATACGCTCGGCATCGCTGATGTTCACAAGCGCATCCTGGCCACCGATGGTCTTCTCAATCATCGCCACCAGATGATTAGTGATTTTTGCCGGGGCAGAGAGCACGGTAGCAACCTGCCCCTGCCTGGCGTTACTCTCCAGGATATCGGCAACACGCAGAAAACGTTCTGCATTTGCCACTGATGTACCGCCGAACTTCAACACTCGCATGGTTCTACCTCGTTTCCTTTAGCCGAAAAAAAAGCCCGCACTGTTCAGGTGCGGGCTTTTTTTTGTTTTTCCTGTACGCGTCAGCCCGCATCGTTACCTGTGGTAATGATGGTGGTTGTTGTAATGGTGGTAATGCTGATGCGTTTCATGGATGTTGTGTGCTCTGTCATTATTATCTGTCTGTGCTCTATTCTTTTAGGGTTAAAGGATTGGCCCTGCTAAGTCAACGAATTTTTAATTTGATCACAGATTCGCTCACTCTGATGACCCGCTGTTTGCGGATTTATTTTCATCCGATTCCCCCAAAAGCAACCCCTGATATCAGACAGTTCAGCCATACTAAAAACGTATGGCAGCATTTTACTCGGCCAGTTTTTTTTCAATATCGTGCAGCAAACGGTGCAACATTGCCGTGTCGCGCTGTTCAAGTCGTCCCAGACGCTGCTGCAGCCAGTCCGTCATTTTTTGGTCGTCCGCCACGCCCAGGTGTGAAATCAGACTTTCTACCCGAGCGCGTAACGCGGTCAGTTGATTTTCATCGGTCGCGGAAACGGGCGGCGGGGTAATTTGCATTAAGGATGCTAATTGATAGCAGTAAACCATCACCGCCTGGCCCAGATTCAGCGAGGGATAATCCGCCACCATTGGCACGCCGGTAAGCACATCCGCCAGCGCCAGCTCGTCATTCGTCAGCCCGGAATCTTCACGGCCAAACACCAGCGCAGCGTGGGTGAGCCACTGACTTTTTTCACGCAGTAACGGCACGAGTTCTTCAGGCGTGGCGTAATAGTGGAACTTCGCCCGGCTGCGCGCCGTGGTGGCAACGGTGAATGAAATATCGTGCAGCGCGTCGGCGAGCGTATCGTAAGTCGTTATATTATCGACAATATCTCCCGAACCGTGCGCCACCCAGCGGGTTGCTGGCTCCAGATGCGCAACGCTTCCGACAATGCGTAAATCGGTGAACCCCATAGTCTTCATGGCACGCGCCGCCGCGCCGATATTTTCTGCTCTTGCTGGCTGAACCAGCACAATCGACAGATGCATTTTTGCTCTCTTTTTAATCAGTTAGCGGGTAAAAAGGTGATGCGCTTCGACATATTACGCAGCACGAATTTACAAAATTGCAACACAAATCACCGAAATAGCATTTCTTAACGAATTAAAGACGCTAAACTATTTTGTGACTGAACAATCAGTTAGAATGTTAACAGACGCTTATTATCCTTATGTTTTATAATGATAATAGCCGTATGAATACCCTCTGGTGATTGGATTCGTAACGTTTATCAATCAATGTCCGCAACTGGTTGGTTTATTGAAAAATTGTGACAAAGGCTAGCATTCGGCTACGATGATTTCATCAAACTGTTAACGTGCTACAATTGAACTTGATATATGTCAACGAAGCGTAGTTTTATTGGGTGTCCGGTGTCACTTAGCCTGTTATGTTGCTGTTAAAATGGTTAGGATGACAGCCGTTTTTGACACTGTCGGGTCCAAAGGGAAAGTACCCACGACCAAGCTAATGATGTTGTTGACGTTGATGGAAAGTGCATCAAGAACGCAATTACGTACTTTAGTCACGTTAAGCCGATCATGTTAATTTGCGACATGCATCAGGCAGGTCAGGGACTTTTGTACTTCCTGTTTCGATTTAGTTGGCAATTTAGGTAGCAAACATGCAGACCCCGCACATTCTTATCGTTGAAGACGAGTTGGTAACACGCAACACGTTAAAGAGCATTTTCGAAGCAGAAGGCTACGATGTCTTTGAAGCGACCGATGGCGCAGAGATGCATCAGATCCTTTCTGAAAATGATATCAACCTGGTCATTATGGACATCAACCTGCCAGGCAAAAACGGCCTTCTTCTGGCGCGCGAACTGCGTGAACAGGCGAACGTGGCGTTAATGTTCCTGACGGGCCGCGACAACGAAGTCGATAAAATCCTTGGCCTGGAAATCGGTGCGGATGACTACATCACCAAACCGTTTAATCCTCGCGAGTTAACCATTCGTGCACGCAACCTGCTGTCCCGCACCATGAACCTGGGTACGGTCAGTGAAGAGCGTCGTAGCGTAGACAGCTATAAATTCAACGGCTGGGAACTTGATATCAATAGCCGTTCGCTGGTTAGCCCGAACGGTGAGCAGTATAAACTGCCGCGCAGCGAATTTCGCGCGATGCTGCACTTCTGCGAAAATCCGGGCAAGATCCAGTCTCGTGCAGAACTGCTGAAGAAAATGACCGGTCGCGAGCTTAAACCTCACGACCGTACCGTTGACGTGACCATCCGTCGTATTCGTAAGCATTTCGAATCCACGCCAGACACGCCTGAAATCATCGCCACCATTCATGGCGAAGGTTATCGTTTCTGTGGTGATCTGCAGGAGTAATCCCGCAGATAATGCATTAAAAAACGGCGCATTTGCGCCGTTTTTTTTATTTCCAGATCCTCATGGTGTCGTTGTCCGGCTCAGCGGGAGGCGTTGGGCGCTTCGGCTGAGAGAGCGCATACCAGTCTAAATGACGCGTCAGATACATCACCGCAAACAGCGCGAACGCAAGCACCGCAGAACCCAGCAGCAACGCGCTGTCCTCCGAGCGCAGCAGGAACCACATCACCACGTCCAGCCCCAGCAGCGCCAGCACAAACAGTCCGCTGCGCTTCCAGCTTTTCAGCACGGCCTGCAGGTACATTCCGTTCATCAACGCCCCCACAAGGCTCGCGACAATCCAGGCGGGGGTAAACCCGGCATGCTCGGACAGCGCCAGCAGCACCAGATAGAACAGCACCAGCGACAACCCTACCAGCAGATACTGCATCGGGTGCAGGCGCAGCCCCGTTAAGGTTTCGAAAACAAAGAAGGCCATAAACGTCAGGGCAATCAGCAAAATAGCGTACTTGATTGCCCGGTCGGTTAGCTGATACTGGTCAGCCGGTGTCGCCACCGTGACGCTAAAGGCCGGGATAGTGCTCCACTCCGGTGTCTCATCATCGCTCAGCCAGCTTTGCATATTGTTTGCAAACCAACTGCTCTGCCAGTTTGCCTGGAACCCGGACTTACCGATCTGATGCTTAACAGGCAGATAATCCCCCATAAACCCCGGGTGCGGCCAGTTGCTGTTGAGCGTCATTTCGCTGTTACGCCCTACCGGTGCGACGGCAAAACTTCCCGTTCCCGCCAGATTTAACGAGATATCAAACGCGAAGGTTTTGTTCTCCAGCGCTTTATCGGTGAGTGGAATATGAATACCGGAAAGCGCGCCACTGACGCCCGCGCCCGGCTCGACGCTCAACGTTTCACCGTTGATTTTAGAGACATTCACCGTGCCAATCCCGCGCGCGTCTCCAACGCCGACCACGATAAACGGCTGCCCCAGCGTCAGCGTTTCACCCTTAAACTGTGACATTTTCTCCGTCGAAAACTGCGCTTTTATCTTCAGGTCGGTGTTCCAGATTTGTCCGTCATAGATACCGATACTCCGGGATTCCACATGCTGATTCCCTTCAACGAGCAGTGACTCCGGCAGAATGAAATGCATATAGCTTTTCTTGTATTCCACCTTTTTTTCATCTTCCAGCTTGTAAAAGACTTCCGTCACCGGAATGGCAATCAACGGACCGACCAGCTTCTGTGGTCCGCTGGTGCTCTGGCGCAGCGTGTTCTCGACATCGTTGCGATAGCTTTCGCGCTCCGAAACCAGGTTGCTGACCATAAAGAGGGGAATTAATAACAGCAGGATACACCCGAGCAGGGTGCTTACTTTCCAGAACAGGGGGGATTTCATCATTACGTCTCCTTTGTGATGAGGAGAGCGTACCGGGCCTGTGTGGGGCCAGTTTGAAGCTATGTGAAGTGACGGTGAAGCGTCAGCGTGGCAATGACGCCGCCCTCCTCCCGGTTACGCAGCGTAATCTCCCCCAGGTGCAGCCGGGCAACCTCCTGCACAAACGCCAGCCCTAACCCGCTGCTCTTCACGCCATTCTCACGCGGCAGCGAATAAAAACGTTCAAAAATACGGTCCAGCGCGTAATCGGGGATCCCGCTTCCGCTGTCGGTCACGGTGAGTTGTACCCGATCTTGCGTTTCACGGGCAGCAAGCTGGATTGCCCCGCCCTCAGGCGTGAAATCGATGGCGTTATCCAGCAGATTACCCAGCGCCTGTTCGAGCAGGTCGGGATCGCCCTGCACCGCCAGCGACCCGCTCTGGCAGACCAGCGTAAGCTGTTTTGCCGCCAGCAGCGCCGGGCGCGAGCCTGCAAGCCGCGTAAACAGCGTTTCAACGCTCACGTTCACCGGGACAATGTCCACCCGGTTTTCCAGCCGCGCCTGCGCAAGGAGCTTCTCCACCAGCGACTGCATACGGGCGTTTTGTACCAGGATGTTATCGATAAATCGTGCGGTCACCTCCGGAGGCGGACGTTCTGACAAAATTTCAGCCGCGCCGCGTATCGCCGCAAGGGGGCTTTTCAGCTCATGGGTCAGCGCATGAACGTAGCGCTCGATATAATTTTTTCCTTCCAGCCGAAGACGCATATTCTCCAGCGCCTGCGCCAGCTTTCGCAGTTCGCTGCTGCCGGGATTGGGCAGCGGCAGCGGCGTCTGGGTGGTCACCGAGTCGGCGTAGCGTGACAACATGCTGATGGAGCGGTTAATCCATACCACAACCAGCAGACCAATCAGCAAGGCAATCCCGAGCAACGCGCCGCCCGCCCAGAGTATCCGCCGCTCGCTGCGGTTAATAACAGGCGCCATCGCGCTGTTGGGTTTTCCAACCGACAGCACGCCGATGATCTTGCCCCGATCGACAACCGGTGCGGCAACGTACATCACCGTGCTCTCCGGATCGTCAGGATTGCGTTGGGTACTCCTGGCCCCGTATTTGCCGCGAAGCGTCAGCCAGACGTCGTTCCAGCGGGAATAATCTTTTCCCAGCGCCTGCCCGGCAGAATCAAACACCACCGTGCCCTGCGCATCGGTCATGTAGACGTGATACTCGTTACGGACTTTGTGGATGCCGCCGATATTGGCCCGGAAGGGCCGCTGGTGGAGCTGTAAAAACGCCTGCGCCAGTTTGCCCTGCCGGGCATGACCTGATAGCAGATCGTCACGCCCGACTTCCGCCAGCAGCGTGGCGGTGTCTATCAACGTGCCCTCGGTCGCCCGTCGTACGCCGGGTTTCACCTCCTGAACGAAGATCGACAGCACGAACCATGCCGCGATAGCGACGATCAGGAAATACCCCAGCAGCAGGCGCATGCCGATACGCATTAATACAGTCCCAGACTGTAACCCATGCCACGGTGGGTACTGATGGGTGAAATCTCCGCGTTTACCGCTCGCAGCTTGGCACGCAGCGTTTTGATATGAGTGTCCACGGTGCGATCAAAGCTGTCACCGTCTTCACCCCACACCAGATCCATAAGCTGCTGGCGGGAGAAAACACGTCCCGGCGCGTGCAGCAGGGTTTTAAGCAGCAGAAACTCGTAGCGCGTCAGCAGCAGAGGTTCACCACACCAGTGGATCCGGGCGGCAGGCTCATTAAGCTCAAACTGGCCGATACGGAGGATGTCAGAGGGTGCCGCTGATTTTTGCATCCGGCGTAAAATGGTGCGCACTCGCGCGCACACTTCACGCGGGGAGAAAGGCTTAGCCACGTAGTCATCCGCCCCCATTTCCAGCCCGAGGAGTTTATCCACCTCATCGCTACGCGCCGTCAGAAACAGCACCGGCAGAGACGGATGCCGGGCAAGAAGCTGGCGGCACAGCTCAAACCCGCTGATATCCGGCAACCCGACGTCCAGAATCGCGAGCGCGGGAACCTGTCGCCGCGCCGCCTCCAGCACCGGTAACCCTCGTTCAAACGCCTTTACCGCAAATCCCTCCTGCTGGAGCATATAGATAAGCGTATCGGCGATACTGATTTCGTCTTCAACCAGCCAGACAACAGGTTGTTGCATAGGTCATCCCTGAATCAGTGCCACGGCATAATCGGCACGGCGCTGATCGCGTTTTTCGGTGATCCTTCCACCACTTTGTCGGAATAGGCAAGATAGGCCAGGGCGTTACGTTTGGCGTCGTAAAAACGCACTACCTGCAGCTTTTTGAACACCAGCGAGGTTCGTTTCTGGAATACCACGTCGCCCTGTGCTTTGCCGTTTTTGATTTTGTCGCTCAGTTCAACCGGCCCCACCTGCTGGCAGGAGATCGCCGCGTCGGAGGTATCTTCTGCCAGCCCCAGTCCGCCTTTGATACCGCCGGTTTTCGCCCGGCTGATATAGCAGGTCACGTTTTTCACATCGGGATCGTCGAAGGCTTCCACCACGATTTTGTGGTCGGGGCCGAACATTTTAAATACGGTATCGACGGAACCTACCTGTTCCGCCTGTGCCGCACGGCCAGCCATCAATAATAACGCGGTGAAGAGCAATGTCTTGTATTTCATATTGTTACCATTCTTTAAAATTACATTGAGCGATTATTCAACACTTTAGCCAAAAATGTAGCAAGATCACAGGATTAGAATATATCTGCCCATAATGCCTCGCAAAAAGCATTAATGCGCAAAAAAAACACTGAATGCTAAAACATCAAAAAATGCTATTATCCGCTAACCTGTTATCAGGCACCTGCTGTTTTAAGGATGAGGATAGTATATGGATCAGGCTGGAATTATTCGCGACCTGCTTACCTGGCTGGAAGGTCATCTGGACCAGCCTTTGTCACTGGATAATGTGGCGGCAAAAGCAGGCTATTCCAAGTGGCATCTGCAAAGGATGTTTAAGGATGTCACCGGTCATGCTATCGGGGCTTATATCCGCGCACGCCGACTTTCGAAGTCTGCTGTGGCGCTGCGTCTGACCGCGCGCCCTATTCTGGATATTGCGCTGCAGTATCGGTTTGATTCACAGCAAACCTTCACCCGCGCCTTCAAAAAACAGTTCTCGCTGACGCCTGCGCTCTATCGCCGTTCGCCTGACTGGAGCTCGTTCGGGATGCGTCCGCCGCTGCGTCTGGGCGAGTTCGCCATGCCGAAATACCAGTGCATTACGCTGCCTGAAACCCATTTGATCGGGACGACGCAAAGCTACTCCTGTTCGCTGGAGCAGATCTCCGAATTCCGTCATCAAATGCGCGTGCAGTTCTGGCGTGATTTCCTGAGCCATGCGCCCGCGATCCCGCCTATCCTGTATGGCCTGAACCAGACGCACCCAAGCCAGGAAAAAGACGACGAGCAGGAGGTGTTTTACACCACCGCGCTGACGCCGGAGTTGGCTAATGGCTATATTCAGGGTTCGAAGCCGGTCGTCGTGGAGGGTGGCGAATACGTCATGTTCTCGTATGAAGGGCTGGGCACCGGCGTTCAGGAGTTTATCCTGACCGTGTACGGCACCTGCATGCCGATGCTGAACCTGAACCGCCGTAAAGGTCAGGACATTGAGCGCTACTATCCGGCCAGCGATGCTAAGCCGGAAGAAGGCCCAATCAATCTGCGCATGGAATTCTTAATTCCGATCCGCCGTTAACGCTGCAGTTCGTCCAGCGCAGGGGCATCGAGATGCGAAATGTCCCCTGCCATCTCCACGACCCACCCGGAAGCCAGCCACTGGCTCTCCTGATAATCAATGCGGGAAATTGAGCAGTTACGCAGGCGCAAACGGCGCTCGGCGTAGGCCGGTAATCCCAGAATGGTGCTCACCAGGCAACCCAGCGCGATACCGTGGCTCACCAGCAGCGGACGGCTTCCCGCCGGCAGCTTCAGGCACTCTGCCAGCGCCGCATGCATGCGCACGCTCAGCTCCTGCATGGATTCGCCCTCCGGAATACGGCCATCTTCGGTACCGTTCACCAGCGCACGCCGCCAGCCCTCTTCCTGCTCTGTCAGCGTATCGATATGGCGTTGCTCCAGCACCCCCATATCCAGCTCGCGAATGCGTGGCTCGAGGGTAACATCGCAGCCGCAGGCATCCGCGATAATTCGCGCCGTCTGCTGTGTACGACCTAAATCACTGGAGATAACGTGAGTGATGCCCAGCGTTCTGGCGCGTTCCGCTACCTGCCATGCTTGCTGCACACCCTTTTCAGTGAGGGGACTGTCTGACTGGCCTTGAATACGTCGCTCGGCGTTCCACTGCGTCTCACCGTGGCGAACAAGGTATACCTGTAACATGCTTTTTTTCCGTTATACTGCGATGAGTTTTTTTGAATCGAGCTTAATTATGCACCATGTTGTCTCTGCTACCACCAATCCTGCCAAAATTCAGGCAATTCTAAAGGCATTTGAAGAGATTTTCGGCGAAGGATCCTGCCACATTGACGCCGTCGGCGTCGAGAGCGGCGTCCCTGAACAGCCGTTCGGCAGCGAGGAAACGCGGGCTGGCGCACGAAATCGCGTCGCCAATGCCAAAGCCGCCGCGCCCAATGCAGACTTTTGGGTCGCCATTGAAGCGGGTATCGACGAAGGCGCAACCTTTAGCTGGGTGGTCATCGAAAGCGGTGAGCAACGCGGTGAAGCGCGCTCGGCCACCCTGCCGCTGCCGGACGTCATTCTGAATAAGGTTCGCGAAGGTGAAGCGCTCGGGCCGGTGATGTCGCAGTACACCGGCATCGATGAGATTGGTCGTAAAGAAGGGGCGATTGGCGTCTTTACCGCAGGCAAGTTGACGCGCTCAAGCGTTTATCACCAGGCGGTGATTCTGGCGTTAAGCCCGTTCCACAACGCGATTTATCGTTAGGGATTTTTCAATAACACAGCTTCCAGCCACTGACGCAGTTCAACCGGCGCAGACTTCAGGCTGTTCGACCCGCGAGTGATGGTCGCAATGCCCGCGCCCAGCTCGTTTTTCAGCTCACGCTGGCTCATTTCACCGCGCAGCAACTCTTCGATAATCCGCACGCGCGTGCCCAGCGCCTCGCGCTCGTCGGGCGTCAGCATCAGCTGCATCAGCGGCAGGTGCAGGTCTTTCTCATAAGACTGGCGGAGCAACTCCACAAAACGAAGCCACTCCTGATTGCGTTGTTCGGCCATCGCCGAGGAATACGGGGAATGCTGGGTCATGTTATGCCGCCTCTTGTACTCATTAGCGAGTACAGCATAACACAACCCACGCCGATCAGTAACGTCTCTGCCACTCAGCATCGCTCATCAGGGTATCTTTCTGCCCCATAAAGTAGCGGTAGTATGCGTCATAGGCCAGCACGTTCTTCACATATCCACGCGTTTCCGAGAACGGAATACTTTCGACAAACGCCACGGCATCGATCCGACCGGCGCTGTTCCCGAGCCAGGTGCGCACGCGCCCCGGACCGGCGTTATAGGCCGCCGAAGAGAAGATACGGTTATTGCCAAACTGCTGATAAACGTACTGCAGGTAGCTGGTACCGATATTGATATTGGTCTCCGGGTCCAGCAGCTGTGACGGGCTGCTGTAGCCTGGAATATTGAACATCTTCACCGTGTGCGTGGCGGTACCCGGCATGATCTGCATCAGGCCGCTGGCCCCGACCGGTGAGCGGACTTTCGGGTTCCAGGCGCTCTCCTGACGCGCGATCGCCATTGCATAGCTCTGCGGAATGTCTTTCCCGCTGGTATAGCGCTCAAACAGATCGTTGTAGGCCAGCGGGAATCGCTCTTCAAGATGATCCCACAGCTTACCGGCGATCGTCGCCTGCACGCTCAGATCCCACCAGTGGTTATTAAAGGCGTAGCGGGCAAGCTGCGCTTTTTCGTCGGTGGTGCGGCTGGTGACCAGGTTAGCCCACTCGCTGCGCGCGGTGTTGTCGAGGTTCCAGTACATCAGCTCGCGCACGCGGGCCATCTCCGGCCCCTGCGTCAGCGTCGGGTTGGCGTTGGCCGGGGCTTTGTCGATCTTCAGGGTGTACTCTTCACCCAGACGCTGCGCCGCCACCATCGGGTAGAACCCACGTTGCTGCATAAGGGCGTGGAGGATCGTTTTCGCTTCGTCTTCACGGCCGCGCTCCAGCAGCAGGTCTGCCTGCCAGTAACGCCATTCATCTTTCTCTTTGGCATCCATCGGCAGGCGAGCCAGCCAGGTATTCAGCCCACGGCGATCGCCCGTGCCCAGCGCCATGCGCACGCGGCGCTCAACCAGAGAGGTGGAGTTTGACCGCATAATCGCGTCGTCACGCCAGCGGGCCTGCTCGTCGGTCACATCCGTGCCCATCAGTCGCCACGCCACGGTGTCGCGCAGCTCCTGCGTTTGCTCGTCGTTAAGCTGCTGCGCCTGCACCAGTTGCGGGATCATCAGCCGCGCGTTTTCCACGTCGTCACGCGCCACGCTGGTAAAGGCTACCGCCGCCATCTGACGGGTAAAATCGGTGGCCCCCGTGGTGCGTGCAAAGGTCAGCACCGAATTGGGATCGTTCGCAAGCGCGATGACGGCTGTCGAAATGGTCTGATAGTCCGGCGGCATCTGCCCCGCCAGGGCGGTGACCAGACGCGTATTCCCGGCCTTCATCGCCAGGCGGATACGCTCAAGATAGGCCAGCGGATCCTGCTTGCCGGAGGCGCGCCAGGCACCAAACAGCGAATCGCAGGCGTTTGGCTGGCTTTTGCCGGTCAACCACAGATCCTTCGCCCCTGCCCAGGCCTCTTCCTGCTGGCCGGTAGCCCATTTCGCGTAGTAATAATTACACTGCGCCTCGGTCGTGCCCGGCTTTTCAGGGCTAAAGGCCAGCAGCCCGCGCCAGTCTTCACGACGGGCCAGCTCGTTCACAAACCGGGATTTAAGGTTGCGCGCGGGCGGCAGGGTCGGATTCGCCTGGATAAAATTGTTGACGGTGACGGTCGGTTGATTCATGAGATCGTCAGTAATCTGACGATACTCGAGATACGGGTACAGCGGATACTCTTTTAGCGTTGGCATCAGCGCCTGCACGGTATCCATCTGTTTATTGTCCCACGCCTGCTTGATTTGCGCGTAGCGGCTGCGCTGTTCATCCAGTGAATCGGCTCGCACCGCCTGGCTCGCTGCCATTACGCATACGCTGGCAGCCAGCAGTCGCCAGACCACCTGTTTGGCTTTTTCCACAAGCTCTTCCTCATTGTTTTTACTTCCGTTGCGGCGTCATGCCATCTCAACGTCTTATCAACTTATGCTAACCAGGCATCCGGCAGCGCGCCACGTTATGGACACTTTTTTACCTTTCTTGCGCGTTTTAACACTCCCGACGTTCCTGGCTGGGATTAGGTCGTGAAAAAGGCTACACTTCGGGGCTGAAACCTATTCACATCACGATAAAAGAGGCGAAGTCCAACGTGGCTCAATTCGTTTATACCATGCATCGTGTCGGCAAAGTGGTTCCGCCGAAACGTCATATTCTTAAAAATATCTCGCTGAGCTTCTTCCCGGGCGCAAAAATCGGTGTTCTGGGTCTCAACGGTGCCGGTAAGTCCACCCTGCTGCGCATCATGGCCGGCATCGATACAGACATCGAAGGTGAAGCCCGTCCGCAGCCTGGCATCAAAATCGGCTATCTGCCGCAGGAACCTCAGCTCAACCCGGAACACACCGTCCGTGAATCCGTTGAAGAAGCGGTTTCCGAAGTGGTTAACGCGCTGAAAGGCCTGGATGAAGTGTATGCCAAATATGCCGAGCCGGATGCGGACTTCGACAAGCTGGCCGCTCAGCAGGGCAAGTACGAAGAGATCATTCAGGCGCACGACGGTCACAACCTGAACGTGCAGCTGGAGCGCGCGGCCGACGCCCTGCGTCTGCCAGACTGGGATGCAAAAGTTGAGAAGCTCTCCGGTGGCGAACGCCGCCGCGTGGCGCTGTGCCGCCTGCTGCTGGAAAAACCAGACATGCTGCTGCTCGACGAACCGACTAACCACCTGGATGCCGAATCCGTAGCGTGGCTGGAACGCTTCCTGCACGACTTCGAAGGCACCGTTGTGGCGATTACCCACGACCGTTACTTCCTCGACAACGTTGCGGGGTGGATCCTTGAGCTGGACCGTGGTGAAGGTATTCCGTGGGAAGGTAACTACTCCTCCTGGCTGGAGCAGAAAGATCAGCGTCTGGCGCAGGAAGCGTCTCAGGAAGCGGCGCGCCGTAAGTCTATCGAGAAAGAGCTGGAGTGGGTTCGTCAGGGCGCGAAAGGCCGTCAGTCTAAGGGTAAAGCCCGTCTGGCACGCTTTGAAGAGCTGAACAATACCGAATATCAGAAACGTAACGAAACCAACGAACTGTTTATTCCGCCTGGAGCACGTCTGGGGGATAAAGTGGTTGAAGTCAGCAACCTGCGTAAATCCTACGGCGACCGCGTGTTGATTGACGACCTGAGCTTCTCCGTACCGAAAGGCGCGATCGTCGGCATCATCGGTCCGAACGGCGCGGGTAAATCCACCCTGTTCCGCATGATGTCCGGTCAGGAACAGCCTGACAGCGGCTCCATCACCCTGGGTGAAACCGTGAAGCTGGCCTCCGTTGACCAGTTCCGTGACGCCATGGACAACAGCAAAACCGTGTGGGAAGAAGTCTCCGGCGGCCTGGATATCATGCGTATCGGCAACACCGAGATGCCAAGCCGCGCCTACGTTGGCCGCTTTAACTTCAAAGGCACCGACCAGGGCAAACGCGTGGGCGAGCTGTCCGGCGGTGAGCGCGGTCGTCTGCATCTGGCGAAGCTGCTGCAGGTGGGCGGTAACGTGCTGCTGCTCGATGAACCAACCAACGACCTGGATATTGAAACCCTGCGCGCGCTGGAAAACGCCCTGCTGGAGTTCCCGGGCTGTGCAATGGTTATCTCGCACGACCGCTGGTTCCTGGACCGTATCGCGACCCACATTCTGGATTACCAGGACGAGGGTAAAGTGGAGTTCTTCGAAGGTAACTTCACCGAGTACGAAGAGTACAAGAAACGCACGCTGGGCGCGGACGCGCTGGAGCCGAAGCGTATTAAGTACAAGCGTATAGCGAAATAAGTGCCGACAGCCGGGTAAGCGTCAGCGCCACCCGGCTTTTTTATTTCCCCACGTAAAACCGCTTCACCTCATCAAACTGCATCGCAAAGTCGATATAGCTCATCAGCGCAGGCGAGTTCAATTTGCGGCTCGGATAGGCCAGCCACAGATCGTTCCCCTCGACGTTCCACTCCGGCAGCACCTTTACCAGCGTCCCTGTCTCAATCTTATCTTCCAGCAGGAATGCGGGGAGCATGGTGATCCCGGCCCCGGCGACCGCGCACTCGCGGGCGTAGACCAGGTTATCCGTCATATGGGCGTTATCCGGCAGATAGCGGTAATCTTCACTTGCGCGTTGCAGCACCCATTCTGACCAGGCCCGGTGGGTAATGCAGCGATGGCCCACCAGCTGGCTGGGATGCGTGAGCGGTTCCCGGCGCGCCAGGTAGCCAGGAGATGCCAGCATATAGCGCGGACAGTGTCCAATCATGCGGCCTATCAGCGTGGAGTCCTGCGGTTTGCCGGTGCGTAGCGCCACGTCATAGCCGGACTCGACCAGGTCGAGCACGTCATCGGAAATCGACACATCGAGCGACACGTCGGGATAGCGAAGCTGAAACTCGGCATTCATGTGCGCCAGCAGCGTCGCGCCGATCCCGGCGGGACAGGTGATCCGCAGCCGCCCGCTGGGGTTATCCCGCAGGCGCTGAATGGCGTATTCCGCCCGTTCGCTCGCGGCCAGCATCTCGCGGCAGTGCACCAGATAATGCTCGCCCGCGAAGGTCAGGCTCAGCCTGCGGGTAGTACGGTTCAGCAGGCGGAGCCCCACCTGCTGCTCAAGCTGGCTGATACGCTGGCTGACGCTGGATTTCGGCAGGTCGGCTTTACGCGCCGCCGCGGTGAAGCTGCCCATCTCCGCCACCAAGGCAAACAGGGCCATATCCTGCAGCTGTTTAAACATGATTGTTCATCCTGTTCGAACGCTTCGTTCTTGATTGTCCATCTTATCACGCAGACGCGGGCTTAATAGGCTGGCCTCAATACAACGCATTCCACCGAGGCGCACAGGAAAGTGTTTGAGGGACATATGCGGAGGAGAGTAGTGGTGGCGTTTTGAGCACTCTGGTGCCCTCACCCTAACCCTCTCCCACGGGGAGAGGGGATTTTAAGCTCCCTCTCCCCGTGGGAGAGGGATGGGGTGAGGGGAAAGCAATCTACCCCTGCTCCCCCATCATCGCCTTTACCAGCTCCACGCAGCGCAGGAAACGCGAGTCGTAGTCCGCCTCTTCAACGTGAACATACTCCACGTTATTCTCGTTGAGCATCTCCACCAGCATGGACTGGAACTCTTTTCTGTCCACGGAGCTGCCGAGGCTGCGCATCCCGTCGGCCACCCACGGGGTGTTGTTTTCCAGCAGGATCACCAGGTCAAAACGGTATTCGTCAATCAGCGCCTGCACGAACGGGTGCTCGCGCCCTTCGTACTTTTTACAAAATGCCTGGGTGGTAACAAAATCGGTATCGATAAACGCCACTTTGTTAGCGTATTTCACCGCAAAATCGATGTACTGCGCATGGCCGAGCGCGATTTTATCGTAGTCGGAATACTGTAGCGCCATCTCATCGCCGCCCAGATGCGAGAAAACATAGTCGCGCCCGTACTCCCACGCGCTGGTGGTGTTAAAGATGTTCGCCAGCTTGTTGACCAGCGTCGATTTACCGCTCGACTCACCGCCGAGGATCGCCACCGTGCGCACAAAGAAGGGCTTCACTTCGGTCGGGATGTAATCCCAGTAGCGGGACGGGTTCTCGCGGATCTGCGCCCCGCTGATGTTCATAAAGGTGCGCTTAGGGTCGATCAGCACCGTCTCGATACCCAGATGCTGGCGGAACTGCGGCGCATCGGACTCCTCAGAGGTGTAGATCCAGTTGGGGGTAATCCCCTTCTCGTCCATAAACGTCTTTACACCGTTGCTCCACACGTCCCAGCCGTGCGGGTACGGCTCCATGCCCTCTTCGTTAAAGGCATGAATACGAATGTTTTTTTGATATTTAAACGTCTGAAGCAGCCAGCGCAGGCGGTCTGATACCGTCGGCTGCTGCGACATGGCGCTGTCTTCAAACAGCTGACGGTCGCGGGTTTCGTCGTAGCCCATGATGATGTGTAGCTCATCAACCTGGCTACAGGCGCGCTGGATCAAATAGATATGCCCGGTATGCAACGGATAAAACTTACCGAACACCACGCCGATGTTCTTTTGCATACGCGGGAATTCCAGCCCCAGAAAGCGGTGCAGCGCTTCCAGCTTTTGCGCGCTGGGGCTTTTGATTTTGGCATTAAGCAGTTGGCTCAGATAGCCTTTGGTCATGCCGCTGGCGTCCGCCACCTGCTGCAGCGTACAGCCCTTCTGGCGAATGGCGGTCTTGATATAGTCAAACGACGACATAAATTACGGTGCCTCCTGCAAAATCGAATACGTAATTATAAGTCGTCAAAGACGTTTAACGCATCCGCGAGTTTTTTCACGCCAAAGACCTGCATCCCTTCCGGGATCTTTTTCGGCACGTTGGCAGCCGGAACAATCGCCCGGCGGAAGCCGTGTTTCGCCGCCTCGGAGATACGCTCCTGGCCGCTCGGTACCGGGCGGATTTCACCGGCCAGCCCCACTTCGCCAAACACCACCAGATCCTGCGGAAGCGGTCTGTCGCGCAGGCTGGAGACCATCGCCAGCAGCAGCGCCAGGTCGGCACTGGTTTCCGTCACCTTGACGCCGCCCACCACGTTGACGAACACGTCCTGGTCCGCCATCTGCAGGCCGCCGTGACGGTGCAATACCGCCAGCAGGATCGCCAGGCGGTTCTGCTCCAGACCAACTGCCACGCGCCTTGGGTTGCCCATCATCGAGACATCGACCAGCGCCTGAATTTCGACGAGCAGCGGACGCGTTCCTTCCCACAGCACCATCACCGAGCTGCCGGAGGTGATTTCATCTCCCCGGCTCAGGAAAATGGCGGAGGGGTTGCTGACTTCGCGCAGCCCCTGCTCGGTCATGGCAAACACGCCCAGCTCGTTCACCGCGCCGAAACGGTTTTTGTGGCTGCGCAGAGTGCGAAAACGTGAGTCCGCATCGCCATCGAGCATCACGGAGCAGTCGATACAGTGTTCAAGCACCTTCGGCCCGGCCAGCGAGCCGTCTTTGGTGACGTGGCCGACCATCACAATCGCCACGCCGCGCGTTTTGGCAAAGCGCGTCAGGTAGGCCGCCGTTTCGCGGACCTGCGCCACGCTGCCCGGCGAAGACTGGATGTCCGCCATGTGCATCACCTGGATGGAGTCGATGACCATCAGCTTCGGCTGCTCTTCTTCGGCGATCATGCAGATCTGCTCGATGCTGGTTTCCGAGAGCATATTCAGGTTACCGGTCGGCAGGCCGAGACGGTGGGCGCGCATCGCGACCTGCTGCAGGGACTCTTCCCCCGTGACGTACAGGGTTTTCATCTGCTCGGCAAGCCGGCAGAGCGTTTGCAGCAGCAGGGTTGATTTCCCCGCTCCCGGGTTACCGCCGATGAGGATGGCGCTGCCGGGAACCACGCCGCCGCCGAGCACACGATCGAACTCTTTGAATCCGGTGGAGAAGCGCGGCAGCTCTTCAAGGCTGATGTCCGAAAGCTTTTGCACTTTCGCGACACCGGCATTCCCCGCATAGCCGCTCAGGCGTTCGTTGCGGGCCACGCTCGGCGAAGCCGCCACACCACGCACTTCGGTGATGGTGTTCCAGGCATGACAGGCGCTGCACTGCCCCTGCCAGCGCGGATAGTCCGCACCACATTCATTACAGACAAATGCGCGTTTAGGAGCTTTCGCCACGGTTTACCTCTTTATTTCTGTGCGGGCTGCGTGCCGGGTGGCGTTGACGCATACCCGGCCTGGAAAAGCAGACCGTTATTTCTGATTAATGCTGCCGGAGAGGATGCAGAACACCCCCATCAGGTCAGCGTGACGGATGGTCACTTCCGTCTTTTCATTCACTTTGGGCTTCGCGTGGTAGGCAATGCCGAGGCCCGCCGCTTTGATCATCGGCAGGTCGTTGGCACCGTCGCCAATAGCCACGGTTTGCGCCACAGGGATTTCATATTTTTCCGCCAGACGCGTTAACGTATTGGCTTTGTACTGCGCATCCACGATGTCGCCCGTCACCTGCCCCGTCAGCTTACCGTCGACGATCTCCAGCTCGTTCGCCACCACGGTGGTCAAACGCAGCTTATCGCGCAGGTAATCTGCAAAGAAGGTGAACCCTCCCGAGGCGATAGCCACTTTCCAGCCCAGCGTCTCCAGCTTCAGCACCAGCTGTGTTAATCCTGGCATCAAAGGCAGCTCGTCGCGTACCTGGCGCAGAATGGTCGCATCGGCCCCTTTCAGGGTAGCGACGCGCTGTCTCAGACTGGCGGTAAAGTCCAGCTCGCCGCGCATCGCCCGCTCGGTGACTTCCGCCACCAGCTCGCCGCTGCCCGCCAGCTTCGCGATTTCGTCGATGCACTCGATCTGGATCGCCGTGGAGTCCATATCCATCACCAGCAGGCCTGGCGTTTTCAGATGCGGAATTTTGCCCAGCGGGGCGACGTCCAGCCCGGCGTCGTGTGCCAGGCGCGTTGCGCGCTGTGTCAGGGAGCCTGCCAGGCGAATGACCTGATAATCTTCCACGCACCAGGCCGCCACGATCACCATCGCTGCGCCCAGGGTCGATTGATATTGGGTAAGGCGTTGCTTATCCAGGCCGCGTCCGTACAGCAGCCAGCCGCTACGACCGGCGTGATAATCGAGAGGCATTACCTCATCGCCACTTAAAGAGAGCGGCAATCCTGGCCATAAAGAGACATCCATAGGCAGGTCGCACCAGGTAATATTCGGCATTAAAGCTCCTGTAAATTCGTTCGCGCCGGAAGGTTCCCGAGGGAAAATAACGCATGAGGCTACCTTGTAACCATCACTTCTGGCAACATTAAGCCGTAAATTTTCAGCAGGTGGAATATGGCTCGCGCAAAACTGAAATTCCGGCTTCATCGTGCCGTGATTGTCCTGTCCTGTCTCGCATTATTAGTCGCGCTGATGCAAGGGGCATCGTGGTTCAGCCAGAATCACCAGCGGCAACGTAACCCGCAGTTTGAAGAACTGGCGCGCACCTTAGCCCGCCAGGTCACGCTGAACGTCGCGCCGGCCATGCGGACCGAAACGCCTGACGAAAAGCGGATAGGCCAGGTGTTACGCCAGTTGACGGAGAACAGCCGCATTCTTGATGCCGGTGTGTATGACGAACAAGGCGACCTGATCGCCCGCGCCGGTGAGCACGTCGACGTGCGCGACAGGCTGGCGCTGGACGGCAAAAAAGCCGGGGGCTATTTCAACCAGCAGATCGTCGAACCCATTCAGGGGAAGAATGGTCCGCTGGGGTATTTGCGCCTGACGCTGGATACCCACACCCTGCCAACGGAAGCCAAACAGGTGGATAACACCACCAATATTCTGCGCCTGATGCTGCTGCTTTCCCTCGCCATCGGCGTTGTGCTGGCACGTACCCTGCTGCAGGGCAAACGCACCCGCTGGCAACAGTCGCCTTTCCTGCTGACCGCCAGCAAGTCCATTCCCGAAGAGGAAGAGAGCGAGAAGAAGGATTAGTGATAAAGTAGGCGGATGATTCGGAAAAGGAACTCTGCTATGACGACGCTTCGCCTGCTCATCTCTGATTCGTACGATCCCTGGTTTAATCTCGCGGTGGAAGAGTGCATCTTCCGCCAGATGCCCGCCACCCAGCGCGTGCTGTTTCTCTGGCGTAACGCCGATACGGTGGTCATTGGCCGCGCGCAGAACCCGTGGAAAGAGTGCAACACGCGGCGGATGGAAGACGATAACGTTCGTCTCGCAAGGCGCAGCTCGGGCGGCGGTGCGGTGTTCCACGATCTCGGCAACACCTGCTTCACCTTTATGGCGGGCAAGCCGGAATATGATAAAAGCATCTCCACATCCATTGTCCTTAACGCCCTGAACGCGCTCGGCGTGACGGCGGAAGCCTCCGGCCGTAACGATCTGGTGGTGAAGACCCCCGAGGGCGATCGCAAAGTCTCCGGATCCGCCTATCGTGAAACGATGGATCGCGGGTTCCATCACGGCACGCTGCTGCTCAACGCCGACCTGAGCCGTCTGGCCAACTACCTCAACCCCGACAAGAAAAAACTGCAGGCGAAGGGCATTACCTCCGTGCGTGGCCGCGTGGCGAACCTCGTGGAACTGCTACCGGGCATCACCCATGAACAGATCTGCGACGCCATCCGAGAGGCCTTCTTTACGCATTACGGCGAGCGCGTGGAGGCAGAGGTCATTTCGCCGGACAAAACGCCCGACCTGCCGAACTTCGCCGAAACCTTTGCCCGCCAGAGCAGTTGGGAGTGGAACTTCGGTCAGGCACCGGCGTTTTCGCACCTGCTGGACGAGCGCTTTACGTGGGGCGGCGTGGAACTGCACTTTGACGTGGAAAAGGGGCATATCACCCGTACCCAGGTCTTCACCGACAGCCTGAATCCGGCCCCGCTGGAAGCGCTGGCAGTGCGATTGCAGGGCTGCCTGTACCGCGCCGATATGCTTCAGCAGGCGTGCGATGCCCTGCTTGCGGACTTTCCGCAGCAGGAGACCGAGCTTCGCGAGCTGTCTGCCTGGCTGGCGCACGCGGTACGTTAATCCTCTCGCCCTGAAGCACGCGCTTCAGGGCTGGCTTTTCCGTTAAGCGACAGTGTTTTTATTCAGGGCAAATATAAACAGATATGACAAATTATAAACATTGATATTTTACGCAGGAGAATATGGCGATATTAATAAGTTTGACGAATACGTAAATCTTACATCACCGGCATTTATCCCAGAAAAATCGAAAAGCATTCATTTACAAAATCCCTTAAGATTCAATTAACCCGCCCCTAAAAAAATCTAAATACCCCAATGAAATATCCATAATAAAATATTATCAGTAATCGGGATGATTTTGCTGTACATAATGATTACAGGACCCTTTCAACTTTCTTCTTCGTTAAGGAACAACAATGAAAAAGCTTCTCGTGGCGACGGCCATTTCAATGGTAATGTCCGTTACCGCTGCACACGCGGCTGACACCGCTGTGCTTAAGGTCCAGGGCACGCTGACTAACGCCTCCTGCACCCCAGCTCTGAGCAACGGCGGGATCGTTGACTATGGCACGATCCGCCTGGGTGAACTGAGCCCGACCGCAACCAACCAGTTGGGTGAGCGCGATGCCTCCCTGACCATTACCTGCTCCTCGCCAACCAAAGTCGGCTGGAGCATCTCGGACGATCGCACCGACTCCGTGTCGCCAAACGTCAACGTTAAAGTGCTCGGCGATTATAGCTATCCAACCGACGGTTCGGCGATGGGCCTGGGCAAAACAACAGGTGGCGTCGCCATTGGTAACTGGTCGCTTTACGTTGTGGCGGCAAACGTGACAGCGGATAGTGAGCACGCTATTCCCGTTAAGACGTCGGACCAACAGCCTGCCTGGACAAATGCAACATCCCTTCCCGTGTTAAATGCAGCTAAGCATACGATGATGTCTGTTATATCGGATGATGCGACTAACCCGAACCCTATGGCCTTCACTCAGGCCGTCTATCCTCTTAAAACCTCAGTAGCCATCGACAAAACTGCCCGACTGGGTATTACCGATGATACCCAGCTTGACGGCCAGGCAACCATTACTCTGACATACCTGTAAGTCATTTAAGACGTCGCTTTTCTGATGTAGTCCAGCCCCGCTGGCAGCCCGATTGCAGGGCTGCTTTTTCGCTAAGCAACAGCGTTTTATTCAGGATAAATATAAACAGATATGACAAATTATAAGCATTGGTATTTTACTCAGTAGAATGCAGCGACATTAATAATACTGACGAATACATAAATCTTACATCACCGGCAATTATCCCAGAAAAATCGAAAAGCATTCACCTCTAAAATTCATTAAGATCCAATAAACCCGCCCCTAAAAAAATCTAAATACCTTAATAAATTATCCATAATAAAATATTATCAGTAATCGGGATGATTTTGCTGAACATATTGATTACAGGACTCTTTTTACTTTTCTTCTTCGTTAAGGAACAACAATGAAAAAGCTTCTCGTGGCGACGGCCATTTCAATGGCAATGTCCGTTACCGCTGCGCACGCGGCTGACACCGCTGTGCTCAAAGTCCAGGGCAAGCTGACTAACGCCTCCTGCACCCCAACTCTGAGCAACGGTGGGATCGTTGACTATGGCACGATCCGCCTGGGTGAACTGAGTGCTAGCGAGACCAACCAGCTGGGTGAGCGCGATGCCTCCCTGACCATCACCTGCTCCTCACCAACCAAAATAGGCTGGGGCATCACAGACGATCGTACCGACTCCGTGTCGTCAGAAGTTAACGTTAAAGTGCTCGGCGACTGGAGCTATCCGACCGACGGTACGGCGATGGGTCTGGGCAAAACAACCGGTGGCGTAGCCATTGGTAACTGGGCGCTTTATGTTGTGGCGGCAAACGTGACAGCGGATGGTGAGCACGCAATTCCCGTTAAGTGGACGGACCAACAGCCAGCCTGGCAAAATGCAACACTGCTTCCCGTGTTAAATGGCAAGCAGCATACGGTGATGTCAGTCATATCGTCTGATGCGACCAACCCGAACCCTATGGCCTTCACTCAGGCTGTTTATCCTCTTAAAACGTCATTAGCCATCGATAACACCGCCCGACTGGCAATTACCGATGACACCCAGCTTGACGGCCAGGCAACCATTACCCTGAAATACCTGTAAGCCATTTCAAACTTAGCATCACTGTTCTAACTTCACCGGCGATCTCTGTATCGCCGTTTTTATTTCCCTTCCACCACGCAATCAATGTAAATACATTCAAGATTGTATTTACAGTCATTAAAAATACTCAAACAACAGATTAGAATTCTTAAATATCTATATTACGGCAACCGTTAATAGAATCTTCCCGCTTGTTAAGCAAGTCGTTAAATATTCATACAATTTAAAACACTTCTTCTTTTTTGGTTAAGGAAAAACAATGAAAAAACTTCTTCTCGCCACTCTGATTGCGGCCACCTCCACGGCTGCACTGGCAGACGCCTCCATCGTAATGAAGGTGAAAGGTAAAATGAATCATGCCTCCTGCACGCCAGAGCTGAGCAACGGTGGCTCAATCGATTTCGGCACCATTGCGCTGGACCAGCTGTCGCCTAACGTGGTTAACCAGATGGGTCAGAAAGACATGTCGCTGACCATTAACTGCCCGGCTGCGACCCGCGTGGCGTGGAGCATTGCGGATAACAAAGAAGATTCAAACGCCGCGAACGATCTGACCTCCAGCCAGTTCTATATCCGCGATGGCGCAGACAACGGCAACGACGTCTGGGGCGCGGGCACCACTTACGGCGTGGGCTTTACGTCAGTGGGTGAAAAAATTGGTGCATACGCGATTGCGACGCGCGTTAACGATATCACCGCCAACGGCGTACCGGCTCAGGCGATCTATGCTCCGGCATTTACCAACAGCAAAGGGGAATACATGTGGCGTAACCTGACGACAGGTCTGATTGCCAACGGTAACGCGGAAATTATGACCGCAACCTCGCCGGGTAAAACCACGCCGCTGGCCATTACTCACGTCGTCTTCCCGTTCAAGGTTTCTCTGGCCGTTGTGAATACCGATCGCCTGACCACCACGGAAGAAACACAGCTCAGCGGTGAAACAACGATTACTCTGGTTTATCTGTAACAGCTTTAATTATTCAGCGGCGAATTACCTCGCCGCTATTTCCTCACATATTTCTTCCTGACGTCTGATTAATATTGAACCTTACTCAATAGTGACGTTAGAAATTCTAAGTATTGAATGAGTCGAATCATTAATAGAATCGGCGAGCTTTTAGACAAACGCGATGTAATAAGCAAGTCATTTAGCACCCAAAATTATTCTTATTGAATGTGTACATTTTTAAGGTTAAGGAAAAACAATGAAAAAAGTGCTTCTCGCCACGGTATTAACCATGGCAGCAACAGCTGTTTGCGCTGAACCTACCGCCACCCTGAAAATTCAGGGTTCGCTGACCACCGCAGGCTGCGTGCCGGAATTAAGCAACGGCGGCCTGGCTAACTTTGGCGAAATCGGTCTGGATTCTCTGACCTCCGCGGTGCCTTACCAGGCGGGCCATAAGGACGTGACGCTGTCCATCAAGTGCCAGTCTGCCACCCGAGTGGGCTGGACCTTCCACGATGACCGCGCTGACACCAACGCGGGTAAAACGCTCTCCTCCACCGAGTTTTACGTCGACAACGCGGGCAATGACGGCACCAGAGCGTCCGGCGCCTATCAGCTGAACGGCGTGGGTAAAACCAGCGCTGGCCAGAACATCGGCGGCTACGCTGTTTCCACCAACCTGACCGCGGTCACCGCAGACGGCGCAGCCGTTCAGCCTATTGCCAGCACCATGTACAACGGCGGTACCATCAGCAGCAGAAGCTGGATCAACATGTGGAATACCGGCTACATCATGAATGACGGCACCGACGTGATGACCGTGTCCAAAACCGGCCAGCGTGCGCCGCTGGCGTTCACCACGGCAACCTTCCCACTGAAGATCGCCCTCGCCATTGCGCCAAGCAAAAACCTGACCCTGACCGATAAAACCGAGCTGGACGGCCAGTCCACCATCACCCTGGTTTATCTGTAAGCCTTAACGCGTTTAACACTCCCCATGCTGATGGGGAGTGTTTTGTCTCCCTCTCACGAAGCCGAAACACCATGTACACACTCCTGAAATACGCGCCGTTATTACTCGCTTTGCCGTCCACCCTGTTTGCTGCCGGCATGGTGCCGGAAACCACACTCCTGATGATTGACGAAGCCAACCACGGCGGCGTGATGAACGTCAAAAACACCGATAAAATCCCCACGCTGCTCTACACCTCCATCCGGGACATTGAAGGCAATGACGGCGTGAAGCTTAACGTCACCCAGCCCGTTGTCCGCCTTGAACCAGGCCAGGAACAGCAGGTGCGTTTTATCCTCGAATCGGATAAACCGCTTACCGTCGAACACTACAAGCGCGTGGTATTTGAAGGTATTCCGCCGAAAAGCAGCGACAAGAACATCACCGTCGGGATCAACCTGCGCCAGGATCTGCCGGTCTTGATCCATCCTAAAAATCTCCCGGTTGTCACCGACGCCTGGAAGCTGCTGACCTGGTCCGTTAAGTCGAACGTGCTTCAGGTGCAGAACACCTCGCCTTACGTGGTGCGTTTCTCCACGGCCGTGACGCTGCTGCCGTCTAACACTGCCGGTACGCTGAATAAGACCTTTATTTTGCCGGGCGAAACCATGAAGGTGGAGACCAACGCGCCGCTGAACGGCAGCGATAACGCAGTGCAGATCGAGCCTGCCAGCCGCTACGGTATTGAAGTCGAAAGCTATACCGCTCCTGTAACGCGCTAAAGGGTGGAGACCGTCTGGTGAGTGATCTCCCTTTGCGTAAGTATGCCTTTGGCCCCGCCGTTGCGGCGGCCGTGTTGCTGCCTCCCTGCACCACGGGCGCAGCCGACCTGGATTTCAATACCGATATTCTGGCGACGCGAGGGATCAGCACCAACCTCGCGCACTATTTTTCCGGGGCGCAGCGTTATCTGCCCGGTCAGCATGCGGTACAGGTCAGGATCAACGGCGTGGACAAAGGCACGCTCGCCGTACGTATTGGCGAAGAGGGCCAGCTTTGCGTGGATGACGATTTCACGCGCGCCGCGGGATTGCTTCCCCTGAATATCTCAGAAAAAGAGACCTGCCACGAACTGGTGCGGGACTACCCCACGGCGACCGTCACCCCGTTGCCTAACAAAGAGTCGTTAGAGATTTTCGTCCCCGCCGAGGCGATGGATAACGGGTTCTACGCCGCAAAATACTACGAGCACGGCGGCGTGGCGGGGCTGATCAACTACAACGCGTTCAGCAACTACAACGTGTTTGGCGGCAGCGGCAGCAGCACGTTTTCCCAGGGCAATATCGGCACCGGGCTTAACGTGGCGAACTGGACGGTGCGCAGCAGCACGATCCTGACGGACGATAACGGCACCCGCAGCGTTGAGAATCTCTACACCTACGCCGAGCACGTTTTTGAAGAACGTAAGCTTCGCGCGCAGGTGGGCCAGATCAACGCCACCTCGTCACTGTTCAGCGGCGCACAAATTAACGGCATCCAGTTCCTGCCGGAAACGGGTTTGCAGCCCAATATTCCGGCGACCACCATCACGGGCATCGCCCACGCCAACCAGGCGCGCGTGGAGGTGAGACAAGCCGGGCAGGTTATCTACTCCACGCTGGTCAACGCCGGGCCGTTCACCTTGCCCGACGTGCCGGTGGTGCGCGGCAACGTCGACCTCGACATCAGCGTGGTGGAAACCGATGGCTCCTCCACCCGCTTCACGGTGCCCTCCTCGTCGCTCAATATCAGCGGCACGACGCGCGCCGAGGGGCTGAGCTTCTCCGTCGGGCAAGTACGTGACGGGGGCGACGATAACGGTTCGCCGTGGGTGATGAATATCTCCAACGGCACGCGCCTGACAGAAGACTTAACGGGCGTGACGGCGGGCGTGCTTGCCGAAAAATATCAGGCAGCCGGCGCGCAGCTTGAGTGGGCGGTTAACGAAAAGTGGATGATCACCCCGAGCGTCATGGTCAGCGCCGCGCGCTTTCACGCGGAACAAAACGGCACTAAAGCCGAGCTGCAAAATACGCTGATGCTGCCGGGTCAGCTCACGCTGGGCCTTACCGCCTCGGGCTACAGCGCCGGTTTTCGGGAAATGACCGAAGCGATGGACGACGAATCCGAGGGCTACCAGAACGCGTGGAACGCCAGCCTCAACTGGAATAATGCGCTGCTCGGGACGTTCTCACTGCAGTACAGCGAAAACGCCGGGGATAAAGAAAGCGGCGACTCCCGCTATCTGATGGCCGCGTGGGGGAAAACGCTCGGCCATGCTTCCGTGTCCGTCAACTGGCAGCACGCCATGAGCAGCGGCAGCAACAATTCCGAGGGCAGCGGCCAAAATAATGACGATCTGTTTTACGTCAACCTGGCGGTGCCGTTCGGCACGGAGCGTATCAGCACCTACATGCGCAGCCAGGGTAATAAACAGAATGTTGGTCTGCAGGACAGCGGTTCATTTGGGCAAAACCTCAACTACAACCTCTCTGCCGATCGCGACAATCAGGATAAGAGCAACGCCTTTGACGGCAACCTGAATGCCAACCTGCACTATACCCAGCTTGGCCTGGCGGCAGGGATGGACGACGGGGATCGGCGCAACTACAGCGCCTCGCTGATGGGCGGCATTGCGCTGCACCGCCACGGGGTCACCTTCTCGCCTTATCCCGTTAAGGAAACCTTTGGCATTGCCCGTCTGAGCGAACCGGAAAGCGGCATTGAGCTGAGCACGCCGGACGGCACCGTCTGGACCGATCGCTGGGGCCAGGCCGTGGTGCCGGGCCTGCGCGAGTGGCAAAAATCCCAGATCGTCATCAACGCCAACTCCCTCCCTCAGGGGATGGACTTATCCAACGGCATACAGACGCTCTCCGCCGCCTACGGTTCGTTTTCGCAGGTCGACTTCCGCGTTCTGCAAACCCGCCGCGTCATGCTTGACGTGAAAAAGCCGAACGGCGAATGGCTGACCCGGGGGCTCAGCGTGGTGGATAAAGACAGTAACTATATTGTCAGCGTAATGGATAACGGCAGCGTATTTATTCCCGATGCCACAGATTCACCAGAGTTATTCGTGGTGGACGACAGCAGGGTGAGGATCTGCCAGATCCACTACGCGCTGAGCGAAGAAAAGAACAAAGAAGCCTATTACGAAAAAGCGCAGGGAGTGTGCAAGTGAACCTGCCGCGACGCGCATTCACGCGTCAGTTTAACGCTGGCGTGAATAATCAGAAAAAAAACGACCGTGAACATTTAAGGGACGTACTCCGGACAATGTCACCCCTTTATCTCTATGTTAAGGAAAAACTATGAAAAAAAGCGTACTTGTCGTCGCACTGGCACTGGCATCTGCCAGCGCCTTTGCGGGCGATACCGCGGTGCTGAAAGTGAAAGCCTCTCTTTCAAGCAACTCCTGCACGCCGGAGCTGAGCAATAACGGCATCGTTGATTTTGGCGCGGTGCAGGTGGGCGATCTTTCGCAATCCGAAAGCACGCAGCTGGGTGAGAAGGGTCTGACGCTGACCATCACCTGCCCTACGCCAACCAAAGTGGGCTGGAGCATTGCAGATAACCGTACGGATTCCAACGCCAGCACCGGCAGCAATTCAAACCTCAAAGTGATGAATGCCACCGATAACGGCGCGGCACTGCGCGGCTCCGCGTCAACCTTCGGGCTGGGTAAAACGCACGACGGCAAGAATATTGGCGCGTACTCCATCTATGCCAGCACTGGCGAGGTCACGGCGAACGGCGGGAACGTTGAGCCGATTCGCACCGCGCTGGCGGCGGGCAACGGCGTGACCCGCTGGCAGAAAGCCACGGGCGGCACGCTGGCGAATAAAGACATGAGCCTGATGAGCGTGGCACCCGCCGGTAAAACCGATCCGATGGCCGTGACGCGCGTCTCTTTCCCGCTGAACGTCTCGCTTGCGGTAGAAAGTCTGAAGAAGCTGGCGCTGACGGAAGCGACGGAGTTTGATGGTCAGGCGACCATTAGCGTGGTGTATCTGTAAGAAAACGATGCCGGGCAGCGAAGGCCGCCCGGCAGACAACATTACTCTTTATCGCCCAGCAGAACGGATTCCAGCGCGATTTTGATCATGTCGTTAAAGGTAGTCTGACGCTCCGCGGCAGTGGTCTGCTCGTGGGTGCGGATGTGGTCGGACACGGTGCAGATGGTCAGCGCTTTCGCACCAAACTCAGCCGCGACGCCGTAAATGCCCGCTGCTTCCATTTCCACGCCCAGAATGCCGTACTTCTCCATCACGTCGAACATTTCGCCGTCCGGAGAGTAGAACAGATCAGCAGAGAAGATGTTGCCCACGCGCGCATCCACGCCCAGGTTTTTCGCCGCGTCTACCGCGTTACGCACCATGTCGAAGTCAGCGATGGCGGCAAAGTCGTGATCCTTAAAGCGAATACGGTTCACTTTAGAATCGGTGCAGGCACCCATACCAATCACGATATCGCGCAGTTTAACGTCCATGCGCACCGCGCCGCAGGACCCCACGCGGATGATTTTCTTCACGCCGAAATCGGTGATCAGCTCTTTGGTGTAGATGGAGCAGGATGGGATACCCATGCCGTGACCCATCACGGAAATTTTGCGGCCCTTGTAGGTACCGGTGAAGCCCAGCATGCCGCGAACGTTGTTCACTTCACGCACGTCTTCGAGGAAGGTTTCTGCAATGTGCTTAGCGCGCAGCGGGTCGCCCGGCATCAACACGACGTCAGCGAAATCACCCATTTCTGCATTAATGTGAGGAGTTGCCATCTTTCAGTTCCTTTTACATTGTTGTTTTGGCCGGGTGGCGGCTGCGCCTTACCCGGCCTACATTCTGGTGTTCTCCCTCTCCCGGTGGGAGAGGGCCGGGGTGACGGCATCAGGCCGCACCCCAGTCACATCAGAACATGGCCTTGCCATATTCCATGTCGGACGTACCAAAGTATTTCGCGATGGTCTGGCCGATATCCGCAAAGGTTTCACGGTGACCCAGCGAGCCTGGTTTCACTTTCGGGCCGTACACCAGCACCGGAATGTGCTCGCGGGTGTGGTCGGTACCGGTCCAGGTTGGGTCGCAGCCGTGGTCCGCGGTCAGGATCAGAATGTCATCTTCACCCACCAGCTCCATCAGCTCCGGCAGACGGCGGTCGAACAGCTCCAGGCCGGCAGCGTAGCCAGCCACGTCGCGGCGGTGGCCCCAGGAGGAGTCGAAGTCCACGAAGTTGGTAAAGACGATTGTCTTATCGCCCGCCTCTTTCATCTCTTTGATGGTGGCGTCAAACAGCGCGTCCAGACCCGTAGCTTTCACTTTTTTAGTGATACCGCAGTTCGCATAGATATCTGCGATTTTACCAACGGAAACCACCTGGCCGTCTTTCTCGTCGACCAGTTTTTGCAGCACGGTGGGTGCCGGTGGCTCAACGGCCAGATCGTGACGGTTGCCGGTACGCTGGAAGTTACCCGCTTTGTCGCCAATAAACGGACGCGCGATCACGCGGCCAATGTTGTAGCCGCCTTCGGTCAGCTCTTCACGCGCGATTTCGCACAGCTCGTAAAGTTTATCCAGGCCAAACGTCTCTTCGTGGCAGGCAATCTGGAACACGGAGTCAGCGGAGGTATAGAAAATCGGTTTGCCGGTTTTCATATGCTCTTCGCCAAGCTGGTCCAGGATCACGGTACCGGAAGAGTGGCAGTTGCCGAGATAGCCCGGCAGGTTGGCACGCTTAACCAACGTGTCCAGCAGCTCCTGCGGGAAGCTGTTTTCGTGATCGGAGAAATAGCCCCAGTCGAACAGAACCGGCACACCGGCAATTTCCCAGTGGCCTGACGGGGTATCTTTACCGGAAGAGAGCTCGTGCGCCCAGGCATAAGCGCCCACCACTTCCGCATCACCGTCCATACCGGCTGCGATCTTACCGGTAGAACCTTCATGCGCTTTCACCAGACCCAGACGGGTCAGGTTTGGCAGAGTCAGAGGGCCTTTACGACCGTTGTCCGCTTCGCCTTTGGCGCAGGCTTCCGCGATGTGACCCATGGTATCGGAACCCACGTCACCAAATCGTTCTGCATCTTCGGTTGCGCCGATGCCGAATGAGTCCAGCACCATAATAAATGCACGTTTCATAATTGTTCTCCGTACGTAGTGCTTAAAAATGATTGATCAGATCAGTATACCGCTATTCGGTGATACGACGATAGACCGTCGGTGTGCTTTCCGGTGCTTTATCGTCAAGCTTAATTGCCGCTTTCACCGCCTTCGCCGCATCCTGCCAGCTGGCTTCGTCTTTCGCGTGGATCACCGCCAGCGGACGCTGTCCGTCCACGCTGTCGCCCAGGCGGGCCATGTCGGTGAAACCGACGCTGTAATCAATGGTGTCCGATGCCTGACGACGTCCGCCGCCCATTGACACCACCGCCATGCCAAGCGCGCGGGTATCCATCGCCGAAACAAACCCTTCGGTATCGGCATACACCGCTTTGGTTAAGGTCGCGGTAGGCAGATATTTCGCGTAGTTTTCCACGAAGTCGGTCGGGCCTTTTTGCGCGGCAACCATGCGGCCAAAGATCTCGGCCGCTTTGCCGTTGTCCAGCACCGCCTGCAGCTTCGCTCGCGCCTCTGCATCGTCTTTGGCAAGCTTGCCTGAGATCAGCATCTCAACGCACAGCGCCATGGTCACGTCGAGCAGACGCGGGTTGCGATATTCACCTGTCAGGAACTGTACGGCTTCACGCACTTCTACTGCGTTACCGGCGCTGGAAGCCAGCACCTGATTCATGTCGGTCAGCAGTGCGGTGGTGCGCACGCCTGCGCCGTTGGAGACGCCAACGATCGCTTCAGCAAGCGCTTCAGAAAGTTCATAGGTCGGCATAAACGCGCCGCTGCCCACCTTCACGTCCATCACCAGCGCATCCAGCCCTTCCGCCAGCTTTTTCGCCAGAATAGAGGCGGTGATCAGCGGAATGGAGTCCACGGTAGCGGTGATGTCGCGGGTCGCGTAGAAACGCTTGTCTGCCGGTGCCAGGGAGCTGGTCTGGCCGATAATCGCCACACCAACGTCTTTGATAATGTCGCGGAAGCGGGCGTCATCCGGGAAGATATCGAAGCCCGGAATGGCTTCCAGTTTGTCGAGCGTGCCGCCGGTATGGCCCAGGCCGCGCCCGGAGATCATCGGGATGTAACCGCCGCAGGCCGCCACCATCGGGCCAAGCATCAGCGAAGTGACGTCACCCACGCCGCCGGTGGAGTGTTTATCGACGATCGGGCCGTTAAGGTTAAGGCTTTTCCAGTCCAGGACGGTTCCTGAATCTCGCATCGCCATGGTCAGCGACACGCGCTCAGGCATCGACATATCGTGGAAGAAGATGGTCATCGCCAGCGCAGCAATCTGCCCTTCTGAGACGGTGTTATCACGAATGCCATTGATGAAAAAGCGGATCTCTTCGTCGCTTAATGCATGACCATCACGTTTTTTACGAATAATTTCTTGTGCGAGAAACACGGTAACCTCCATGCGGAATCGGGGGAGTTGTGGCGGGTGGCGCTACGCTGACCCGCCCTACGATCCTGTAGGCCGGATAAGCGAAGCGTCATCCGGCATTAGCGGGCAATCAGTAGCTGCTTGCGCTCTTACCGTCGCCGTGACCCAGCGCTTTCAGAAGGCTTGCCAGCAGGCTGGATGCGCCAAAGCGGTAGTGACGGGAATCCGCCCACTCTGCGCCAAACAGTTCGTCGGCAATCGCCAGGAACTGCTGCGCGTCTTCTGCGGTACGCACGCCACCGGCCGGTTTAAAGCCCACGGTTTTGGAGACGCCCATATCACGAATCACTTCCATCATGATGCGCGCGCTTTCCGGCGTGGCGTTTACCGGCACTTTACCGGTAGAGGTTTTGATGAAATCCGCACCCGCTTTGATCGCGATTTCAGACGCTTTGCGGATCAGGGCTTCTTCTTTCAGTTCGCCGGTTTCGATGATCACTTTAAGCAACACATTTGCCGCGGCACAGGCGTCTTTACAGGCTTTCACCAGGTCAAAACCCACCTGCTCGTTGCCAGCAATCAGCGCGCGATACGGGAAGACCACGTCCACTTCATCCGCACCGTAAGCAATCGCCGCGCGGGTTTCTGCCAGCGCAATCTCGATATCGTCGTTGCCGTGCGGGAAGTTAGTCACGGTTGCAATACGCACGTCCGGCGTGCCCTGCTCTTTCAGCGTTTTGCGGGCAATCGGGATAAAGCGCGGGTAGATACAGATGGCAGCGGTGTTACCGACGGGCGTTTTCGCCTGATGGCACAGGGCGATGACTTTTTCATTGGTGTCGTCATCGTTCAGGGTGGTCAGGTCCATCAGTTTCAACGCGCGCAGGCTGCTTGCAGTTAAATCGGTCATAACATTCTCCAACGGCATCGCCGTATCAATTTTACCTTGCGGGTCTGTGAGTATTCTAACATTCACCCGCATTCACACTTCGACATTCATCACAGTTAATGAAAACTGCGTACAAATTTGCATTACTGTAATGAGATCAACATCAAATTTTAGCAGGCCAACCGCGGGTTAAATCAGCGATCACCCCTGTGGGATCAAAAGCCCCGGCGGGACGCCTTTCTACAATTTCGTCATCATTCACCGATGACTCAAGGAAGCGCCTATGTCCTCCTCTCGCCCCGACGCCCTGCAACAGCGTTGCCAGCACATTGTGACCAGCCCGACGTTAACACCGGAGCAAAAACGGCATTTTCTGGCGCTGGAAGCGGAGAACAATCTGCCCTACCCGGCGCTTCCTTCGGCGGCCCGCGCCGCGCTGGACGAGGGCGTTATCTGCGATATGTTCGAGGGACACGCCCCTTACAAACCGCGCTACGTGCTGCCGGACTACGCAAAATTCCTGGCGAACGGTTCTGACTGGCTGGAGCTGGAAGGGGCAAACGATCTGGATGATGCCCTCTCGCTGCTTACCATTCTCTATCACCATGTTCCGTCCGTGACATCGATGCCGGTCTATCTGGGCCAGCTTGATGCCATACTCGATCCCTATGTTAAAATTCTAACACAAGATGAAATCGATAGCCGAATAAAACGTTTCTGGCGCTACCTCGACAGAACCCTGCCCGACGCCTTTATGCATGCAAACATTGGCCCGGCAGATAGCCCCATCACCCGCGCCATTCTGCGTGCCGATGCGGAGTTGAAGCAGGTTGCACCAAACCTGACCTTTATCTACGACCCGGACGTCACCCCTGACGATCTGCTGCTGAGCGTGGCGAGAAATATCTGTGAATGCAGTAAGCCGCATATTTCCAATGGCCCGCTGAATGATAAAATTTTCACAAAAGGCCGCTATGGCGTGGTGAGCTGTTACAACTCTCTACCGCTGGCGGGCGGCGGCAGCACGCTGGTGCGCCTCAATCTGAAAGCCATTGCCGAACGTAGCGCCTCACTGGACGATTTCTTCACCCGCCAGCTGCCGCACTACTGTCAGCAACAGATTGCCATCATCGATGCGCGCTGCGATTTCTTGTATGAACAGTCCGGCTTCTTTGAGAATAGCTTCCTCGTCCATGAGGGGCTGATTGATGCCGGGCGTTTTGTGCCGATGTTTGGCATGTACGGCCTGGCAGAAGCCGTTAACGCGCTCTGCGAGAAAGAAGGGATGACAGGTCGCTACGGTAAGGACGATGAGGCCAACGCGCTGGGGTATCGCATCAGCGAACAGTTGGCGACGTTCGTTGAAAACACGCCGGTGAAGCACGGCTGGAAGCAGCGGGCGATGCTCCACGCGCAGTCGGGGATCAGCTCCGATACGGGCACTACGCCGGGGGCACGTCTCCCTTACGGCGACGAGCCCGATCCGATCGGCCATCTGCTGGCCGTCGCCCCGCACCACCGTTATTACCACTCCGGCATCAGCGACATCCTCACCCTGGACGAGACCGTAAAAGCCAATCCACAGGCGGTGGTGCAACTTTGTCTCGGGGCATTCAGGGCCGGTATGCGTGAGTTCACTGCTAACGTGGCGGGAAACGATCTGGTGCGCGTCACCGGCTATATGGTGCGGCTGTCTGATTTGGAGAAGTACCGCGAAGCCGGATCGCGCACCAACACCACATGGCTGGGTGAGGAGGCCGCGCGCAACACCCGAATCCTTGAACGTCAGCCACGCGTAATTAGCCATGAACAGCAGATGCGCTTTAGTTAGTCAGATTATCCCCTTCTCCTGCGTGGACGGGCCGGGAAGCCGCCTGGCGCTGTTCCTGCAGGGCTGTAACCTGCGCTGCAAAACGTGCCACAACCCATGGACTATCGGGCGCTGCAACGACTGCGGCGACTGCGTTCCCCACTGTCCGCACGATGCGCTGAATATTCAGGCGGGCCGCGTCTGGTGGCAGGAAAGCCACTGCCAGCAGTGCGATACCTGCCTGCACCTGTGCCAGCAGCAGGCCACACCGATGGCGCAGCGCTACAGCGTGGAGGAGATCCTCGCGCAGATCCGCAAAGCCGCACCGTTTATTGAGGGGATCACCGTCAGCGGGGGTGAAGCGACAACCCAGCTTCCGTTTTTGATCGCCCTGTTCTCAGCGATCAAGGCCGATCCCGCGCTGCGCCACTTAACCTGCCTGGTGGACAGCAACGGCCTGCTAAGCGAAACCGGCTGGCAAAAGCTGCTGCCGGTTTTCGATGGCGCTATGGTGGATTTAAAAGCCTGGGGCAACGAGCATCACCGCTTTTTGACCGGGCGCGACAATCCGCAGATCAAACAGAGCATTCGCTGGCTGGCGGATCATCACCGTCTGGCCGAACTGCGGCTGCTGTTGATCCCCGATCGCTGTGATTATCTGGCGCATCTCACCCCGCTGTCGGCATTTATTCGCCAGCTGGGGAATATTCCGGTACGCATCAACGCGTTTCATGCGCACGGCGTGTATGGAGAGGCGGCGTCATGGCGCAGCGCCACGCCGGAGGACGTTGAGCCGCTGGTCGTGGCCCTGGAAAAACGGCAGATTACCGTTATCCGCCCGGCGCGCTATCTATAGCGTGATGCCAAAAACGGCGCGGGTGTTATCGAGCAACGCCTGAGCGATAACCTCTTCAGGCTCATCGCGCAGTTCACAGAGCGTAGCGAAAACGCGCGCCGCCTGCTCCGGGCGGTTAGGCTGCCCCTGAAATCCATTGAGCGGCATATCGGGCGCATCCGTTTCCAGCAGCAGCGAGTCGAGCGGCAACCGGGCCATAACGTCGCGGGTTTTGCTGGCGCGCGGATAGGTAATGGTCCCGCCAACGCCGATTTTGTAGCCCAGCGCGATAAAACGCTGCGCCTGCTGCAGGCTGCCGGAAAATCCATGAACCACCCCGGTGCGCGGAAGATCCATGCGTTTCAGGTGCATCGCCAGCTTATCGTGGGTGCGTCGCGAGTGGAGGATCACCGGCAGATCGTGGCGCTTCGCGAGCCGAAGCTGCGCGTCGAGGATCGTTTGCTGGCGCGCAAAGTGCGGATCTTCGCGATAGAGATCGAGGCCGATCTCGCCGATGGCCACCAGCCGGTCATTTCCCCTGCCCAAAACGGTATCGAGCTGGTCAATGTGCTCATCAAGATGATGCTCGATGACGATAGGATGCAGGCCCAGCGCGGCATACAGCGCGTCATGCTGCCGGGCAAGTTCAAGCACCCGGTCAAAATAAGCCGCTTCGATCGCCGGCACGATAATCGCTCCGACGCCAGCCTGAGCCGCGCGGGCAATACTGTGCATCTCGTCGCCGGTAAACGGCGGAAAATCAAAGTGACAGTGGGTGTCGATAAAGCGGTGCGTCACGCCAGATCCTCGTTATCTAACAGGGCGTCATTGGCCTGGGGCGCATCGACCAGCGGCGTCACCAGCGCATCATTGGCGACAACCGCAGGCGGGGTAATAATCGGCTTATGCCGCAGAATCGGGGGTTGCTCCATCAGCATTTTCCCGACCGTCGCCAGGAAATAGCGCCCGCACAGCCGCCCGGTTTTGTAATCCATGCGCAGGGCCGGCAGGCGGCTGCCCAGCGCCATGCTCACCAGCGGCCGGGGGGGATAAATTTCAAAGATCCGCAGCTTGCCCGGCGGTTTTTCGATAAAACGCTGCATGGCACCATAGGTTGATTCATGGAGCTTCGCGATATTCACCAGCGGCTGCAGGCTACTGTCGCCCAGCCAGCGCTCCATGCGCTTAAACCACTGCGGGGTGTAATACATTTGTGAGGGAACCGTGCGGATCACCACGATAGTTTTCGCGCCACGCCGCGCGGCCTCCTGAACCGGCACCGCATCGCTGATGCCGCCGTCAAGGTAGTTCACGCCGTCCAGCAGCGCACCGGTGCGGTAGAAGCCGGGAATGGCGCTCGAGGCGCGAATGATGTCCAGCCAGTTCTCTTTCTGCGGGGAGAAGTACCCCGGGGAGTAGTCATCGCCGCGGCTGGCACACATCCAGAATGCTTTTCCGCTATCAAACAGGCGCGAGGCGGTGTCCATCGCCAGCGGCATCTGGCTGGCGGTAGACTCCAGCAGCCAGTCGAGATCGATCAGGTTTCCGCCGCGCACGAAGCGCACCGGGTTGAAAAATTCTTTCGAGGTGGTGTAGCGCATGATCACTTTGCGCGCATAGCCCGGCTGGTTACAGACATACGCAGAAAGGTTCTGCGCCCCGGCCGAGGTGCCAAAGTAGAGGTCAAAGGGGTTGAATTGCGCGCGCATAAACTCGTCCAGCACACCGGCCGTAAAAATGCCGCGCTGTCCACCTCCTTCACAAACCAGCGCAAGCTGGCCTGCACGAAACGGTTTTAACGCCAGCGGCGCAATATTACCGAGCGTAACGGGAATTCGCTGTCCCACCTCTGCTTTCCTGTTTTCATTATTCAGTTCAGACACAGTAGCGCACATTCCCTCTGATACTCAAACGAGAAAAAGCCAGTCACAGGGACTGGCTTTGCAGGGTTGTTCTCAGTAAGCAGTCTGCTAAGGACGGCGTCGCCCCGTAAACAGGCTGACCAGAAACAGGATGATACCGACGACGAAGACAATTTTAGCTGCCCATGCCGCTGTACCCGCCAGTCCACCAAAGCCCAATGCGGCGGCAATTAACGCGATAACCAGAAATATAATGCCCCAACGAAACATAAGCCTCTCCTTTACCATAGTTAATGTCTGCCGCGATATGTGAGCGCTCAGGCGTCTCACCGGCGTTCTTCCAGTGTCGTTCTTATTTCGCCCGCAGGCCTCAGCCGTTAGGGCGAATTATGTCGATTACTTCGTTTTCAGATCGTTTTTAACGCTTTTCACACCATCGATCGCTTTCGCGATGCTTTCGGCACGGTCACTCTGTGCCTGTGAATCAACCGTACCGGAGAGCTGGACGACGCCATCGGTCGTTTCAACTTTCACCTTACGGGATGGCACGATGTCATCCGCTAACAGTTTAGCTTTGATTTCACTGGTGGTTGCTGCGTCACCGGCATAACCTTTTACCGACGCGTTTTTGCTGTCACGGACGTGAAGCTTATCGCTAACGGAGGTTACGCCTTCAACACCCTTCGCCACTTTTACAGCCTGTTCGGCCTGGGCCTGGCTTTCTACAAAGCCACTCAGGGTGACAACTTTCTTATCCGTTTTTACAGAGATGTCGGTGCTCTTGATGGCTTCATCGTCCACCAGCGCGGCTTTCACTTTTGCTGTGATCGAGCTGTCGTCCATGAAATTACCGACTTTATTCATAGAGCTATCGATTTTATCCCCTGCGGTATCGGCAGTGGACTGTGCTTTATCCGTGGCGGTGGTTTCAGCCAGTGCAGAACCACTTACCAGGACGCTACCCAATGTCACAGCCAGCAGAGTTTTAGAAATCTTCAGTCTTGTCATATTCATCGATGTATTCCTGTGTTTTGCCCATTATTTGGGCGTCAAACGTCCTTTATTACTCGTTTTAAATTTTGCGTAAAAACACACGGGCTAAGTGGAGAACCCATCGTCATGCATTGAACAGTTAATTCATCCACGCCCGGTGCTAAACACTGAATTAAATATAGATCACAATTTCAGGCGCGCTTTCAGAAATGAATAAAAAACGAGCGAATAGCGAGAAAATGCAATGAATTAAGAACATTCCGCACGGAAGAAATAAGGCAGGAAAAAGCGAAGAGCACGGCGGGTGCCGTGCTCTGAGAGAGGATTAGTGCTCGCGGGTTTTACGGAACTGCACGTCAGGATAACGTTCCTGCGTCAGGTTGAGGTTAACCATGGTTGGGGCGATATAGGTCAGGTTATCGCCACCATCCAGCGCCAGCTGCATCTCGTTCTTACGCTTAAATTCTTCGAATTTTTTCACGTCAGAACACTCAACCCAGCGCGCCGTGGCAACGTTCACCGATTCGTAAATCGCTTCGACGTTGTACTCGCTTTTCAGACGCGCAACGACCACGTCGAACTGCAGCACGCCGACCGCGCCCACGATCAGATCGTTGTTGGCAATCGGGCGGAACACCTGCACGGCGCCCTCTTCAGAAAGCTGGACCAGGCCTTTCAACAGCTGTTTTTGCTTCAGCGGATCGCGCAGGCGAATACGGCGGAACAGCTCAGGGGCGAAGTTCGGAATACCGGTGAACTTCATCATCTCGCCCTGGGTAAAGGTGTCGCCGATCTGAATCGTGCCGTGGTTGTGCAGCCCGATGATGTCGCCAGGGTAGGCTTCTTCAACGTGAGAACGGTCACCCGCCATAAAGGTCAGCGCATCGGAGATCACCACGTCTTTACCGATACGCACCTGGCGCAGCTTCATGCCTTTTTCGTATTTACCGGAAACCACGCGCATAAAGGCCACGCGGTCACGGTGTTTCGGATCCATGTTGGCCTGGATCTTAAAGACGAAGCCGGTGAATTTCTCTTCCTGAGCGACCACTTCGCGGGTGTCAGTTTTACGCGGCATCGGGCGTGGTGCCCACTCCACCAGACCGTCGAGCATGTGGTCAACGCCGAAGTTACCCAGCGCGGTGCCGAAGAATACCGGCGTGATTTCACCTGCGAGGAACAGATCTTTGTCAAACTCGTGGGATGCGCCTTTCACCAGCTCCAGCTCGTCACGCAGTTGAGCGGCCAGCTCTTCGCCGACGGCGGTGTCCAGCTCCGGGTTATCCAGGCCTTTCACCACGCGCACTTCCTGAATGGTGTGGCCTTTACCGGTCTGATAGAGGTAGGTTTCATCTTTATAAAGATGGTAAACGCCCTTGAACAGCTTGCCGCAGCCAATCGGCCAGGTGATCGGCGCACAGGCAATCTTCAGCTCGCTCTCGACTTCATCCATCACTTCCATCGGATCACGGATGTCGCGGTCGAGTTTGTTCATGAAGGTGAGGATCGGCGTGTCGCGCAGACGCGTAACTTCCATCAGCTTACGGGTACGATCTTCAACACCTTTTGCGGCATCGATAACCATCAGGCAGCAGTCCACCGCCGTCAGGGTACGGTAAGTATCTTCAGAGAAGTCTTCGTGCCCCGGGGTGTCCAGCAGGTTCACCAGGCAGTCGTGATACGGGAACTGCATCACAGAGGTGGTAATGGAGATACCACGCTGTTTTTCCATCTCCATCCAGTCAGATTTCGCATGCTGGCTGGAACCACGGCCTTTAACGGTACCGGCGGTCTGGATCGCCTGTCCGAACAGCAGCACCTTTTCGGTGATGGTCGTTTTACCGGCATCCGGGTGAGAGATAATGGCAAAAGTGCGGCGCTTGGCCACCTCCTGCAGATAAGGAGACAACGTCATAGTCAATTCTTCTTATGTAGGCGCGGCACGACGCCGCGCATCATGGAATACGGGAAATGCGGCTATTTTACCCATCAATAGGGGGCAGGCAATCATTGTTTACACAGGAGCTGCTCCAGTTCGTTCAATGACGTGACGGTCCAGGTTGGCGTAATGCCGTCCGGGGTTGTGCGGCCATGCGCGTTCAGCCAGACGGTAGCGATCCCGGCGTTCATGCCGCCTAAGATATCCGATTCGGCGGTATCCCCCACCATCAGCACGCGATCGCGGTCAGGGTTGCCGGCCTGGGCCAGCGCATAGTCAAAAATACGCGGGTCGGGTTTCGGGTAGCCGACCTCTTCTGAGACAACCAGCGCGTCGAAATGATCGCGCAGGCCGGTGCGTTCCAGGCGGATCTGCTGTAACGCGGTAAAACCGTTGGTGATGATCCCGAGCTTCGCTTTGCCTTTCAGGGAATCCAGCAGGGACACCGCGCCCGGCAGAGGCGCGCAGATCTCCGCCATGGCATTCAGGAAAGCCTCATTGAGTAGCCCAGGGCTGACCTTTAACCGTTCGGCCCAGACGTCAAAGCGCTGATGCTGAAGCTGTAACGCCGTGATGGCACCGTTCTGGTAATCCACCCATAGCGGTTTGTTCACCGCCTGATAGTCCTGAAAATCTTCAGCGGTGAAGGTGACGCTATAGTCCATAAACATCCGCTGTAGGCCACCGAACGAGTCAAACGTAAACAGCGTTTCGTCGGCATCAAAGAAAATCCAGTCCCATTTCATCGTTACAACCTTATTTTAGTTATCCAAGCGGCAGAGCCATAATAATGGCGTCTTCACGTCCCTCTGCGGTGGGGTAGTAGTTACGGCGGATTGTCGCCTCGTTAAAGCCTAAGCTTTCATAGAGCGCGATGGCGGCGACGTTCGAGGCACGCACTTCCAGCCACAGGGTGAACACGTCGCGGGTTTCAAGCTCGCGAATGAGGTGCTCCAGCAGTTCTCTTCCCAGCCCGCGGCGCTGATAGGCAGGGTCAACCGCAATGTTAAACAGCGTGGCCTCATCGAGAACCACCTGCGTGATGGCAAACGCGGCGAGGGAGCCATCAACGTCCAGGCGCAGATTCAGATACCGTTCGCCCTGATTGCTGGCGAACGTTTTTTCGCTCCATGGAAAAGCATGGGCACGGGTTTCAATCGCGAACGCCGTCGTCAGATCGGCCGTCGTGAGGGAAGAAATTGTGTTCATATTCACAGATTTGTTGCCATAGCGCGCTGCGCGCTTTTGGGTTGGCTTTGAGTTCTTCCAGCGCAGGTGAGCAAATCTGGCCTCCCTCAAGGGATATTTCGTCGACGTCGCCCATCCGCCAGCTATTGCAGCGGCTGTCCGGTGGAAGCATCGCGACCCGTTCTGGTGTCAGCTGTAATACCTGATCCGGCGTCAGCTTCAGGCTACGAAGGACATCGCCAATCAGGATTTCATTCAGGGCAGGCAGCTCCTCCCCCACCATCACCAGGCGAACGTGCGCGGGGATGGAGATAGCGATTTCACCCTGCAACGCCGTCGGGCGACGCAAAGCCCACTGGGTAATACCCAGTTGCTGCAACTGCCAGTCTCGTCGGGATGTCATAGCGAAAACTCCTGTCTCTCAGGCGCGCAAATATAGCAAATGTGTCGAAACTACGCCATCTACCGACTATAATCCCCGCCTGAGTTTATTGAGGAACAATTCATGTCTGCATTTACCCCGGCAAGTGAAGTCTTGCTGCGTCACAGTGATGATTTCGAACAAAGCCGTATTCTGTTTGCCGGAGATATGCAGGATGACCTGCCTGCGCGTTTCGACTGTGCTGAAAGCCGTGCCCACACCCAGTATTACCACCACTGGCAGGTGTTGAGCCGCCAGATGGGCGAGCGCGCGCGTTTTAGCCTGGTGGCGGAGCCAGGCGATGTTGCCGACTGCGACACGCTGGTTTACTACTGGCCGAAGAACAAGCCGGAAGCCCAGTTCCAGCTGATGAACCTGCTCTCCCTGCTGCCGGTCGGCTGCGATATTTTCGTGGTCGGCGAGAACCGCAGCGGCGTGCGCAGCGCGGAGCAGATGCTTGAAGGGTTCGCGCCACTGAACAAAGTCGACAGCGCCCGTCGCTGTGGCCTGTATCACGGGCGTCTTGAAAAACAGCCTGCCTTCGATGCAGAGCAATTCTGGGACGAATATCAGCTTGACGATCTGACCATCAAAACCCTGCCGGGCGTGTTCAGCCGCGATTATCTGGATGTCGGCAGTAAGCTGCTGTTATCCACCCTGACGCCGCACACCAAGGGCAAAGTGCTGGATGTCGGCTGTGGCGCAGGCGTGCTGGCAACCGTGCTCGCCAGCCACTCGCCGAAAGTGCGTTTAACGCTGTGTGACGTGAGCGCCCCGGCGGTAGAAGCCAGCCGCGCAACGCTTGCGGCAAACGGGTTTGAAGGTGAGGTCATCGCCAGCAACGTCTTCTCTGACGTGACCGGCCGTTTTGACATGATTATCTCGAATCCGCCGTTCCACGACGGGATGGAAACCAGCCTGGAGGCCGCGCAAGCGCTTATCCGCGGTGCCGTCCGCCATCTTAACAGCGGTGGCGAGCTTCGTATCGTGGCGAATGCCTTCCTGGCCTACCCGAAAGTGCTGGACGAAACCTTTGGTTTCCACGAAGTGATTGCCCAAACTGGCCGCTTCAAGGTGTATCGCACCGTGATGACGCGTCAGGCTAAAAAGTAATCGTTAATCCTCCAGGCCGGATATGCACAAGCGCTCTCCGGCCCTACGCCCTCTCTACCTGGCCCACCAGTCGACCATTTTTGCATCAATCGAGGCATCCCCCGCACTTTTCTGTTGACGTAAAGCTGAAAACATCTAGAATGCGCCTCCGTGGTTACGATACTTTTACAGTATCGATGGTATGCGAAGGTGGCGGAATTGGTAGACGCGCTAGCTTCAGGTGTTAGTGTCCTTACGGATGTGGGGGTTCGAGTCCCCCCCCTCGCACCATAAATCACGTTGATATTGCTCGCACTGGGCGAAGGTGGCGGAATTGGTAGACGCGCTAGCTTCAGGTGTTAGTGTCCTTAGGATGTGGGGGTTCGAGTCCCCCCCCTCGCACCAACGAGGCGATATCAAAAAAGTAAGATGACTGTGCGAAGGTGGCGGAATTGGTAGACGCGCTAGCTTCAGGTGTTAGTGTCCTTACGGATGTGGGGGTTCGAGTCCCCCCCCTCGCACCAATTATCTTACAACCCTTCTGTAGTCTCTCTCTGTTTTCCCGTGTTATCTCAAACTCATCATTATCACCAGCATTGCGCCGATTAACGCAACGCAGGATGGCAACAGCACGAAATGCCGTAGCTGCTTATGCCAGATCATCGCGGATGTCACCAGCAGTCCCGACACAATGATGATTTTCCAGACGTCGATGGAAAGGTCGGCAAACATCAGTCCGCTGATGATCGCCCCAGGCAGCAAGACCCCCCAACCACTTCCCAGCGCTCTGCTCAACATGGTATGCCCTCTCATATCGATAATGATAACCAATATCATATGATAGTAATTATCACTTGTCAGCATGCAGCAGGATAATTGATCGCCCTTTACCTTTCCTGTAATGACAGCAAATGTGTAAGGTGATAAATTGCACACCTGTTAACTACCTATAAAGTTTTTCTGATAATTATAAATAACGTTTTTTGCATCCATTCTTTAAAACCAACACCTATATATCTGTTTTAATTAAATTTTAATAAAACGCACGAATATGACATCACAATCCTGGCGGTCTTTAGTCAATAGTAAATATCAGTTATCGTTACGTTTGTTTTTATTATTGAATGCAACATCAGCGCTTTTCTCGGTGACAAACCCGCTCTATTCCATACGCGCGTTATCGTTCCCTCTGCTTGCCGTGTTAACGATCAGCACGGGCTTACTCGTCTGGCACGGGGTAAACAAAACCTTAAAGGTAAATATTCCGGCGGTGTCTGCGCTTTTTGGCGTCTTATGGGCCTGGCAGATCGCCTCTAAATTTTCGTTAATTACGCACGATCATTCGACCTATTTAATAATGGCGTTATTAACGGTGCTTTTTATCGGATCGCTGGCCTTCGCCAGCAATATCAAAGCGTTCACGCTGCACTCTTTGCCCGCCTTTATTGTCTGCCTGTGGTTAAGCGATCACGACAGCTGGATAAGGATGATGTTCTTTTTCGCGCTGCCCGTGGTAGCGATCGGCATTCATCATGTGCTGCAAAGACGTAACGACAAATTCGCCCAGGCGCTGCTTTCGCGTTTGCTTGAGGAACGAGAAACCCTGACCGATCTCAGCATGATGGACCCTCTCACCGGGCTGTATAACCGCCGGGGTCTGCAAAGCCGTCTGGATAACCTGCCCACGCCAGACAGCGGTGAACACTTTGTGTTGCTGCTGGATATCGACCACTTCAAGGCCTACAACGATCATTACGGCCATATGATGGGTGACAAAGCACTGATGCGCGTCTCTGCGGCCATCCGCGACGCGGTGCGCTCCCGCGATATCGTTGCCCGCTTTGGTGGCGAAGAGTTTATGGTTCTGCTGAGCAATATCTCGCTGGAGCATGCCCGGCAGACGGCGGAACATATTCGCCAGAAGGTGTACGATCTTAAAATTCCACATATGTTCAATGAAAGCGTCGCCACCAACGTGACCATCAGCATCGGTATTTCTATCTATCAGAATGAAGACGCTGAGCGCGCGCTGGAAAAGGCGGATAAAGCGCTTTATGAAGCCAAACATATGGGCCGGAATAACATCCTGTTGAGCGACGAGCTGCCGTCGGCCTGACGCGGCTTCGCACATCCAGGACAAAAGGCTTGCGATCGGTATGATCAATAGTTAGGATTGGCAATCATTATCATTTAGATTCACGTCAATCCTATGGCCACTCGTACCGCACATACCGTAGAGCCTCTCATCTGGCGAGCCCCCCTCTCCTCGGGTAGCGCTACGCTTGCGGATGCCATTCGGGATAAGATTGCTGAAACACGCGCGCATCTGCTGGATTTCATCAAGCTGGATGAGGTTCCGCCCCACCATGCGATGACGCTGGCGCAGTGGCGACGCCCTGCCGAACGCCAGTCTTTGCTGGCGGCCTATTCCGATCATATCTATCGCAACCAGCCTACGCTTGCGCGGGAAAATAAGCCGCTGCTCTCCCTGTGGGCGCAGTGGTATATCGGGCTGATGGTGCCCCCTCTCATGCTGGCGCTGTTGACTCAGGATACGATGCTGGATCTCTCCCCGGAGTATTTCCACGTCGAGTTTCATGAGACGGGACGTGCGGCCTGCTTCTGGATCGATCTTCACGAGGACCGTCACTCAGCACATCTGTCCGCACAGGAACGCATGGAAAAGTTGGTCACTCAGGCGCTGATCCCGGTTATCGATGCGCTGGAAGAGACGGGCGAGATCAACGGGAAACTGATCTGGAGTAATACCGGCTATCTTATCCACTGGTATCTGACAGAGATGAAACCGCTGCTGGGTGACGAACAGGTTGATGCCCTTCGCCACGCCTGTTTCTTTGCCAAACAGCTTTCGGATGGTCGCGATAATCCCCTCTTCCGTACCGTCGTGCCGCGTGACGGGCTGCTGGTTCGTCGTACCTGCTGCCAGCGCTATCGTCTGCCGGATGTCCAGCAGTGCGGGGATTGTACGCTGAAATAAGCATGTGATTGGCCGGATGGCGCTAACGCTTACCCGGCCTTGCTCCTCTGAAAATACCAAAAACGGCAACCACGCGTTGCCGTTTTGCGTTTACCTAGGCGACCTGCTGGTTTTCCTCTTCACTATTACGCTGCGCTTCTTCGGCTTCCTGCTCCAGCAGCTGCTTCTCGTACACCTTAAAGAACGGGAAGTAGATAATCGCCGACACGCACGCCAGCACAATCACCAGAATGGCTGCCCGGAAATCCCAGCCCAGCGCCCATGCAGCGCCGATTGGCGCAGGTGCAGTCCAGGGCACAACAGAAATCACGCGGCCAATCAGATCGAACTTCATCGCCGACCATGCCAGCACGGCATTCACCATCGGCGCCAGCAGGAACGGAATAAAGAACACCGGGTTCATCACAATCGGCGTACCGAATATGACCGGTTCGTTGATGTTAAAGAAGCTTGGGACCACGCTCAGACGGCCAATCGAGCGTAAATGCGCCGAGCGGCTGCGCAGATAGCAAATCACCAGCCCCATCGTTGCGCCCGAGCCGCCGATAACGATAAAGAACGTCCAGAAGGCTTCCATAAAGATGTGCGGCAGAGGCAGGCTGGACGCCAGCGCAGTCTGGTTTGCGCCAAGGTTGGTCAGCCAGAACATCTGCAGCATGCCGGAAACAATAGCCGCGCCGTGAATACCGGCAAACCACAGTAAATGGCCAATCAGCACCGCCAGCAGGATCGCCGGCAGGGAGTCGGCGGCAGAAACCAGCGGTTTGAAGATAGACATGATGGCCTGCGGGATCAGCATGCCAAACTCAGACTGGATTAGCAGGCTCAGCGGATAGAGCGTCAGTACCACCACCAGCACCGGGATCAGCAGGTCAAACGAGTTCTTGATCATCGGTGGCACCTGATCGGGCAGGCGAATACCAATGTTATAGGTTTTCAGGAAACGCATCAGCTCAACGCAGTAGACCGCCACCAGAATCGCGGTGAAGATCCCGGTGCCGCCCAGGCTATCAACCGGCAGCGTGCCTTTGGTTTTAGGCGCGGCCACCAGCAAAAACGCCATCAGCGACAGCATCGCGCACATGAAAGGATCGAGCTGGTGCGACTTAACGTAATGCTTGCCCAGGTTGTAGGCGATGGCGGCACAGATATAGATGGACATAATGCCCATGGTCATATCAAACGGCGTCAGGATTTGCCCTTCAAATTGCTTCGCCATATCCAGCCAGGCACGGGCAAAACCCCATGTGGTATCAGGCGAAAACGGTGGATAAGCAAACACCAGCAAGAATGAGCCAACGATCATGAACGGCATCGCGGAAATAAATCCGTCACGGATAGCCATAACATGACGCTGGGAGGAGATCCGCCCGGCTATTGGGCTGACGTAATTCTCGACGAAACGGAATATCAGATTAAAAGCAGCATGGTTGGCAGACATAAAGGATCTCCTGTCAGACGTTCATAACGGGCGCGGGGGCACCACACGTTGTTCCATACATCAGCTTCACAACCTTGCCGGCTTTTATACCCGCGGTACTGCTAAGATGAATTGATTTCATAATTTGCTCTTATTATTAGATACAGGGGACGTTACGTACTCAGTATTAATCTCCGCATCACGCTCTGCAACCGGTTACTGTAACCGGTTTCTGTGATTGTGAAGGCGATCCAGAAATCGGCCCAATGGGGTATTTGTTACTTAAGAGATATTTACAGAGGATAATTTCTTATGACAGATTACGCAGGATATTTGTCAGGAGGAAACAATGAGTTTGCAGTCTGTACAGCAGTTTTTTGCCGATAACGCACCGGATATAGAAGTGATCGAGCTTAGCCAAAGTACTGCAACCGTTGCGCTTGCCGCTGCAGCCCACCGCGTGGAGCCAGGACAAATCGCCAAAACCCTGTCGCTGAAGGTCAAAAATGAGGTGATTCTGGTCGTCGCAAAAGGTGATGCGCGGCTGGATAACAAAAAGCTGAAGGAGACGTTCGGCGCAAAAGCCCGCATGCTCAGCAGTGATGAGGTGGTGAATATCACCGGGCATCCCGTCGGCGGCGTCTGCCCGTTCGGACTGGAGAACCCCCTTTCGGTCTACTGCGACGTCACCTTAAAACAGTACAGTGAAGTCTTACCCGCAGCCGGTGCTATTCACAGCGCTGTTCGGATTTCACCGGACAGAATGGCCGAATTGACGTCAGCAAAGTGGGTCGATGTGTGCGTGTAATCGCAGCGCCAGAAGAGCTCTGGCGCTGGCGTGATGGGTTACAGAAAGGCAGGTGTCGTCAACGCCGCACCGCGAACCTCGCGGGCAGGAAGATGCGTAATAATATCTGCCGCATCCAGCAACCCGACGTCAGAATTGACGCCCAGTTTGACCATCGCGTTGAATTTATGCGCCCGGATGGTCTTAATATTGCGCTCAAGCTGCGCGGCAATTTCCGGGATAGAATAGCCGTTGGACATGTAGCGCAGGATAGCCCGCTCCGTTGGGCTTAACATTCTGTTCTGGCTGACATGCCAGTGGTTCAGCATGTTTTCATTGACCCGATGCGTTTCGTTTAACAGCGCGACCAGCTCTTCCAGCAGCTGACTCAGGGGCACGGCTTTACTGATGATGCCATGAAGCCGCGAAGGAGAAAGATGGCTAATCAGCCTCGCTTCGACGTCATCAGAGGCCAGCACAATGCGCTGGATATTCCCGTGCGTAAACGTCAGATCCCGTAAACAGGCCAGGCAGTTACGACGCTCTTCACGTTCATCTGACAGTGAGTAGATCACTGAGAAAAATGGTATGTGGGGGAGCGCCGCTTTAAAGCTGTCGAACCGACTAAACATATGCATCTGATACTGGCTGAACTGAGGCAGGGTGAAGAGATGCTCCAGCCCAACGGCGCTCATTACGCAATTTTCGATGACGGCGATATGTCTTGTTGCTGTGGTCTTTTCCATTCCTCAAACTCTCCATAGGCCGACATTAAGCTCAGCTCTCGCATTCCCTGAGTACTGCTGATCCAGGCGTACATATCGGCGTTGCTGCGCAGAGACAACCGACGCATCGCACTGTTCTTTTGTGCGCTGACGGTTTTGTTGCTCTTCTTAAGCAGCGTTGCAATCTGGTTAATTCCCCAGCCCTTACCCAGCAGGCGTAGCACCTTGCGTTCAGAGTGCGTAAGCGCAACAAACTGCTCGCTCTCTTCGTCCAGGTCAGGGGTTTCTGGCATTAATAAGGTTTGGCTTATCCGCTCGGCACGTTCGCTGCCGGCGCGAATAGCACTTATCACCCCTTCAGTGGGTTCCATATCTGAAAGCAGTGTGCTTTCGGGGCGCATGAGCAGTTCGACCGCCAGAGGATAGAGGGGCCGGGACACCAAAAATATCCAGTGAATATCTCTGTACTGATTCAGTAAACCGTAATACTGTTCTAGCGTACCGCGAGGGTTCCGATAATCACCTGAAATATCGGCAATAATAACGTCAGCACGGCGAAGCTGAAGCAGGGTTAATTCCTGTAATGAACGACAGCAGGTCAGTTCGTAGTCGGGAAAATGACGCTCCATGAGCCCGCTCAACCCGCTCTGCATCACGGGTACCTTACTAATAACAACGCCGTGCTTACTCTTCAATGGCAACATAGACCCTCCGTGTCCTTATTGATTGACATGAATATTAAAAGCCCTGAGGCTCAACCTGTTTTCATCCTTGTGGGCGAAATGGATTACGACGAGAAGAATGTGAGATAGATATAATTTAAGAAACGCCCAAAACAGGACTAATATCGCACAGATAACAATTAAAATTAATTATATCGACATTAAAATAATGAAAATATAAAATTAGAAATAATTAATATATATTTTCACTGTATATACGAAATACATTCATATTATAAATAATACAGCTACATCTCCCGCCTTTTCCTGCCCGCTGTTTGCACAAATCTTGATCTGGCCCAGAGCAAGACAGGGCGCACTTTGTGTTAAAAGTAGACATTCAGGGCCATCAGGCAGGCTATCCATTTTTCAGGGCATAACATGCAGGCAGACCGGTCAACGCAACGTGCCACCACGCGACTCTGTATTCAGTGCGGGCTTTTTCTTTTACAGCACGGGGCGGAGAGCGCCCTAGTTGAGGAGCTGTCGACCCGCCTCGGGCTGGCACTGGGCATGGACTCGGTGGAAAGCTCCATCTCGTCCAACGCTATCGTGCTGACCACCATTAAGGACGGGCAGTGCCTGACATCCACCCGTAAAAACCACGATCGCGGCATCAATATGCACGTGGTGACAGAGGTGCAGCACATCGTCATTCTGGCGGAGCACAAGCTTCTCGACCTGAAGGAGTGTGAAAAACGTTTCAGCCTGATCAAGCCGTTGCGCTACCCGCGCTGGCTGGTTGTGCTGATGGTGGGGCTGTCGTGCGCCTGTTTCTGCAAGCTGAACAGCGGCGGCTGGGACGGCGCAGCCATTACCTTCTTCGCCAGCAGCATCGCCATGTATGTCCGACAACTGCTGACCCACAGGCAGTTACACCCGCAGATTAACTTCTGCATCACCGCCTTCGTGGCGACGACGGTGTCGGGCCTGCTGCTGCGCCTGCCGGCCTTCACGAATACCTCAACCGTCGCCATGGCCGCCAGCGTGCTGCTGCTGGTTCCGGGTTTTCCGTTAATTAACGCCGTCGCCGATATGTTCAAAGGGCACATCAATACCGGCCTGGCGCGCTGGGCAATTGCCAGCCTGCTGACGCTGGCGACGTGCATTGGCGTGGTGATGGCCATGACGTTATGGGGGTTACGCGGATGGGCATAATCGAATTTCTGCTGGCCCTGGTTCAGGACATGCTGCTGGCCGCCGTTCCCGCCATCGGCTTTGCGATGGTCTTCAACGTGCCGCAACGCGCCCTGCCCTGGTGTGCACTGCTGGGTGCCATCGGGCACGGCTCCCGCATGGTCATGATGACGGCGGGGTTTAATATCGAATGGTCAACCTTTATGGCCTCCATGCTGGTGGGCAGCATTGGTATTCAATGGTCGCGCTGGTATCTGGCCCATCCCAAGGTCTTTACCGTTGCGGCGGTAATCCCCATGTTTCCCGGCATCTCGGCCTACACGGCCATGATTTCGGCGGTAAAAATCAGCCACTTCGGCTACAGCGAACCGCAAATGATCCTGCTGCTGAGCAATTTCCTCAAGGCCTCCTCCATCGTCGGTGCGCTCTCTATCGGCCTGTCGATCCCCGGGCTGTGGCTCTATCGCAAGCGTCCCCGCGTTTGACGTTTGAGTTCTCAGGCAGGCAGGGTAATAATCCCTGCATTCTGTTTTGTGATGATAAGGAAAGGATGTGGCTAACGCTGGCAGCGAACTCCCCGATCACCCTGAAGGCGCGAGCCTGAAGGAAACGATTTTCCAAAGCGCTATCGCCCTGTTTGCCGAATATGGCCTGAACGGTGCCCGCATGGAGCAGATTGCCGAGAAAGCAGGCACCACCAAACGCATGGTGGTGTACCACTTCAAAAATAAAGAAAACCTCTATCTGCTGGCGCTGGAGTATGTCTACACCCAAATCCGGGCCAGCGAGAAAGCGCTCAGCCTTACCGATTTACCGCCGGTTGAAGCGCTGGTGCATCTGGTGGAAGCCACCTTTGACTACCACGCCGACCACCCGGACTACATCCGTATTATCTGCATGGAGAACATGCAGCGTGGGCGCTTTATGCAACAGTCCAGCTATTTGCGCCAGGTTAACCGCAGCGCGCTGGAGTTGCTGGAGGCGATTCTGCGGCGCGGCAAGGCGAAGCAGCTCTTTAACCAGACGGTTGATGCCCGCGACCTGCACCGTTTAATCAGCAGCTTTAGCTTCCACTATGTTGCCAATAGCTACACCTTCACCCTGCTGTTTGAAGAGGGGGCGGACGAAGCGGCCCAGCGCGAACACTACCGGAAAATGGCGGTACAGGTTGCGCTGCGTTATACCTGCCCATAAAAATCGCTTGCAATTATATCGCGCACTACCTATATTCATTTCATGAACGCAAAAACGAACGACACCACCGCTGCGCTGCTGCTGGATAACCAGCTCTGTTTTGCCCTTTACTCGGCAAATCTGGCGCTGAATAAGCTGTACCGGCAGTTGCTGGCGCCGCTTAACCTGACCTATCCTCAGTATCTCGTTATGCTGGTGCTGTGGGAGCAGGATGACATTACCGTATCGGACATCGGTGAACGGTTGTTTCTGGATTCCGCAACGCTCACACCCCTGCTGAAGCGTCTGGAGGGAGCCGGTCTGTTGACACGTCAGCGTTCACGCCTGGACGAACGTCAGGTCGCCGTCACGCTGACGGACGCCGGGCGCAGCCTGCAACAGCAGGCCACGGGGATCCCCCAGGCCGTGGGCTGTGCCGCCCAGTGCGACACCGACACGATGCTGGCGCTTAAGCACCAGCTGGAACTTTTGCGTCACCAGTTACATCGCGCGTAGCGCTATACGTTACGCGTTTTTATTACCCATATAAATAGCACGCTATTTAATAGCACGCTTAAGCACAAGATGAGGAACCTGCCATGTCTTTAGAAAAAGTTGTCTACACTGCCAAAGCCAAAGCCACCGGAGGCCGCGATGGCCGCGCAACCTCTTCCGACGGCGTCCTCGACGTTAAGCTCGGCGTACCAAAAGAGATGGGCGGCATGGGCGGTGACGTCACCAACCCTGAACAGCTTTTCGCGGCGGGCTACTCCGCCTGTTTCCTGGGGGCAATGAAATTTGTTGCTGCGCGCGACAAATTTACCCTGCCAAAAGAGGCCTTTATTGAGGGTGAAGTGGGTATCGGTCCACTGCCAACCGGCTTTGGTATCGAAGCAAAACTGAACATCCACGTTGAAGGCATGGATCCTGCAGAAGCCAAAAAGCTGGTGGACGCGGCCCATATCGTCTGCCCGTACTCTAACGCGACTCGCGGAAATATCGACGTGACGCTGAATATCATCGCGTAATGTCTGCCCTAACCCTCTCCTGTCGGAGAGGGTTAGCTTCCCCCTCCTTCCCCCCTTCTCTCTGTGCTACCATAGGCTCCAATCACGCCCGCAGTAATCAGTAGAGAAAGTGTTATGTCCTCCAGAATTCTGACCACCAGCATTGCTGGCATTGATGCCTTTATGCGCGATCCCCGCGGTGTGTTAACCCACGCCGAAGGCGGCACGCTTGCGGTATTTGCCGACAACGCGCCGGCGTTTTATGCGATAACGCCTGAACGTCTGGCACAGCTTTTGGACATCGAAGCGCGCCTGTCGCGCCCGGCGAGCGACGTCGCGCTGGACAACCAGTTCTTTGACGAGCCGGATAACACCCCCGTGGCCGTGCCGATGGGGAAATTCCCCATGTATTCTGGCTGGCAGCCGGATGCCGATTTTCAGCGTCAGGCGGCGCTGTGGGGCATTGCACTTTCCCAGCCCGTCACGCCGGAAGAGCTGGCCGCGTTCACCGCCTACTGGCAGGCCGAAGGCAAAGTATTCCATCATGTTCAGTGGCAGCAAAAGCTCGCCCGCAGCGTGCAGATCAACCGCGCCAGCAATAACGGGCAGCCCAAACGCGATATCAACGCGTTTTGTGAACCGGATAAACAGATCCCTAATGGATTCCGAGGTGCGAAATGAAAAACGTCGGCGACCTGATGAAACGTCTGCAGAAAATGATGCCTGCCAACGTCAAACCCGCGTTTACCACGGGTGAAGAGCTGCTCGCATGGCAAAAAGAGCAAGGCGAAATCCGCGCGGCCGCCCTCGCGCGTGAAAACCGCGCCATGAAAATGCAGCGCACGTTTAATCGCTCCGGGATTCGCCCGCTGCATCAGAACTGCTCTTTCGACAACTATAAGGTTGAAACGACCGGGCAGATGAACGCGCTTGCCGCCGCACGCCAGTACGTCAACGAATTCGACGGCAACATCGCCAGCTTTATCTTTAGCGGCAAGCCCGGCACCGGCAAGAACCACCTCGCGGCGGCCATCTGCAATGAACTTCTGCTGCGCGGAAAATCGGTGTTGATCATCACCGTGGCCGACATTATGTCTGCCATGAAAGACACCTTCAGCAACCGCGAGACCAGCGAAGAACAGCTGCTGAATGACCTGAGTAACGTCGATTTGCTGGTAATTGACGAGATTGGCGTTCAGACCGAATCACGCTATGAAAAAGTGATCATCAACCAGATCGTCGACCGCCGCTCCTCCTCAAAACGCCCTACGGGCATGTTGACCAACCACAACATCGATGAGATGACTCGCCTGCTCGGGGAACGGGTGATGGACCGCATGAAGCTCGGCAACAGCCTGTATGTCATCTTCGACTGGGAAAGCTTCCGCAGCCGCGTCACCGGCAAAGAGTATTAGGATATTTCCAGGAAATGCGCGGGACCCTGGGGTATATACTGGGGCCACTTTTGCACCAGACGGATCTCATGAGTAGACCATTATGAAAAAACAGTTTCTTATCGGCACGTTTTTAGGCGCACTTCTCGTCACCGGCGCGGCACAGGCGGCGTCATGGCAGGAATCCCTCTCCAGCGCAGCCAACGAGCTTTCCAAAGAGAGCGCCAGCTCACAGGGCGGGCTGTCGGCCTCGTCCCTCACCAGCCTGCTGGGTAACAGCACCCAGAGCCTCAGCGCCGGAACCATGAACAACGCGGCGGGTATTTTGGGGTATTGCGCGAAGCAGAAACTGGCATCCGTAACCGACACCGAAAACATTAAAAACCAGGTACTGGGCAAGCTGGGCCTGGACACCCAGGAGCAGAAGCAAGATACCAACTATATGGAGGGTATTGAGGGCCTGCTCAACGCACAAAACGGTCAGCAGCTTAACCTGAGCACGCTTGGCGACTCGGCGCTGGCGAAAAAGGTGAAAACCAAAGCCTGCGATCTGGTACTAAAACAAGGCGTTAATTTCCTCTCCTGATCGACCCCATTTTCTGCCACAACAGGCCGCGTTTATTGCGTTAACCTTGCGACGCGGCCTTAAACGGGTGTTTTACCTTCCTGCCCCCGTCTTAGCGCCCACACGTCATGATGCGACCGCCTTCAAAAAAGTGATTTTATAAACCAAATCCTAACAACAGCACACTTTCGTGACACTAAAATTGCAGCTTAACGACTTCGCAATTACATTGTATTACCCAAAAAAGAATCAGTTAGCCAGCTAAGTAACTGGCATCATGAGGATATGCTGTTGTCAGAGTTAATGTCCCTTGCCCTTTTTCTGGCTTCCGTTGGCATTTATGCCTGGAAAGCTGGCCGTAACACCTGGTGGTTTATCGCTACCCTGGTGGTGCTCGGCATTTTTGTTATTTTGAATATTACCCTCTATGCCAGCGATTACTTTACCGGCGACGGTATTAACGACGCGGTACTTTATACCCTGACCAACAGCCTGACCGGTGCAGGAGTTAGTAAGTACATACTTCCGGGTATCGGCCTGGTTCTGGCGCTGGTCGTTATCTTCGGCACCCTGGCCTGGGTGCTGCGTCGTCGCCGGCATCATCCTCATCATGTCGGCTACAGCCTGCTGGCGCTGTGTCTGGCGCTGGCCTCCGTTGATGCCAGCCCGGCCTTCCACCAGATTACCGAGCTGGTCAAATCCCAGTCGCGCGATGGCGACCCGGATTTCATGGCCTGGTACAAAGAGCCGTCGAAAAAAATCGCCAGCCCAACGCTCAACCTGGTCTATATCTACGGCGAAAGTCTGGAGCGCACCTACTTCGATAACACCGCCTTCCCGAACCTGACGCCCGAACTTGGCGCGCTGAAAGATCAAGGGCTGGATTTCAGCCACACCATGCAGTTACCGGGTACCGATTACACCATTGCGGGGATGGTTGCCTCGCAGTGCGGTATCCCGCTCTTCGCCCCCTTTGAAGGTAACGCATCGGCATCAATGTCGAGTTTCTTCCCGCAGAATATTTGCCTTGGCGACATCCTGAAAAACTCCGGCTATGAAAACTATTTCATGCAGGGCGCAAACCTGCGTTTTGCCGGAAAAGATGTGTTTCTGAAATCTCACGGTTTTGACCATCTGTATGGCTCAGAAGAGCTGAAAACCACCGTGGCCGATCCCACCTACCGTAACGACTGGGGCTTCTACGACGACACCGTTCTGGATGAAACCTGGAAAAAATTCGAAGAGCTTTCACGCGCTGGCAAACGCTTCTCTCTTTTTGCCCTGACGGTGGATACGCACCACCCTGACGGCTTTGTCTCGCGTACCTGCAAGCGTAAAAGCTATGAGATCGACGGTAAAAACAACACCTCGTTCAGCGCCGTGACCTGTAGCCAGGAGCACATCGCCGCGTTAATCGAAAAAATCAAAGCCTCTCCGTATTTTAAAAACACGGTGATCGTCGTCTCTTCAGACCACCTGGCGATGAAAAACGGCGCGTGGGATCAGCTCAACAAGCACGACCGCAGCAACCTGTTCTTTGTTCTGCGCGGCGACCAGCCGCAGCAGGATGTGATTGCCACCAAACGTAATTCGATGGATAACGGTGCCACCGTGCTGGATATCCTGGGGGGCGATAACTTCATTGGCCTTGGGCGCAGTACGCTGTCGGGCCAGTCGCTGTCGGAAGTGTTCCTCAACATGAAGGAGAAAATCCTCGCCTGGAAGCCGGACATTATCCGCCTGTGGAACTTCCCGAAAGAGATGAAAGATTTCACCATCGATCGCGATAAAAAGATGATCGCGTTCTCCGGGAGCCATTTCCGCCTGCCGCTGCTGTTGCGCGTGTCGAACAACCGCGTTGAGCCGCTGCCGGAAAGCGAATACTCCGCACCGCTGCGCTTCCAGCTGGCCGACTTCGCCCCGCGCGACAACTTTGTCTGGGTTGATCACTGCTACAAGATGGGCCAGCTCTGGTCACAGCCGCTGTCCCTCTCGACCGACTGGTGTGTCTCGCAGGGGCAACTGGGCGGAGAGCAGACCGTTCAGCATGTGGACAGCGCGCAATGGAAAGGCAAAACCGCGTTTAAAGAGACGGTTATCGATACCGCGCGCTATCAGCGAAACGTCGATATGCTCAAAATTGTTGATAACGACATTCGCTACAAAGCGGACAGCTTCATCTTTAACGTGGCAGGCGCGCCGGAAGAGGTTAAACAGTTCAGCGGTATTTCACGCCCGGAATCCTGGGGACGCTGGTCTAACGCGCAGCTGGGCGATGAAGTGAAGATAGAATACACCCATCCGCTGCCGCAGAAATTCGATGTGGTGATCACCGCCAGGGCGTATGGCCCCAACGCCAACCGTCCGATACCGGTGAGGGTAGGCGATAGCGAACAGACGCTGACGCTGGGTAATGACGTCAGCACCACCACGCTGCACTTCGAGAACCCGTCCCGAAGCAACACGCTGGTGATTGTGCCGCCCGATCCGCAGTCTACCAATGAAGGCAATATTCTCGGCCACTCGCCCCGTAAGCTGGGGATAGGCATGGTTGAAATCAAAATCGTCAACCGCGAGAGTTAATCCCCACAGCCCGGCGTTCTGCCGGGCTTAATAAAACCAGAATGAAAATCTTTATAAATATTATAAATCAGCCTTATTCACTAAATTTTAGATTAATCTATTTATAATTATTCTGTTAATTTCACTTACTTTAAAATGTCACCTTGTCATTCTTCATGCGAATAATTCCGCGATCGCCAGTATGGCGGGCTACTCTTAGATTACACGGTGATGACCCCTCAAAACACGCTTCCCCCCTTTCAGATTGTCATTCTGAGCGACAACTATTTTCTGTGGCTGGGCCTGTCGACCCTCATCCCAATGATGATAACCCCGCGCCCGGATATCTTCTGGATTAACGAGGTGACCCCGAAAAATATCCTGCGCATGCGCGAGCAGGTGATGAACACGGCAGGCGACAGCGGCTGGCTACTCTTTACCGATGAACACCGCGTCAACGCGATCAACGTGTATCTGCCGAATGCGCGCGTCAAGGTGCTGAGCGGTAAACTCTCACTCAAGGAACTGAGCCAGCAGCTCAACAATGCCGACTTCACGGCTGAAAGCGAGCCCGAACCTACCCTCACCCGCCAGGAGTTAAAGGTCTGCTCGCTGATCAGCAAAGGGATCAGCCTGGTGCGCATCGCGCAAATGCTGCATAAATCGCCCAAAACCATCTATACCCACAAGCGAAACGCGATGACCAAGTTCCGCTGCCAGAATCTGGCGGAATTTCACCAAAAAATTAGCCTGCTGAATCGGCCGTCGCGCTAGCGCTGATAACGTCCCCGAATCGATCGGCGTTATCCCAATCAGGATCAATGTTATCGGTAACATTTGCGTTAAAATAGCCATCTGGTCTCGCGGCCGATTACTCTCCAATCTCACTGTTTTTTACAACACGCTATGAAATACCTGCTCGCTGATGTCCTCGTCTATAACGATGAAGAGGGGACTTTTTCACATATCGATGCACCAGACGACGCGCATCAGATCCTTACCGGCACCGCAAATGCCGTGATGAAACTGCTGGTCCGTCACCATGGCAACGTCGTTGAACGCGAGCTGTTTTTCAGCGAGGTGTGGGACGCGCGCGGCGTGCAGGGTTCCAATAATTCGTTAAACCAGTACATCAGCATCCTGCGAAAACTGCTGGCAGGCTTCGTGCCAGAAAAGCCGGCAATCGTCACCGTGCCCAAAAAGGGGTTCATGCTGAGCGCCGACATCAGGGTACAGCCGCTGCCCGACCCCGCCGATAAGCACAGCGACGCCCCGCGGTGCTTTCCGCCAGCGCTGGTGTTATGTACGTTTATTAACCTCGTTGCGATCGCGCTCTGTCTCTGGAATACCGGGGAAAAGCAGCCCCCGGCGCGCGCCGAAATGTCCGCACGTTTTCTCGTCGGGGAGTGCCCTTTTATCGGCGCACCCCTGCGGACGGACGCGCTATACTTCCCGCCATGAAAATCACCTTTCGTACGACATCCCGGGAAGATGTGACTCACCTGCCCCCCATTGAGCGCGCAGCGGCCCAGCGTTTTCGTGACGTGCCGGCCCTCGCCTGGCTTGCAGAGAGTGCCGTCATCAGCGCAGAGCAGCACCTCGGCTACGTGGATCAACACCTGAGCTGGCTGGCGCTGGCGAACGATCGTCCCGTCGGCTTTATCCTCGCAGAGGCGCATCCGGCGTCGCTGTTTATCGTAGAAGTGTCGGTCGATCCGGGCTGGCAGCAAAAAGGGATAGGTCGGCGGCTGATCCACTGCGTGGCTGAAGCGGCGAAAGTGCGGGGGCTGACATCGCTGACGCTCACGACGTTCCGTGACGTCCCCTGGAACGCCCCTTTCTATGCGAAGCTGGGATTTGCGGAAGTGGCAGATGAGGCGCTGACGCCCGAACTGCGGCAGAAAAGAGAGGAAGAGGCAGCGCACGGTTTCGCGTATGGCTCTCGCTGTGCCATGCGCCTGCCTCCTGGCTAATTAGAACGTTTCCCAGTTATCACCGGCATCTGCCGTTGCGGCTTTACGCGCCATCATCGGTGCGGCAACGGTTTTCGCTGAGGCGATTTCACGCGCTTTCATCTGCTCCTGCTGAATGCGGAACACGGCAACCGCCTGCGTCAGGCGGCTGGCCTGCTCTTCCAGCGCCGCGGCCGCCGCAGCGGACTCTTCCACCAGCGAGGCGTTCTGCTGCGTGACGCGATCCATCTCGGCCACCGCCAGTCCCACCTGGTCGATACCGCGGCTCTGCTCGTCAGACGCAGAGGCGATTTCGCCCATGATGTCGGTCACGCGGGTGACCGCATTGACGATCTCACCCATGGTTTCACCGGCGCTTTCAACCAGCGTAGACCCAATCTCTACACGGCCCACGGAGTCTTCAATCAGGCTCTTGATTTCGCGTGCCGCCTGGGCGCTGCGCTGGGCCAGGTTACGTACTTCACCGGCCACCACCGCAAAGCCGCGACCCTGCTCGCCCGCACGCGCCGCTTCCACCGCCGCGTTCAGTGCCAGGATGTTGGTCTGGAAAGCAATACCGTCGATTACGCTGATAATGTCGGCAATTTTCTGCGAACTGCCCGCGATATCGCGCATGGTTTGCACCACATTATCCACTACCTTGCCGCCTTTCTGCGCGGTTTCGGAGGCGCTCAGGGCCAGGTTGCTGGCCTGACGGGCGTTCTCGGCGTTCTGCTTCACGGTTGCCGTCAGCTGTTCCATGCTGGCTGCGGTCTCTTCAAGAGACGCGGCCTGCTGCTCGGTACGGGAGGAGAGATCGTTGTTACCCATAGAGATTTCGCTCGCGCCGCTGTAAATGGCGTTCGCGCCGTTACGCACGTCACCGACGGTACGCACCAGTTCGCCCTGCATATGGCGCAGGGAGTCGGCCAGCAGGCCCATTTCGTTGCTGCCGTCTACGTCGATGCGCTTCACCAGGTCGCCACTGGCGATATGGCGAATACTGTCAACGAGGCGATTAAGCGGAGAGATCAGCGCCTGCTTAATGCCCAGCCAGACGGCCACAATCACCACCAGCACAGCAATCAGCACGCTTATCAGTACCCAGATGGCCTGGCTGTAAGAGCTATTGCTGTCTTCCACCGCGGTTTGATACAGCTTGTCGTTCTGCTGCAGGTAGCTCACGTACTGCTTCTCGAAGCCATCCTGATAGCTCTGGGTAGGCTGGTCGAAGAAGGCGTTGATTTTGCCTGCGCCCAGCAGCTGGATCAGCTCAGCCAGCGCGCCGTGATAGATATCATAGTTACGCCTGATCTCCATCGCGGCGGCCTCGCTCTGACGCGGATCGCGCGGCAGGGCTTCATAATCGGCCCAGTTTTTTTCCGCCTGCTTCAGGGATGCGGCGGCAATCTGCATCAGATCGTTAACGGTCGCGCCGCTGCCGATATTGCTCTGATCCATCATGTAGCGGATGCCCGCACGGTTGAGGGTATTACGGGTTTGCAGCAGTGCCACCCAGCTGCCGTTCAGCGTGGATTGCTGTTGGCGAATGGTTTGCAGAACGGTGAAATTCTCTTTGTCGTGCTTCAGCGCGTTAAAGAAAAGACCACCGGATGTCAGCTGTAGTAAGCCAAAAATGGCTAAAACCAGCAGCAAGCTGGTAACAATCTTGATACGATTTAACATGTTTTCTCTTTCCATCAGACAGATAACAGAATTTTCGGCCTGCGAGGAGAAAACTTTACGAAAATCGTACTAAATGTGGTGTTTATTCCAACGCATCACGCTCTTCACCGTTCCGGTCTCCCAGCGCGATAAATTCTTCCAGCAGTGCCGTGAGCTGTTTCATCTTTTCCGGCGTATATTCCGCCTCGATCCGCTGATAGGCCTCTTCAACCTCCGCCTGGGCATGTTGATACAGGGCGTTGCCCTCTTTGGTCAGCGACACGTACAGCTTACGCTGGTCGTTAACCGGCTTCAGGCGCAGCACCAGACCGTCGCGCTCCATACGCGTGAGGATGCCCGTCAGGCTCGGGCGCAAAATACAGGTCCGAAACGCCAGGTCGTGAAAGTCCATCGACGGATGTTCGGCCAGCACGCGCACGATGCGCCACTGCTGCTCGGTCAGGTTATGCCGCTTCACGATGGGCCGGAAGTACGACATCGCCGCTTCCCTCGCCTGAAGCAGGGCGATGGTTAATGAGTCATGCATAGCGCTCCCCGATAATCATTAACACGTAAACAATTAGAATAAGATGTTTTTATAAACAACACGTTTTTCCGTAAAAAGTCTAACAGAAAGCGCTCATTTTTATTAAACATATGATTACAAAAGACTTTATAACCATATTGTAAATTTATTGTTATTCATATCACAAATTTTTCACTTGTGATTGCGAAACGACCAGCAAAAGCATAAAACCAGTTCATTAACATATTAATGAAATCACAGCCCGGTCCTCCGGCCCGAGGAGTATGTCAATGAAAGGTACTGTTTTTGCCGTCGCGTTAAACCACCAGAGCCAGCGTGATGCCTGGCGCGAGGCGTTTGAAAAAGCGCCCTATACCACGCCGCCGAAAACCGCGGTGTGGTTTATCAAACCGCATAACACGGTGATCTCAACAGGCGAGCCGATCCCGTTCCCGGCAGGTGAAACGGTGCTCAGCGGCGCAACGGTCGCGCTGGTGGTGGGCAAAACGGCCCGCCGCGTTCGCGTTGAGGACGCCGGGCAGTACATCGCCGGCTACGCGCTGGCTAACGAAGTGAGCCTGCCGGAAGAGAGCTTTTACCGCCCGGCAATCAAGGCGAAATGCCGGGACGGATTTTGCCCGCTTGGCGAGTTGGTCGCCGTCGACAGTGTAGATAACCTGACCATCATCACCGACATCAATGGCCGCGAAGCGGATCGCTGGAACACCGCCGATCTCCAGCGAAACGCAGCCGAGCTGCTGAGCGCGCTGAGCGAATTCGCCACCCTTAACCCCGGCGATGCCATTCTGCTCGGCACCCCGCATCACCGCGTGGCGCTGCGCCCCGGCGATCGGGTGCGCGTGCTGGCCGAAGGCTTCCCGCCGCTGGAAAACCCGGTAGTGGATGAGCGCGACGTCGCCATTACACCGGCCACGCCCCCGCACGCCACGCTGTTTGCCCTCGGGCTGAACTACGCCGATCACGCCAGCGAACTGGCCTTCACTCCCCCCACCGAGCCGCTGGTATTTATTAAAGCGCCGAACACCCTTAACGGTGATAACAAGACGTCGGTGCGTCCGAACAACGTCGAGTACATGCACTATGAGGCGGAGCTGGTAGTGGTCATCGGCAAAACCGCGCGCAAGGTCAGTGAGGCCGACGCGATGGACGTTGTTGCGGGCTACACCGTCTGCAACGATTACGCCATCCGCGACTATCTCGAAAACTACTACCGCCCCAACCTGCGGGTGAAAAGCCGCGACGGGCTAACGCCGATCGGCCCGAACATCGTGCCGAAAGCCGCCATTCCCGATCCGCACAATCTCACCCTGCGCACCTTCGTCAACGGCGAATTGCGACAGCTTGGCACGACGGCAGATCTGATCTTCAGCATCCCGTTCCTGATTGCGTACCTGAGCGATTTTATGACCCTGCAGCCGGGCGACATGATCGCCACCGGCACGCCGAAGGGGCTCTCCGACGTGGTCCCGGGCGATGAAGTGGTGGTGGAAGTGGAAGGCGTAGGTCGCCTGGTCAACCGGATTGTCAGCGAGGAGACGACAAAATGAAAAAGATAAACCATTGGATCAACGGCAAAAACGTGGCGGGTAGCGACTACTTCCACACCACCAACCCGGCCTCCGGGGAGGTATTAGCGGAAGTCGCCGCCGGCGGTGAAGCGGAAATCCATCAGGCGGTCGCCGCCGCGAAAGAAGCCTTCCCGAAATGGGCCAACCTGCCGATGAAAGAGCGCGCGCGCCTGATGCGCCGCCTGGGGGATCTGATCGACGAGAACGTCCCGGCGATCGCCGTCTTGGAGACCGCCGACACCGGCCTGCCGATCCACCAGACCAAAAACGTGCTGATCCCGCGCGCCTCGCACAACTTCGCGTTCTTCGCCGAGGTGTGCCAGCAAATGAACGGCAAAACCTACCCGGTCGACGACACCATGCTCAACTACACCCTGGTGCAGCCGGTGGGCGTGTGCGCGCTGGTCTCGCCGTGGAACGTGCCGTTTATGACCGCCACCTGGAAGGTCGCGCCGTGCCTGGCGCTGGGTAACACTGCGGTACTGAAGATGTCTGAACTCTCACCGCTGACCGCCGACCGCCTAGGCGAGCTGGCGCTGGAGGCGGGTATCCCGGCGGGGGTGCTGAACGTGGTGCAGGGCTATGGCGCGACGGCCGGCGATGCGCTGGTGCGCCATCACGACGTGCGTGCCGTCTCGTTCACTGGCGGCACCGCCACCGGGCGCAACATCATGAAAAACGCCGGGCTGAAAAAATACTCTATGGAGCTGGGCGGCAAATCGCCGGTGCTGATTTTTGAGGATGCCGACATCGAACGCGCCCTGGACGCTGCCCTGTTCACCATCTTCTCGATCAACGGCGAGCGCTGCACCGCAGGCTCGCGCATTTTCATTCAGCAAAGCATCTACCCGGAATTCGTCAAACGCTTCGCCGAACGCGCCAGCCGCCTGCGCGTGGGCGACCCGACCGATCCAAACACCCAGGTTGGCGCGCTGATAAGCGCCCAGCACTGGGAAAAAGTCTCCGGCTATATCCGCCTCGGTATTGAGGAAGGGGCGACCCTGCTGGCGGGCGGGCCGGATAAGCCCACCGATCTGCCTGCGCACCTGAAGGGCGGCAACTTCCTGCGCCCGACGGTGCTGGCGGATGTTGATAACCGAATGCGCGTGGCGCAGGAGGAGATCTTCGGGCCGGTGGCCTGCCTGCTGCCCTTTAAGGACGAAGCGGAAGGCCTGCGCCTGGCGAACGACGTGGAGTACGGTCTGGCGTCTTATATCTGGACCCAGGACGTCAGCAAAGTGCTGCGCCTGGCGCGCAACATCGAAGCGGGCATGGTGTTTATCAACACTCAGAACGTGCGCGACCTGCGCCAGCCGTTTGGCGGCGTGAAGGCCTCCGGCACCGGGCGCGAGGGCGGCGAGTACAGCTTTGAGGTGTTCGCCGAGATGAAAAACGTCTGCATCTCGATGGGCAACCATCCGATTCCAAAGTGGGGTATCTGATATGGGCACCTTAGCGTTAGCGGCAAAAATCACCCATGTGCCGTCGATGTACCTTTCCGAGCTGCCGGGCAAAAACCACGGTTGCCGCCAGTCGGCCATTGACGGGCACAAAGAGATCAGCAAGCGCTGCCGCGAGCGGGGGGTCGATACCATTATCGTGTTCGACACCCACTGGCTGGTGAACAGCGCCTATCACATTAACTGTGCGGACCATTTTTCCGGCGTCTACACCAGCAACGAACTGCCGCACTTTATCCGCGACATGACCTACGACTACGACGGCAACCCGGAACTCGGGCAGTTGATCGCCGACGAGGCGGTGAAGCTCGGCGTGCGCGCCAAAGCGCACAATATCCCGAGCCTGAAGCTGGAGTACGGCACCCTGGTGCCAATGCGCTACATGAACGCGGATAAACACTTCAAAGTGATCGCCATTTCGGCGTTCTGCACCGTTCACGATTTTGCCGACAGCCGCAGGCTCGGCGAGGCCATCGTCAGCGCCATCGAAAAATACGACGGCACCGTGGCGGTGCTCGCCAGCGGTTCGCTCTCGCACCGCTTTATTGACGACCAGCGCGCGGAAGAAGGGATGAACAGCTACACCCGCGAGTTTGACCGTCAGATGGACGAGCGCGTGGTCAAGCTGTGGCGCGAGGGCCAGTTCAAAGAATTTTGCAGCATGCTGCCGGAGTACGCCGACTACTGCTACGGCGAAGGCAACATGCACGACACGGTGATGCTGCTGGGGATGCTCGGCTGGGACAAATACGACGGCAAAGTGGAGTTCCTCACCGAGCTGTTCGCCAGCTCCGGTACCGGTCAGGTTAACGCCGTTTTCCCGCTGCCCGCGTAAGGAGCCACCATGCCGCACTTTATTGCTGAATGCACCAACAACATCCGCGAGCAGGCCGACCTGCCGGGGCTGTTTGCCAGGGTGAACGCGGCGCTGGCCGCCACGGGTATCTTTCCAGTTGGCGGTATCCGCAGCCGCGCCCACTGGCTCGACACCTGGCAGATGGCCGACGGGAAACACGATTATGCCTTCGTGCACATGACGCTGAAGATTGGCGCGGGGCGCAGCCTGGAAAGCCGCGAAGCCGTGGGGGAGATGCTGTTTGGGCTTATCAAAACGCACTTCGCGACGCTGATGGCGGACCGTTATCTGGCGCTGTCGTTTGAGATAGAGGAGCTGCATCCGACGCTCAATTACAAGCAAAACAACGTGCACGCGTTGTTTAAGTAGTACCTCTCGATCTGTCCCCTCTCCCTTTGGGAGAGGGTTAGGGTGAGGGAAATCTCTGCGGCCTGATGCCCTCACCCCGGCCCTCTCCCACAGGGAGAGGGAGAAAACAATACAACAGGATATCGCCATGCTCGACAAACATACCCACACATTGATCGCTCACCGCCTGCACCAGGCCGAACAAACCCGGGAGCAGATCCGTGCGATCTCGCTGGAGCATCCGGAGATCACCATTGAAGATGCCTACGCCATCCAGCGCGAATGGGTGAGCCTGAAAATTGCCGAAGGCCGCGTGCTGAAGGGCCATAAGATCGGCCTGACCTCCAAAGCAATGCAGGCTAGCTCGCAGATTAGCGAGCCGGACTACGGCGCGCTGCTGGACGATATGTTCTTCCACGACGGCAGCGACATCCCCGTCGATCGCTTTATCGTCCCGCGTATCGAAGTGGAGCTGGCCTTCGTGCTGGCAAAACCCCTGCGCGGCCCGAACTGCACGATCTTCGACGTCTACAACGCCACGGACTATGTGATCCCCGCCCTGGAACTGATCGACGCCCGCTGTCACAACGTCGACCCTGAAACCCAGCGCCCGCGCAAGGTGTTCGACACCATCTCCGATAACGCCGCCAATGCGGGGGTGATCCTCGGCGGTCGTCCGATTAAGCCCGACGAACTGGATCTGCGCTGGATCTCCGCTCTGCTCTATCGCAACGGCGTCATCGAAGAGACCGGCGTCGCCGCAGGCGTGCTTAACCACCCGGCGAACGGCGTGGCGTGGCTGGCGAACAAGCTCGCGCCGTATGACGTTCAGCTTGAACCCGGCCAGATCATCCTCGGTGGCTCCTTTACCCGCCCGGTAGCCGCCAGCCGGGGCGACACCTTCCACGTGGACTACGGCAACATGGGGTCCATCAGCTGCCGCTTTGTCTAGGAGACGACCATGCAAAACGCATTCAAAACGGCGCTGAAAGCCGGAACACCGCAAATCGGTTTATGGCTGGGGCTGACCAGCAGCTACAGCGCGGAACTGCTGGCGGGCGCAGGCTTCGACTGGCTGCTGATCGACGGAGAGCACGCCCCGAACAGCGTGCAGACGGTTTTAACCCAGCTGCAGGCCATCGCCCCCTATACCAGCCAGCCGGTGGTACGCCCGTCATGGAACGATCCGGTGCAGATCAAACAGCTGCTGGACGTGGGCGCGCAAACGCTGCTGGTGCCGATGGTGCAGAACGCCGACGAAGCGCGTCTGGCGGTGAGCGCCACCCGCTATCCGCCTTCGGGTATCCGTGGGGTCGGCAGCGCGCTGGCGCGGGCATCACGCTGGAACCGCATCCCGGATTACCTGCAACAGGCCAACGACGCCATGTGCGTACTGGTGCAAATCGAAACCCGTGAGGCGCTGAAAAACCTGCCGCAAATCCTCGACGTGGAAGGCGTCGACGGCGTGTTTATCGGCCCGGCAGATCTCAGCGCCGACATGGGTTTTGCCGGTAACCCGCAGCATCCCGAGGTGCAGGCCGTCATCGAACGGGCCATCGCGCAGATCCGCGAGGCGGGGAAATCCCCCGGCATCCTGATGGCGAACGAGGCGCTGGCGAAACGCTATCTCGAGCTCGGGGCACTGTTCGTCGCCGTCGGGGTAGACACCACCCTGCTCGCCCGCAGCGCCGAGGCGCTGGCCGCCCGCTTTATCCATCACCCGGTTACGTCAGTGAATAACAATAAATCCGTCTACTAAAGGTAAGATCTGGAGCGCACCATGACGACCTCATCCCTGCAAGATAAGCAAGCTGTTGAACATCGCGTTATTAACAAGCTGTTTCGTCGTTTGATCGTGTTTCTCTTTATTCTGTTTGTCTTTTCGTTCCTTGACCGCATCAACATCGGCTTTGCCGGGCTGACGATGGGCAAGGATCTGGGCCTGACCTCCACCATGTTCGGCCTGGCCGCCACGCTGTTTTACGTCACCTATGTTATATGCGGGATCCCCAGCAATATCATGCTGGCGAAGGTGGGCGCACGCCGCTGGATTGCCGGGATCATGGTGGTATGGGGTATCGCCTCCACCTGTACGATGTTCGCCACCAGCCCGGAAACGCTCTACGTCCTGCGCATGCTGGTGGGGATTGCCGAAGCCGGATTCCTGCCGGGGATCCTGGTGTATCTCACCTGGTGGTTCCCGGCATACCATCGCGCCCGCGCCAACGCGCTGTTTATGATCGCCATGCCGGTCACCATGATGCTCGGCTCGATCCTCTCCGGCTATATTCTGGCGATGGACGGCTTGTGGAACCTGAAGGGCTGGCAGTGGCTGTTCCTGCTGGAAGGGCTGCCCTCCGTGGTGCTCGGCGTGGTGACCTGGTTTTATCTTAACGACACGCCGGACCAGGCGACCTGGCTGGACGACGACGAAAAGCAGGCGCTGAAAACGATGATCGCCCGCGAGCAGGAGGTGGCCATTGCGCAGGCATCCACGCCCCGCTCGACGCTGCGCGAGGTCATGACCCCGGCGGTTCTGCTCTACACGCTGGCCTACTTCTGCCTGACCAACACCCTGAGCGCTATCAACATCTGGACGCCGCAGATCCTCCAGAGCTTCAACGCCGGCAGCAGCAACATCACCATCGGCCTGCTGGCGGCGATCCCGCAGTTCTGTACCATCCTCGGGATGATCTGGTGGAGCCGCCGCTCCGACAGGCTGAAAGAGCGAAAAAAGCACACCATCCTGCCGTACCTGTTCGCCGCGGCGGGATGGATGCTGGCCTCCGCGACGGGGAGCAGCCTGATCCAGCTGCTTGGCATCATCATGGCCTCAACCGGATCGTTTACCGCCATGGCGATCTTCTGGACCACGCCGGATCGGGTCATTAGCCTGCAGTCCCGCGCGGTGGCGCTGGCGGTGATCAACGCCATCGGCAACGTCGGCTCGGCCGTCAGCCCTTTGCTGATTGGTATTCTGCGCGACGCGACCGGCAGCTTCAGCTCGGGCTTGTGGTTTGTCGCCGGGCTGCTGGTGGTTGGTGCGCTGGTGCTGACCCGCATCCCGATGGCGAAGCAGGATCAACAGAGGAACGACCATGTGCCAGAGCCCTATCGCCAACATTGATATCAGCAAAGAGTATGACGAAAGCCTGGGCACCGACGATGTGCACTATCAGTCCTTTTCCCGCATGGCGGCCTTCTTTGGCCGCGACATGCAGGCGCACCGGCACGACCAGTATTTTCAGATGCACTTTCTCGATACCGGACAGATTGAGCTGCAGCTCGACGATCACCGCTATTCGGTGCAGGCCCCGCTGTTTGTCCTCACGCCGCCGTCGGTGCCGCATGCGTTCATCACCGAATCGGACAGCGACGGCCACGTGCTGACGGTGCGCGAGGATCTGATCTGGCCGCTGCTGGAGGTGCTCTATCCCGGCACCCGGGAGGCGTTCGGCCTGCCGGGGATCTGCCTCTCGCTGGCGGATAAACCGGACGAGCTTTCGGCGCTGAAACACTACTGGCAGCTGATAAAGCGCGAATCCACCGCGCAGCTGCCTGGCCGCGAGCATACGCTGGTACTTTTAGCCCAGGCGGTCTTTACGCTGCTGCTGCGCAACGCAAAGCTCGACGACCACGAAGCCTGCGGCATGCGCGGCGAGCTAAAGCTGTTCCAGCGCTTTACCCTGTTGATTGACGCGCATTACCACCAGCACTGGACGGTGCCGGAATATGCCAGCGAACTGCACCTCACCGAATCGCGCCTGACGGATATCTGCCGCCGCTTCGCCAACCGCCCGCCAAAACGGCTGATCTTCGACCGTCAGCTACGCGAGGCCAGACGGCTGCTGCTTTTTTCCGACAGCGCCGTCAGCGACATCGCCTGGCAGCTTGGATTTAAAGACCCGGCCTATTTCGCCCGCTTTTTTAACCGGTTAGTGGGGTGTTCGCCGAGCGCGTATCGGGCGCAGAAAGTACCGGTATCGCCTGTTCCCCTCACCCCCGCCCTCTCCCAAAGGGAGAGGGAGTAAACGTCCCCTCTCCCTTTGGGAGAGGGTTAGGGTGAGGGACATCACACTCTCCGATCTCACCCGAAAAGTACCCGCCGTTGTCCCAAACGTCCCTTCACGTTCCGCCTCTCTCACGCTTCAATTAAACAACAAAAACAAAACATAAATTTAACAAACATCTTCCGATACGAGGTCCCTATGAAGCCTGAAGATTTCCGCGCCGATGCCAAACGCCCGCTCACCGGCGAAGAGTATTTAAAAAGCCTGCAGGATGGTCGCGAGATTTATATCTACGGCGAACGCGTTAAAGACGTCACTACCCATCCGGCATTTCGTAACGCGGCGGCGTCCATCGCGCAGATGTACGACGCGCTGCACAAACCGGACATGCAGGACACCCTCTGCTGGGGCACCGACACCGGCAGCGGCGGTTACACCCACAAATTTTTCCGGGTGGCGAAAAGCGCCGATGACCTGCGCCAGCAGCGCGATGCCATCGCCGAGTGGTCCCGCCTGAGCTACGGCTGGATGGGCCGCACGCCTGACTACAAAGCGGCTTTCGGCTGCGCGCTGGGGGCTAACCCGGCGTTCTACGGCCAGTTCGAGCAGAACGCCCGTAACTGGTACACCCGCATTCAGGAGACCGGTCTGTACTTCAACCATGCCATCGTCAACCCACCGATCGACCGCCACAAACCGGCGGACGAGGTCAAAGACGTCTATATCAAGCTGGAGAAAGAGACCGACGCGGGGATCATCGTCAGCGGCGCGAAAGTGGTGGCAACCAACTCGGCGCTGACCCACTACAACATGATCGGCTTTGGCTCCGCGCAGGTGATGGGCGAAAACCCGGACTTCGCGCTGATGTTCGTCGCGCCGATGGATGCCGAGGGCGTGAAGCTGATCTCCCGCGCCTCCTACGAGATGGTGGCCGGTGCCACCGGCTCGCCGTATGACTATCCACTCTCCAGCCGCTTCGACGAGAACGATGCGATCCTGGTGATGGATCATGTGCTGATCCCGTGGGAAAACGTGCTGATCTACCGTGATTTTGACCGCTGTCGTCGCTGGACAATGGAGGGCGGCTTCGCCCGCATGTACCCGTTGCAGGCCTGCGTACGTCTGGCGGTGAAGCTCGACTTCATCACCGCCCTGCTGAAAAAATCGCTGGAGTGTACCGGTACCCTGGAGTTTCGCGGCGTGCAGGCAGATCTTGGCGAAGTGGTGGCCTGGCGCAACATGTTCTGGGCATTGAGCGACTCCATGTGCTCAGAGGCAACCCCGTGGGTCAACGGTGCGTACCTGCCGGACCACGCGGCGCTGCAGACCTACCGCGTGATGGCCCCGATGGCCTACGCCAAAATCAAAAACATCATTGAGCGCAACGTGACCAGCGGCCTGATCTACCTGCCGTCCAGCGCCCGGGATCTGAACAACCCGCAGATCGACCAGTATCTGGCGAAGTACGTGCGCGGCTCGAACGGCATGGATCACGTCGAGCGCATTAAGATCCTGAAACTGATGTGGGATGCCATCGGCAGCGAGTTCGGTGGCCGCCACGAGCTGTATGAGATCAACTACTCCGGCAGCCAGGACGAGATCCGCCTGCAGTGCCTGCGCCAGGCGCAAAGCTCCGGCAACATGGACAAAATGATGGCGATGGTCGACCGCTGCATGTCCGAGTACGACCAGCACGGCTGGACCGTGCCGCACCTGCACAACAACACCGATATCAACATGCTGGATAAGCTGCTGAAATAACGCAGCGGGAGGCTTCAATGCAATTAGATGAACAACGCCTGCGCTTTCGCGATGCCATGGCCAGCCTGTCGGCGGCGGTGAACGTTGTGACCACCGAAGGCGATGCGGGACGCTGCGGCATCACGGCCACCGCCGTTTGTTCGGTCACGGACACGCCGCCCTCGCTGATGGTTTGCATCAACGCCAACAGCGCCATGAACCCGGTCTTCCAGGGCAATGGCCGGCTGTGCGTGAACGTGCTGAACCACGAGCAGGAGATTATGGCCCGCCACTTCGCCGGGATGACCGGCATGGCGATGGAGGAGCGCTTTAACCTCTCCTGCTGGCAAAAAGGGCCGCTGGCGCAGCCGGTGTTGAAAGGCGCGCTGGCAAGCCTCGAAGGGGAGATAACTCAGGTGCAGACCATCGGCACGCATCTGGTCTATCTGGTTGAAATTAAGACTATCATGCTCAGCGACGCAGGCCACGGGCTGATCTACTTCAAACGCCGTTTCCATCCGGTGATGATGGAGCTTGCCGCCGCCGTATAACCTCCCCTCGCGCTGGCCTTCCCCGGCCAGCGCGTTTTTGCGCAAATTCCCCTAATGTTTCCCCTAAGTCACGCCGTTAACTATCCATAAGATAAATTTTGTGTCTGTCAACGGACATACCTCTTTGCTCTCGAGGACATCCTTTATGGCTAATTCGACGCGGAGCCGCTCGGCTGAACGTCTTGTGGATATATTTATTGCGCTGCATCTTCACGGGGTGGTGCATCGCAGCGATCTGATGAACAAGTTTGGTATTACCGAGCGCACCGTGTACCGCGATCTGCAGGCGCTCTCTCCGATTATTGAGCACGTGGGCGACGGGCGATACCGGCTGATCCCCGCGTATCAGAAGGCTGCTTTAGACGATTCTGAGTGATCGCAATCACATAATTTTTACCACTCGCGGCGAGCCTGAACCACTCGCCCCCGCCTTTGACCGCTCACCCACCGCTTTCAACCACTCACCCATTTACCTTCCTTTACACGCGCGACGATCTGGCACGATCCCTCCAGCATTAATCAATACCTCCTCACAACGAACCCTGACCCTTTTTTCTTTACATAAAAAACCAGGTCTTACTATGGATACGAAAAAACTACTTAAGCACGTGCCCTGGGCATTACTCGGGATCCTCGGCGCTTTCTGTCTGGCGGTTGTCGCATTACGCCGGGGCGAACACGTCAGCGCCCTGTGGATCGTGGTCGCGTCGGTTTCCGTCTACCTTGTGGCTTATCGCTACTACAGCTTGTACATCGCGCAGAAGGTCATGAAGCTCGACCCCACGCGTGCCACCCCGGCAGTCATTAACAATGACGGCCTGAACTATGTGCCAACCAACCGCTACGTGCTGTTTGGCCACCACTTTGCCGCTATCGCAGGCGCGGGTCCGCTGGTTGGTCCGGTTCTTGCGGCGCAGATGGGCTACCTGCCGGGAACCCTGTGGCTGCTGGCGGGCGTCGTGCTGGCCGGTGCGGTACAGGACTTCATGGTGCTGTTTATCTCTTCTCGCCGTAACGGCGCGTCTCTCGGTGAGATGGTCAAAGAAGAGATGGGCCGCGTGCCGGGAACGATCGCCCTGTTCGGCTGCTTCCTGATTATGATCATCATCCTCGCGGTGCTGGCGTTAATCGTGGTGAAAGCGCTGGCCGAAAGCCCGTGGGGGGTCTTCACCGTCTGCTCCACCGTGCCGATTGCGCTGTTCATGGGTATCTACATGCGCTTTATTCGCCCGGGTCGCGTGGGCGAAGTGTCGGTCATTGGGATCGTTCTGCTGGTGGCTTCCATCTACTTTGGCGGCGTGATTGCGCACGACCCGTACTGGGGCCCGGCGCTGACCTTTAAAGACACCACCATCACCTTCGCGCTGATCGGCTATGCGTTTGTCTCTGCCCTGCTGCCGGTCTGGCTGATTCTGGCTCCGCGTGACTATCTGGCAACCTTCCTGAAAATCGGCGTTATCGTCGGTCTGGCGATCGGCATCCTGGTGATTAACCCGGATCTGAAAATGCCGGCAGTGACCCAGTACATCGACGGTACCGGTCCGCTGTGGAAAGGTGCGCTGTTCCCGTTCCTGTTCATCACCATCGCCTGTGGCGCCGTGTCTGGCTTCCACGCGTTGATTGCTTCCGGTACGACACCGAAGCTGCTGGCGAACGAAAAAGACGCCCGTCTGATCGGTTACGGTGCCATGCTGATGGAGTCCTTCGTGGCGATCATGGCGCTGGTTGCCGCGTCCATTATCGAACCGGGTCTCTATTTCGCGATGAACACCCCACCAGCGGGCCTGGGCATTACCATGCCAAACCTGCATGAGATGGGCGGTGACAACGCGGCGCTGATCATGGCGCAGCTGAAAGACGCGAGCGCACACGCAGCTGCTACCGTCAGTTCCTGGGGCTTTGTGATTTCGCCTGAGCAGATCATGCAGACCGCGAAAGACATCGGCGAACCATCCGTACTGAACCGCGCAGGTGGCGCGCCTACGCTGGCCGTCGGTATCGCACACGTGTTCCACAAGGTGCTGCCGTGGGCGGACATGGGCTTCTGGTACCACTTCGGTATTCTGTTTGAAGCGCTGTTCATCCTGACCGCGCTGGATGCCGGTACCCGTGCGGGCCGCTTCATGCTGCAGGATCTGCTGGGCAACTTCGTGCCGTTCCTGAAGAAAACCGACTCGCTGGTAGCGGGCATTCTGGGTACGGCGGGCTGCGTAGGCCTGTGGGGTTACCTGCTGTATCAGGGCGTTGTCGACCCGCTGGGCGGCGTGAAGAGCCTGTGGCCGCTGTTCGGTATCTCTAACCAGATGCTGGCCGCCGTGGCGCTGGTGCTCGGCACCGTCGTGCTGGTGAAAATGAAACGCACCAAATACATCTGGGTGACCGTGGTGCCTGCGCTGTGGCTGCTGCTTTGCACCACCTGGGCGCTTGGCCTGAAACTGTTCAGCGCCAACCCGCAGCTGGAAGGCTTCTTCTTCATGGCTAACCAGTACAAAGAGAAGATTGCCGCAGGCGGCGCAGACCTCACCGCGCAGCAGATTGCCAACATGAACCATATCGTGGTGAACAACTACACCAACGCGGGTCTGAGCATTCTGTTCCTGGTGGTGGTGTACAGCATCATCTTCTACGGCATCAAAACCTGGATGAACGTGCGTAACGCCGACGGTCGTACGGACAAAGAAACCCCGTACGTACCCGTACCGGAAGGCGGCGTGAAGACCTCTTCACACCATTAATCCACACGCCTCCCCCTCTCCCTTTGGGAGAGGGTTGGGGTGAAGGGTAACAATGCCCGGCGCCCCTGCCGGGCTTTGTCTTATCAGGATGCATTATGTTTGGTAACTTAGGCGAAGCAAAAAAATACCTCGGTCAGGCGGCGAAAATGCTGATTGGCATTCCGGACTATGACAACTACGTTGAGCATATGAAGACCAACCATCCGGATAAGCCGTACATGACCTACACCGAGTTCTTCCGCGAGCGTCAGGAAGCGCGCTACGGCGGAAGTGGAGAAGGCGGCGTACGCTGCTGCTAAAGGAGAGACCATGACCCCGATTGCCGTCACCCTGCTGACCGGTTTCCTCGGCGCAGGTAAAACCACCCTGCTGCGCCACATCCTCAATGAACAGCACGGCTTCAACATCGCCGTGATTGAAAACGAGTTCGGCGAAGTCTCCGTCGACGACCAGCTGATTGGCGATCGCGCCACGCAGATCAAAACCCTGACCAACGGCTGCATCTGCTGCACCCGCTCAAACGAATTAGAAGACGCTCTGCTGGATCTGCTCGACAGCCGCGACCGCGGAGACATCAGCTTTGACCGCCTGGTGATTGAATGCACCGGCATGGCCGACCCCGGCCCGATTATCCAGACCTTTTTCTCCCATGACATTCTCTGCCAGCGCTACCTGCTGGACGGCGTTGTTGCGCTGGTCGATGCGGTTCACGCCGACGAGCAGATGAACCAGTTCACCATTGCCCAGTCTCAGGTCGGCTACGCGGATCGCATCCTGCTGACCAAAACCGACGTGGCAGGCGACAGCGAGAAACTGCGCGAGCGGCTGACGCGCATTAACTCACGCGCCCCGATTTATACCGTGACGCACGGCGATATTGACCTGTCTCAGCTGTTCAACACCAACGGCTTTATGCTCGAAGAGAACGTCACCTCCAGACCGCGCTTCCACTTTATGGCCGATAAGCAAAATGACGTCTCGTCAATTGTGGTTGAGCTGGATTACCCGGTAGATATCAGCGACGTTTCCCGCGTAATGGAGAACCTGCTGCTGTCGTTTGCCGACAAGCTGCTGCGCTACAAAGGAATGTTGTGGATTGACGGTGAACCTAACCGCCTGCTGTTCCAGGGCGTGCAGCGCCTGTACAGCGCCGACTGGGATCGCCCGTGGGGCGACGAACCGCCGCACAGCGTGATGGTCTTTATCGGGCTTGAGCTGCCGGAAGATGAGATTCGGTCGGCCTTTGCGGGGCTACGTAAATAACGCCTGCTTGCTCCCTCTCCCGGTGGGCTGAGGGATCGCAATATTCGGGAAAAATCCTTTTTACTCTGTTCATCATGATTATTTAATCATCTTGTGATGATATCGGCATATCGTCATCCAAATACATGACAATGACATACTTCTTACACGTATTTTTTGCACTGATGATTTTTATGGCAAGCATTCATGCCATTAACAGGTATAGTTGATAGGGGGTTGAGTATAACTTAACCATAAAAATGTAAATTTACGTTGTTATCCGTTACAGCGGAAACATTTCAGGAAATTATTAGAAACCCAATTAATGCATTTCCAATCAATATCCCCGCCTCGTTCAGATGATATTTAGACAAAATTCTAAACCGTTTCTAAACGTAAAAAACATTCGCATTGACGAAGGCAAATACCAGCATTCACGCAACAACTATGCGGAAAATCATTAACAAAATCAGTATAAAACTGCGAGACGCCTCACATTTGCAGTCATAAACATCGCTTGTTAAGGTGTGCCCAGATTAATTTAATGACGAGGCATAAAACATGAAAAAGCTGAATGTTCTTCTCCTTTCTGCTCTGACCGCTGTATCAGGTTCCGCACTGGCTATGGGCGGCAGCATTGAGCAGGGTAAAAACTTTACCAACCTTAATCTGGAAATGGGTAAATCCTCATCTGGCCTGTATGCCGAGAGCAACTGGCTGAAGAACACCGATGACGGTACGCAGACCGGCGGCGTTGGCGCAGGTTACAACCTGGAAGTTGGCCCGGTGATGCTGAATGCAGGCGCTAAAGCGATCTACATCGGCCCGAAAAAAGGCGATAACGGCGTGGCCTTCCCAATCGGCGGTGGTGTGAACGTTGCGCTGACCGACAGCATCCACGTGTTCGGTGAAGGTTATGTTGCGCCAGACGGCCTGAACAACAGCGTAAAAAACTACGTTGAAGCAAACGGCGGCGTAAGCTGGACTCCGATTAAACCAGTGACGCTGAAAGTGGGTTACCGCCACGTGAGCGTTGATGGCAAGGACGGTCGTCCAAACCACACCCTGATTGACGGCGCATACGTAGGCGGCGGAGTAAGCTTCTGATGAAAACCCGCATCGCCGCGCTTAGTGTTCTGAGTATTACGTTACTGCTGTCAGGCTGCGTCCAGTATAAATGGGTCAAGCCTGGCGTCAGTGACAGGGAAATGAATAAAAAGCTAACGGAATGCGAAGCTCAGGCACTTATCGATCTGCCCCCGGATAACGTTGTGACGGGTTCAAACTCGGAAAAGCAGGACAAGAAACACAAGAAAAAGGATGTTTCCACCAGCTATACGGTTGAAGACGCCAATGAGTATCGCAGAGATACCCTGGTAGACAGCTGCATGTATAAAAGCGGCTGGGATAAGATCGAAGTGCAATAAGCGCGAACAAAAAAAACCTGCCGCATGGCAGGTTTTTTATGGGTGCGATTACTGATGTACCACCACCAGCTTCTGGTTTACAAACTCTTTGATCCCCAAATCCGACAGTTCACGCCCGTAACCGGAACGCTTCACGCCGCCAAACGGCAACTCTGCCGCCGTGTCGGTCAGCCAGTTGATATACACCATCCCGGTTTCGATGCGCGACGCCATTTTCTTCGCACGCTCGATATCCTGACTGAACACCGCGCCACCGAGTCCGTAGTGCGAGTCGTTGGCCAGCGCGACGGCTTCATCGTCGCTTTTCACCACATAAACCTGCGCGACCGGGCCGAAGAACTCTTCGAAGTATGCCGGGTTCTCGCGTGAAATATGCGTCAGGATGGTCGGCTCAAAGAAGCTGCCCTCACGCTGGACCGGCTTGCCGCCGTAGTGCAGCTTCGCGCCATGCTTCACCGCCTCGTCGACCTGTTTGGTCAGCGTCTCCAGCGCGTCTTTGGATGACAGCGGCCCCAGCGTGGTGCTTTCATCCAGCGGATCGCCAATCTTCACCTGCTTAAACGCCTCGGTGAACTTGCTCAGGAACGCGTCGGCGATTTTTTCATGCAGGATAAAGCGCTTCGCCGCAGTACAGACCTGGCCCGCGTTATTCAGACGGGCGTTGACGCCAATCTTCACGGCTTTATCGATATCCGCGTCGTCGAGTACCACGAACACGTCGTTACCGCCCAGTTCCAGGGTCGATTTTTTGATGTGCTTCGCCGCCTGGGCCGCTACCACGCTACCCGCTTTTTCAGAGCCGGTCAGCGCTGCGCCCTGCACGCGTTCGTCGGCGATAATCTTCGCCACCTGATCAGAGGAGATAAACAGGTTTGTCCACGCCCCTTCCGGCGCGCCCGCTTCGCGCACCAGATGCGCAAAGGTCTCGGCGCAGTGCGGGACAATACTCGCGTGTTTGGCAATCACCGGGTTACCCGCCGCCAGGTTAGGAGCCAGCACACGCATCAGCTGGTAGTAAGGGAAGTTCCAGGGTTCAACGGCCATCAGCACGCCAATGGGGTGATGCTCTACCCAGGCTTCACCCAGTTCCGATTTGTATTTTACAGGCGCTAAAAACTGCTTCGCGTTATCGGCGTAATAGCGGGCAATCTGCGCGCAGAGCTTCACTTCGCCGCGACTCTGTTCGATGAGCTTACCCATCTCCTGACTGGCGATTTTAGCCAGTTCCTCCACGCGCGCATCAATCAGGTCGGCAAGCTTGTGCAGCACCGGCAGGCGCTGCTCAATATCGCCTTTCGCCCAGTCGGAGTGATAGAGCGCGTCCGCCGCCTTCAGCGCCGCCTCGACGTCCGCATCGGTGTGGGAGGGGTATTCTTTCACCAGCTGGTTGGTGGCAGGATTTACTGTCTGGTAAGCCATATCGAATCTCCTTTAATTACCGCTTAGGGTATTAAGGGTAGTCAATATGACTGGCGGTGGACGTAAAGTTGGGTATATACGGAAGGTTCTTAGCCGGACGCGCTCACCCGGAACCCTCCACGCCTGGTGGGGAATTTTGCACTTTCCCCCCGCTTCCCTCTATCCTTAAGCCATGGAAAAATTAGCCGAACTCAAACGCGCCAAGCTGCTGGCGCTGTCGCTGCTGCTGATTGCTGCCGCGGCGTTTATTACCACGCTGTTTCTACCGCAGATCTTCTGGGTGCGCGGCGTCAAGGCCATCGCCGAGGCCGCAATGGTGGGCGCGCTGGCAGACTGGTTTGCCGTGGTTGCCCTGTTCCGCCGGGTGCCCATTCCGTTTATCGCGCGCCATACGGCGATCATTCCGCGCAATAAAGATCGGATCGGCGAAAATCTGGGTCAGTTTGTTCAGGAAAAATTCCTCGATACGCAATCCCTGGTGGACTTAATCCGCCGCTATGAACCGGCTCAGATGATTGGCATCTGGTTCAGTCAACCGGACAACGCCCAGCGCGTCGGGCAGCACCTGATCCAGGTCATGAGCGGTTTTCTGGAACTTACCGATGACGGGCGTATTCAGCGGCTGCTTAAACGCGCCGTACATAAGGCGCTCGACAAAGTCGATTTCACTGAAACCAGCGCCGTCATGCTGGAAAGCATGACCAAAAACAACCGCCATCAGGTGCTGTTGGATGCGATCATCAACCGTCTGATTACCTTGATTCAGCGGGAAAGCACGCGGGACTTCATCGCCAGTCAGATTGTCCATTGGCTCAAAACAGAACATCCGCGCAAAGCGATGGTGCTACCGACGGAGTGGCTGGGCGACCAGAGCGCGGAGATGGTATCGAACGCGGTGAATACCCTGCTGGATGACATCAGCCACGACCGCACGCACCAGATCCGTCAGGCGTTTGACCGCGCCACGCTCAAGTTTATCGACAACCTGAAAAACGATCCGGACATGGCGGCGAAAGCCGACAACATCAAGCATTATCTGAAGAATGACGAGGCGTTTAACCGCTATCTGGGCGAGATGTGGGCCGACCTGCGCGAATGGCTGAAAGCGGATATGCACAGCGAAGATTCCCGCGTGAAGCAGCGCATCGCCAACGCCGGGCTGTGGTTTGGCGAAACGCTGAACGCCGATGCCAGCCTGCGCGCGTCGCTGAACGAGCATCTGGAGCAGGCCGCGCACCGCGTCGCGCCGGACTTCGCCGCGTTCCTCACGCGCCATATCAGCGACACGGTGAAAAGCTGGGACGCCAAAGATATGTCGCGCCAGATTGAACTGAACATCGGCAAAGACCTGCAGTTTATCCGCGTCAACGGCACGCTGGTAGGCGGGACGATTGGGCTGATCCTGTTTTTACTCTCGCAGTTGCCCAGCCTGCTTGCGCACTACTCTGCTTTCGGCGGCGCGATAACGTAGCGCGTCGGAGCAAAACAGTTCAGGACCCGGTGCACCAGAAAGACCAGCGTCAGCGTGGTCACCAGCGCGAAGGTGACCGACGTGATGCGGTATAAATCGCTGAACACCAGGTCGCTGTCCGGGTGCATGTTCTGCCCGAACATAATGCCGATGGTGGTGATGCTGGCAAAGCCGACGCCCGCCCCCACCTTCTCCATGACGTGCAGCCGCGCGCCAAACGCCAGCCCGAGGCCAATCAACGGCATCATCAGCAGCATGTGGCTGCTGTGATCGTAGAGGATAAGCTGCACCACCAGGATATACAGGCAGCCCAGCACCACGCCGACCACGCGCCAGACCGAGCTCATCACCGCGCCGCGATAGTGCATCGGGAACAGGATCAGCACACCCGCCATCAGCGCCGAGAGCGAATCGCTCAGGTCGCTTATCTGGAACACCACAAAGATCAGCGTGGCGACCGTCCCGGAAAGCAACGACTCGTGGCGCACCCGGGCATCATCTTTCTCAATCAGCGGCGGCGGCTTGCGGGGTTCGACGTCCGGCAGCAGGTAGTTCATCAGCGCACTCAGGCACACCGCCATCACGCTCGCTTCGATATTGGAGAATAACAGCGTGTGCCAGTTGGTCGTCGGGTAGCTCATAAAGTTGAGCATCACGCTCTGGCACACCACGCCCATGGAGCCGAACAGAAACAGCGGCCCCTTGCTCATAAAGCGAAAGCGCATCACGTACAGGGCAAAGACCACCAGCGTCATGATCACCGGCCACTGCGACAAAAAGCCGATGATAATCACCATTTCAACGCAGTTCAGCGCGGCGCTAAAGACAAACTGCTTTGCCACGTGGCGGTTGAACACCGGTACCAGCGACAGCAGCATAATCGGGTAGACCACGAAGAACACGCCGTAGCTGGTGTTGTAGAAGCTCGACACGCTGAGGGCAATCATCCCGGCAAAGACGATGCGCAGGGTCTGGCGAAAGTCGTTGGCCGTGTAAACGATATTGCCGTGCGGGGTAAAGACCCTCGCCAGGGTGTTAATAGACATAGTGCAGCAGGCTCACCAGGTGGATCTGCATCCCGGAGAAGAAGCGCGCGAATGGCCCTTCGCTGTTGTACAGCTGCACCGTGGCACGGGCGCCGGTCGGCAGGTGCTTCGGCAGCGCTTCATCCAGCGCCACGTGGATGCGCATACGCTGGGCGTCACGTACCCAGCGGTTAGAGGTCTCCGGCTGGGACAGCTCGCCGTTTACCGCTTCCTGCCCGGCGAGGATCCCGGCATCGCTGCTGGTCACGTGGGCGCGGAAAACCTGCCCCGGAAAGGCGTCGAACACCACGGCGGCGTCGGTTCCCTGATGGGTATGGCGCAGGCTCTTCTCGCGGAAATCGGCCACGATATCGGTCTGGTTGTTCACCAGCGCCAGCGCGGCAGAGCCGGAGGAGGCATAAAATCCGGGGCTGAGCTGCAGGTTACTCACCGTGCCATCCGCTTCGGCATAGACCTTCGTCCAGCCGAGGTTCAGCTCGGCATCGTCCAGCGCGTTGCGGTATTTTTGCAGCGTCACGTTACGGTGTTCATCGCGCTCGCCGCGCTGAATGCGCAGGTTACGGATGTTGGCCTGAAGCGAACTGACGGACTGCTCGCTGCTCTGCCAGGCAGTGCGCACCTTGTCGAGGGCAGACTGCGAGACGTTCTGCAGCGCGCTCAGCTTCTGATAGCGGTCAAACGTCACTTTGTCGTTACGCGCGGTCAGCACCGCAGTTTTCAGGCTGGCCTGGGCGGCAGCGATCTGCGCATCGAGCTGTTCGTTGGACAGGCGGGCCTGCTCCAGCGCGATTTGCGCCGCTTCCACTTTGTTACGAAACGGCGTGTCGTCCAGCTCAAACAGCAGGTCGCCTTTTTTAACCTGGCTGTTGTTGTGCACGTGTACCGCCGCGACGTAGCCGGAGACGCGCGCAGAGACCGGCGTCACCACGCGCATCACGGTGGAGTCCGGCGTCAGCGGGATCCAGATATCCGCGACGATAAAGTAGACAAACATCAGCAGGAAAGAGGCAATACTTACCCTTACCCAGCGGGCAAACTTTTGTTCAGGAGTCATTATTTTTCGGTCTTGTTATCTTCTTCGCGGATAGTCCGCAAATTGCAGGCGATTTGATTCAACGTGGCGCTGAAAATGGCGATATGTTCCGGCGCGATATTGTGCGAGACGCGAGCCTGAAAGTTCTCAATAACCTGAGTCAGCGTTTCAAGAACGCTCTTCCCTTCGGGCGTCAGCGTTAGCAGCCGGATACGCTTGTCGTAAGGCGATACGGTGCGCAGCAGGTAGCCCTGCTTTTCCAGTTGTGTCAGGGTGCGCATCAGCGGCGGCAGTTCGATACCCTGCACCTCCGCCAGTTCGCTTACCGAGACGTTATCCCCAAGCTGTTGCAGTTGCATCATCACCGTCCAGCTCGACTGGGTTAACCCGGTATCGAGAATGGCATCGTCGATCACCGCACGCCACTGGCGCACGACCATCGCCATCCGCATGCCCATTGGCCGGCGGCTAAACAGTTCGTCTTCACTCATGGGGAGTCCTCTCGTAGTACGCACTCAGGATAATAGTTATCAGGGTAAGTATCAAGAAACGATGGGCAAAAGAGCAGGAATTGCGAAAGGCACTACCAGAGGTGACATACCCACAGGCCCGGTAAGCGCAGCGCCACCGGGCTTTTATTAACGGCTAAACAGTCTCTTAATGGCAACGTTTCCCGAAGCCGTTACCACCACTCGGTAAAGAGCGAAGTGTTGTGCCGGAGGGCGCTACGCTGAATTTCTCATTGAATTATGTTGAAGGCACACCTATCATAAATGTACGGATTAACACCGTACAATTCAAATGAAGCTGAAAAACAATTGAGAAGCACATCATGACAGCACTGAAGAAACAGCGCATCGATCTGAGGTTAAGCGAAGACGATAAAAGCCTGATCGAAGAAGCTGCAGCAATGACCAACCAGTCAATTTCACAGTTCATGGTCAGCACGGCTTCTGAACGCGCTGCGGAAGTTATCGATCGACACCGTCGCATGATCCTTAATGAAGCCTCCTGGAATACGGTAATGGAGGCCATCAGCAACCCGCCGGCACCAAATGACCGCCTGAAACGCGCGGCGAAGCGTCTCCAGGATATGGAGTAATACGTGAACGATGTGAAGATAGGGATTTTTTCAGAAGACGTTGAGTACGACCTGAGCCAGTTCGATTGCGGAGAAGTAAGCCTTAACACCTTCCTTGCGGAACACCTTAAACGCCAGCATCGCGAAAAGTTTTTGCGTGCCTACGTGCTCACGACCCGCGAGGAAAACCCGCAAATACTGGGGTATTACACGCTCTCCGGGAGTTGCTTTGAAAAGGCTTACCTGCCCTCTAAAACCCAGCAGAAGCGCATTCCTTATAAAAATGTGCCGAGCGTAACCTTAGGGCGTCTGGCTATTGATAAACGCATTCAGGGGCAAGGTTTTGGTGAGTTACTTGTCACCCATGCTATGAAGACCGTCTATTTGGCCTCCTTTGCCGTCGACATTCATGGTCTATTTGTTGAAGCGCTGAACGATAAAGCCAGAAATTTTTACCTCAAACTGGGGTTCATACCGCTTCTGGCCGAGAATGAATTCACGCTCTTCTTACCGACGAAAACTTTTGAAAGCCTGTTTGAAGAGTGAACCCGGCACGTAACGCCCCGGCAAGCGGGGCGGCTGCGCCACCGGGCAGGGTTTAGCCCACAACCGACCTGGGTTCCATAAACGCGCGAATTCCCCACTTGCCCATCTCGCGCCCAACACCTGAGTGTTTGAACCCACCGAACGGTGCTTTCGGTTCATGGGCAAGGGTGTTTACCAGCACCCGACCGGAAACGATCTGCTGTGCCACGCGGTGCGCACGCGCCACATCGCCGCCCAGCACCATCGCGCTCAGGCCATAGTCGGTATCGTTAGCAATGGCGACGGCCTCTGCCTCATCGCGATAAGGGATGACGCACAGCACCGGGCCGAAAATCTCGTCACGGGCAATCGCCATCTGATTATTCACGTCCGCAAACAGCGTCGGTCGCACAAACCAGCCGTCCTGCGTACCTTCCGGGCGACCTTCACCGCCCGCCAGCAGGCGTGCCCCCTCGTCGATGCCTTTACGGATATAGCTCTGCACCCGCTGCCACTGCTTTTCGCTGACCATCGGGCCGATTTCCGTGGCGTTATCGCGCGGATCGCCGGATTTCACCGCCGCCACCGCTTCGGCCAGCGCGGTTTCGATTTCCGCTTTGCGCGACTGGGGCACCAGAATGCGCGTGCCCGCCACGCAGGCCTGTCCGCTGTTCATAAACCCGGCCTGCACCACCAGCGGGATCGCGTTGGTAAGATCGACATCCTCCAGCAGGATCGTCGGGGATTTGCCGCCTAACTCCAGGGTGACGCGCTTAAAGCTTTCTGCGGCGTTACGCAGGATCGCCTTACCTGTCGCCGTCGAACCGGTAAACGAGATTTTTGCCACATCGGGATGGCGGCTGAGGGTTTCACCGACCCTGTCGCCGCGCCCGGTGACGATGTTAAACACCCCCGGCGGCAGGGCGGCATCAGCCAGCGCCTCGGTGATGACCCGGGTTTGCAGCGCGCTCATTTCGCTCGGCTTGATCACCGCCGTACAGCCTGCCGCCAGCGCAACGGCCAGTTTGCCGCAGATAAAGCCAGCATCGCTGTTCCACGGCGTGATAAGCCCCGCCACGCCAAGCGGCACCATCTGTACCGTCGCGGCGCCCGCGGCAGAGGTAAATTCGAACGCCTCCAGCGCCGCAATGGCCTGGGCGATGACCTCCGCCGGATAGCTGGCCATCCACGCCGAGCGCGACGCGGGTGCGCCATACTCCTCAATAACGGCCTCAAGCAGTTCGTCATGACGGGCCACTACGGCGGCATGCATCCGTTTTAGCGCCGCGATGCGTTCCGCTTTGGACGTTTGCGACCACGCCGGAAAAGCAGCTTTGGCAGCTGCAATGGCGCGTTCGCCATCGACCTCATCCGCCAGACGCACCTGGCCGATAACCCGCGCCGTGGCGGGATTGTACAAATCAAAACGCTCGGTACCGTGCGGGGTAACAAACTCACCGTTGATAAAAATCTGTTCGATGTTGTGCATATAAACCTCCTCAGGCTGGATGAACACAGTCTGGCACGACTACGCCGTTGCGATAATCCACGCTATGCTGCAAGGGTTGTTTCGATTTTCAGGATAATCTATGCATCGTTCAGGTTTGACCGAGCTGGAAGTGGTTATGGCCGTCGTGCGCCGCGGCAGCTTTCGCGGCGCGGCGCAGGAGTTGGGGATGTCCGCCACGGCGGTGAGTAACGCCGTCGCCGGGCTGGAGAGCCGTCTTGATACCCGCCTCTTTAACCGCACCACCCGCAGCGTGGCGCTTACCGACGTCGGGCAGCGCTATGTGGCGCGCATTGGCCCGGCATTGCAGGAAATTCGCCAGGCCAGCGAGGAGATCCACAGCGATACCGGAGAACCTGCCGGCACGCTGCGCCTGAACGTACCGAACCATATCGGCACGCTGTTTCTGGATCGGTTGCTGATCGACTTTATGATCCGCTACCCGAAGATGCGGGTGGAGACGGTGAGCGAAGCGCGAATGATCGACATCGTCGCCGAAGGCTATGACGCCGGGATCCGCCTCCAGGAGTCCGTGCCGCAGGACATGATCGCCGTGCCGCTGACGGCCGATATCCGCCAGCTCGTTACCGCCACGCCGGGCTATTTCGCGCAGCACGGGATCCCCCAAACGCCGGACGATCTTCTGCAACATCAGGGGATTGGCATGCGTATGTCCCACGGGGGGATCTACCGCTGGGAGCTGGCACGTCGCGGTGAGACCTGCACTCTGGCGGTGCCGCCGCGCTTTGCGACGTCGGATCTTTTTGCGTCGATCGCGGCGGTAAAAGCCGGGCTTGGCGTCGGCTTTTTACCGGAACTCTATATTCAGGATGAGCTAAAAAGCGGGGAACTGGTGAGCGTTTTAAACGACTGGACGCAGCCGTTTGCCGGGCTGCGCCTTTACTATCCTGGTCATCGCCACGTCCCGCCAGGGTTACGGGCGCTGGTGGCGATAATCCGCGAGCGCGGGGTTATTCCAGGTTAGCTTTATTCAACCCGTAGGCCACATCCAGCGAGCCTGGCTCCATGCGGGAGGTGATACCCAGACGGTTCCAGGCGTTGATCGCCACGATGGCGAAGTTCAGCTCTGAAATCTCCACGTCTGAGAAATGCTCGGCCACGCTGCGGTACAGCGCGTCGCTCACGCCATGCACGCCAGGCTGCGTTAACGCTTCGGTGAAGGCCAGCGCCGCTTTCTCGCGGGCGCTGAACAATGGAGACTCACGCCACGCCGCCAGATGGTACAGGCGCAGCTCGCGCTCGCCGGCGATTTTGGCCTCTTTCGAGTGCATATCCAGGCAGAAAGTACAGCCGTTAAGCTGCGACACGCGAATGTCGATCAGGTGCTTGAGCGCCGGGTCGATGGAGGTTTTCGCCACTTCCATGCTCAGGGCGGACAGGGCGTTGGCGAGGGCAGGTGTTGCTTTGTGGTGGTTTACGCGGGTGCTCATTGTCTTTCCTCATTTTGTGCGGGACAGGTCATGCGGTGAGGTAAATGTATCCGCAACATGACATAGTAAAAAGGTACAAAACCTGTAAAACGAGGTAGGACATGAAGCCGGGCTATCACGATATCTATACCCGCTATCGCGACAACATCACGCGCGGCGTACTTAAACCCGGCGATAAGGTCCCCGCCATCCGCGTGCTGGCCGAAGAGATGAAGGTGGCGCGCAAAACCGTCGAAACGGCCTACGCCATTCTCATCGGCGAAGGCTATCTGGTGAGCCAGGGCGCGCGCGGCACGAAAGTGAATCCGGATCTTCTGCTCCCCGCTAAAAATGCGCCTGCCGAACAGACCACCGGCACGCTGCCGGAATCGCTGATTAGCCAGCGCGAGCGCGCCGGTTTTCTGCGCCCCGGCATCCCCTCTCTGGACAGTTTTCCCTATAAAAAATGGCTGCTGCTGTCGGGCCAGGCGACGCGCTCGATGCGTCAGGAGGAGATGCTCAGCCCGCCCGTGCTGGGCTGGTATCCGCTGCGTGAGGCCATTGCCCGCTATCTGAATATCTCGCGCGGGCTGGCCTGCATGCCGGAACAGGTGCTGATCACCAGCGGCTACAGCGGCAGCCTGCGCCTGATCCTCGATACCCTTGCCAGCCGCAGCGACAAAGTGGTGTTTGAAGATCCCGGCTATTTTATGGGACAGCAACTGCTCAAGCGCATAGTGCCGCGCCTGCACACCGTGCCGGTCGACCGCGCGGGCATGGATATCGATTACCTGCTGCGTAACCATCGCGATGCGCGCTTTGCCCTCGTTACGCCCTCGCATCAAAGCCCGCTGGCGGTAACCCTCTCTCTGCCGCGCAAACAGCAGCTGCTGGACTGGGCGAGCCAGAACGAAGCCTGGATCATTGAGGACGATTACGACGGCGAATTTCACTACACCCGCAAGGTACTGCCCTCGCTGAAAAGCCTCGACCATCACGACCGTGTGATCTTTATGGGAACCTTCAGCAAAACCATTATGCCCTCCCTGCGCATGGGCTACCTTGTGATGCCCGCCAGCACCGTCGACGCCTTTACCGACTGCGCAGACATCGTCACCAGCGGCCAGCCCGTGCTGACGCAAAAGATCCTCACCGCGTTTCTGAACGAGGGGCATTTTTTCCGGCATCTCAAGAAAATGCGTACGCTGTACCAGACCCGCCGGGAGTGGATGATTGCCGCCCTGCGTGAAGTGTATGGCGACCGGTTTTTCACCGAGCAAAACGACGGCGGGATGCATATTGTGGCGTTTCTGACGAAGGGAAGCTGCGACCGGGAGATCGCGCGCTGCTGGCAGGAACAGCGGCTGCAGGTCAATGCGCTCTCCGAGTGGTATCGCGGGTCGGGCAAACGTTACGGGCTGGTGATGGGCTATAACAACGTGCGGACGTATCAGGAGGCGCTGGATTTACTGGAAAGGCCGAAACGGCAGACGCTTGCGCTGTTGAGCTGAAATCGCCGGGTGGCGGCTGCGCCTGACCCGGCCTACATGTTCGAGCAGGCCCGGTAAGCGTAGCGCCACCGGGTGAGAGATGCCTCACACGTCATGCCGTGACAGCCCAACGTCTTTGAGCTGCTCGTCACTCATCTGACTCAGAATGCGGCGGGTACGGTTGATGCGATACCAGTTGCAAAGCGTTTTACCGATCCAGATAAACAGGATAAACGGACGTTTCGAACGATTCTCAAAGAATTCCATGATGCTCTCCTCGCTGTGCCAGTGGAGATATCATCGTGGAGATCGCTATTAACAATACAGACTCAAAAACACCTTTTCTTTAACATACAGATCCGTTAGAACGGTATCTGCATGGCGTTTTTTGCGGCAATCTGTACTGGTTTTATTATCTGTATGGTGAACACTGAGGATACAGCATGACCCGTTACCAACATCTCGCCAATCTCCTGGCAGAACGCATTCAACAAGGGCTGTATCGTAGCGGTGAACGTCTGCCCTCGGTACGTGCGCTGAGCCAGGAGCACGGCGTGAGCATCAGTACCATACAGCAGGCCTATCAAATCCTTGAAAACCTCCAGCTCATCACCCCTCAACCGCGCTCCGGCTATTTTGTCTCGCCGCGCAAAGCCCAGCCGCCGGTCCCTGCAATGACGCGCCCGGTGCAGCGCCCGGTTGACGTCACCCAGTGGGATGAGGTGATGATGCTGCTGGATGCCCGCGCCGACAAAGAGATGATCTCCTTTGGCGGCGGTTCGCCGGACATCACCCAGCCGAGCCTGAAACCGCTGTGGCGCGAGATGAGCCGCATTGCGCAGCATAATCCGGGGGAGATGCTGAGCTATGACGTGCTCGACGGGCGACTGGAGTTGCGCGAGCAGATAGCGCGCCTGATGCTGGACGGCGGTTCGACCGTGGCGGCGAACGAAATTGTGATCACCAACGGCTGCCACGGGGCGCTCTCCATCGCCCTGCTGTCGGTGTGCAAGCCGGGCGATATCGTGGCGGTGGAGTCACCGTCGTTTCACGGCACCATGCAGATGCTGCGTGGGTTTGATATCAAGGCGATTGAAATTCCGACCGATCCCGAGACGGGCATCAGCGTTGAGGCGTTAGAGCTGGCGCTGGAGCAGTGGCCGATTAAAGCGGTGATCCTCGTGCCGAACTGCAATAACCCACTTGGATTTATCATGCCGGAGGCGCGTAAGAAACAGGTGCTGACGCTGGCTCAGCGGCACGATATCGTCATCGTCGAGGACGACATCTACGGCGAGCTGGCGGCGGAATACCCGCGGCCACGTACCATCCACTCCATGGACATTGATGGGCGTGTGATCTTGTGCAGTTCCTTTACCAAAACCGTCGCGCCCGGGCTGCGCGTCGGCTGGATTGTGCCGGGGCGCTATTACGACCGGGTCATGCACATGAAATATGCCGCGGGCGGTTTTAACGTGCCGGGTACCCAGATGGCAGTGGCGGCGTTTATCCGCGAGGGGCATTATCATCGCCACGTGCGGCGTATGCGCCAGATTTACCAGCAAAATATGGAAACCTACACCTGCTGGGTGCGCCAGTATTTTCCGGCGGAGATTTGCGTGACGCGCCCTCAGGGAAGTTTCCTGCTGTGGGTGGAACTGCCGGAGAAAGTGGACATGGTGTGTGTGAGTAAGCAGCTGTGCAGACTAAAAATTCAGGCGGCGGCCGGGTCGCTGTTTTCGGCGTCCGGCAAGTATCGCAACTGCCTGCGGATCAACGTGGCGTTGCCTGCGACCGAGAAAAATCGCGATGCGCTGAAGAAAATGGGCGAGGCAATTGTGATCGCCATGGAGGAGTAGTGCGGCGCTGTGCTTACCGGGCCTACGGGATCGCGTAGGCCCGGTAAGGCGAAGCCGCCACCGGGCAAAATCAGCGGCTCAGAACCTCCATGAAACGCTGCCCACAATGCTGCGTTCTGCCCCGAAGTAGCAGTAAGAGAGAGAATTACACGCCGCCACGTAGCTCTTGTCCGTCAGGTTATTGACGTTGAGCTGCGCGCTTACGCCCGTGAGCCCGACTTTCGACAGATCATACCCCACCACCATATCCACCAGCGTGTACGACGGCAGCGTATGGGTATTCTGGCGATCGCTGGTGATCCCGTTGACATAGCGCACGCCGGAACCCACGGTCAGGCCATCGAGCGGACCGGTTTTCACGTCGTAGCTCAGCCAGGCGCTGGCCATGTTACGCGGGGCATAGACGGCGCGCTTGCCCTCCTCTTCCGGGCTACTCTTCTTGTAGCGGATATCGGTATAGGTATAGGCCGCCTGCATGCGCAGGCTGTCGGTCAGCTGACCGATCGCCTCCAGCTCAACGCCTTCGGACTCGATTTCACCGATGGAACGGTACGGATCGGTCGGCTCCTCTTTGGTGGCAATGTTCTTCTGGTTAATACGGAACACCGAGGCGCTGAACTGGCTGTTCATCCCCTCCGGCTCATACTTCACCCCCGCTTCCCACTGCTTGCCCTTCATGGGATCAAGAATGTTGCCCTGTTCGTCGGCAAAGCTGGTCGGCGTAAAGGCGGTGGAGTAGCTCACGTACGGCGCGACGCCGTTATCAAACAGATACAGCAGCGCCGCGCGGCTGCTGAAGTTGTTCTTATCCAGGTCGCTGCGGGTGTGGTTGAAGTTGTCGACGTTCGACACGCTCACCTGGTCATAACGCCCGCCCAGCGTCAGGCGCCAGCGGTCAACGGACATCTGATCCTGCAGGTAATAGCCGGTCTGGCGCAGCTTGTGCTTTTCCTTGCTGTACTGGGTGATGTAGTCCGGCTTCGCGCCGTAGACCGGGTGGAAAGCGTCAATCGGCGGGAAGCCGCCGTAATATCCGGTCACGTTGTTGGTGCGGTCCTGATAGTCCATACCGATCAGCACGCGGTGGTTCACCGCCCAGGTATCGAAGCTGCCGTCAACCTGGTTATCCAGGGTGATGGCGTTCATCTTCTCGTCGGAGCCGGAATAGCCGCGGTTCAACTCGGTGTCGTTCAGCCAGCCTGCGGCATACACCTGGTTCAGCTCCACGTTGGTGTGCAGGTAGCGCAGCTTCTGGCGCACGGACCAGCCGCTCTCAAACATGTGCTCAACGTTATAGCCGACCATATTTTCCCGACGATCGTACTTGTCGTAATCGTCTTCACCTTCATAGAAGGTATTAGATATTTTCTTACCGCTGTGCGGTACAACGGTGCCGTCATACGGCAGGCCGGAGTGGCTACCGCCTTCAGGATCCCGGTGCAGGTAGGCCATCAGCTCCAGACGGGTGTTGTCGGTGATGCGCCAGGTCAGGCTCGGCATCAGCGCATAACGCTCTTCCTTCAGGGGATCAAACTGGGAATCGGCGTAGCGGGTCATCCCGCTGAGTCGCACCGCCACGCGATCGTTATCATCAACCGGGCCGGTGACGTCGAACATCGCCCCACGCTGATTGTTGTTCCCGGCGAAGAGCTTGATCTCCCCGCCCGGATCGAACGACGGCTTACGGGACGTGAGCGCAACGATTCCGCCCGGCGATGAACGGCCATAGAGCACGGAGGCCGGGCCGCGAACGACTTCGATATTGTCCAGGAACCACGGGTCAACCACCAGCGAGCTGTGGGAGTTGGTGTCTCCCATCATCTTCAGGCCATCGAGGTAGACGTTATCCAGGCTGCCGTCCGAGAAGCCGCGCAGTACGATGTAGTCGAAGCGGTTTGATGCACCAATCTGGTTGCTGTACACCCCCGGCGTGTAGCTTACGGCCTGACGCACGCTGGTCGCGCCCTGCTCTTCGAACTGCTCGCGGGTGACGATAGAGACCGACTGCGGGGTTTCAATATCCGGCGTTTCAAGCTTGGTGGCCGCAGACTGCATCTGCGACGTGACCACCACGGTATCTGTTTTTTGCGCATCCTGCGCCAGTAACGGAAAAGCGACGCTACCGGTAACCCATCCCACCAGCAGTGCCAGACGCGATTTAGCAAACATAACTCTCTCCAGAGATATTTCTTATTGTTAATAAGAATTATTACCTTTTTGAGAGAGCAAACGGCTATGCGCGCCGCCAGGTTATGTATGCGCGATGCTAAAGCGCACGGAATACGTTCGCGCGATGGGTTAAATTACGTTAGCGGAGTTTACGCACGTTACCCGGTGAAATTCCGTAATGACGACGAAAGGCGGTGGCGAAGTTGGTGGCATGTTGATACCCGCACATCCACGCCGCCTGCTGCACGCTGTGGCCTTCCAGCAGATACCGACGCGCCAGCGCAAGGCGGCAGTCGCGCAGGTAGTCGAAGAGCGTGCAGCCGTAGCGCTGACGGAACTTGCTGCGCAGGCTGCTTGGGCTCATGGCGGCAAGGGCTGCCAGCTGCGCCAGCGTATGATCGCGTTCAGGAGACTGTTCCAGCAAACTCCGCACGCGTTCCAGGCGCGCATGCTCAGGCCGGCTCGGGCCAGGCTGCTGGCGGTGGCTCAGGCCATGACCCAGCAACTGATACATCAGCCCTTCCAGTAGCAGCTTGCGTGAGAGCGAGCTTCCCCCGTGCTGCTGCGCATGTTGAATGCCTGACATAACGTACTCAGGAACATGCCAGACAAAGGTAGGTGCATTCAGGCTGTGCCATTCCACAAGCAGCGACTCAAGCAGGGCGTCACGTCCCGCATCGTGCGGGTACACGCCAAACGAAAGCGTTTTCAACGAGCTGTCGGCTTCGTGACGCGCGCACATCACCTGCTCTTCACTCAGCCTTGAGCTGAATGCCATGCCGGGGCGAACGGTGTAGTCGATGCCATTGATCGTGAGCGTTACGCACCCTTCCAGCACTACCAGCATATAGAGCGGGCTGCTGTGGCGAGAGGTGGTTTCATAGGGCTGTAATACACGCACATCGGAATGGGTGAGAGAAATGCCGGACGAAAGCGTCATCTCTTCCACATTCCCCTGCAACACGGGGCTGCCGCTGTTATGCGCATTGTTTAACTGCGGGAAACGATAATCGATGCCGTAGCGCTCGCCGAATAGCTGAAAATCCTCAACAAAAAAAATGCGCTTCGCTGATCTATTTTCACTCTGGAGCATAATTCGGTGCCTGCATCGGGGAAAGGACAGGCAAAACAGTACCATTCATTTGCAATGGCAGCAATCACGGGCCGCAGACACTATTACGCTCCGGACGAAGCCGGAGCGAAAATAGATATTTCACTGCGACAAAGCGTTTTTATGCTTCTTGCCACTCAGCAAAAACCTCTTTATGGTTTTTGGTCAGCACGACTTTATTATCCTCAACCTTATCGACCCAGCCGAGAGGAATAAAGTGGTGCTTGCCGCCTGATTCAGGGTCGCTTTTCGAGAGCTTGATGCGCTCACCGTCCAGATGGTCAACTACGCCGACGTGCGTTCCGCAGCTGGCTACAACCTGAGTATGATCCTTAATTTCGCTTTTATTAATCATGTTGTTTCTCCTGTTTCGGTTATTTGGCTGTTGCACGGAATTAACTGTAGTCCATAAATTGGGTTTCCAGGCGTTTATTAGCATTTTGAAACAACATTGACAGGCTATAAATTGAGGGCTACTTAAGCGCGCAACTCTTAATAGCGGGGGAATAAGAATTATGTGAATTATTCCTGCGCATTGACCCATCTTTTATAATTACTCTTTCGCAACCCATGAGGAGGTATTAATGACGATTGACAATAATCGCGCAGAAATTTCGCTGGCTCTTGGTGAAGCGGTATTAGACATCGTGCAAAAAGGCCATGAAGTTTCACGAGAAAATCTGGCACAGGCTATGAAAATCAAAGCGGAAAGAGAGCGTGATGATGAACGGCTCCTGAACTACTGGAAAGCCTGTAATATGCTGGTCTAACTGACGCGGCGTTTAGCCTGGCTAAACGCCGCTTTGCTTTACTCGTCGAAGAACCAGTAGCCCTGGTTAATCAGGTCGGTCAGCTCTTCTACAAACGCCGGGTTATTCAGCGCCTCGCCAAGCTCGGCCTGACCCAGCTCGGTGTAGCGGCACAGCGCATCTGCCCCTTTCGCATCCACCGTTTCCAGCAACTCGCTGTTGATAAAGAAACGTCCGCCGATGTTAAGCACGCGCAGACCGCTCAGACGAGACAGCGTTTCTCCGCCCTGCAGGGCATCAAGCACCTCTTCCGGCGCGTACGGTGGCTCCGCCGCAGCGATATCCAGCTCGTGACGCGGCGTAGAGACAAAGCTGCCGAACCACTTTGTGAAATCATCGGGTTTGGCGATCATGTCGATCATCATCTGACGAATGCGATCGATTTCGTACTGCTCAACGCGGCCCGGATGCTCACGGCAGGTCAGATCCGGATCGCTGTAGTGCTCGCCGCCAAGATCGTTTTCCAGGGCGTAATCGGCAAAGCTGCTGATCAGATCGCGACCGTTTGGCCCGCGGAAACCGACGGAGTAGTTCAGCGCGGTTTCGTGGGTGAAACCGTCATGCGGGAATCCAGGCGGAATGTAGAGGATATCGCCCGGCGCCAGATCTTCATCAATGATGGGCTCAAACGGATCGACGTGCAGCAGGGCTGGATGCGGGCAGAACTGACGCATCGGCAGCTTGTCCCCCACGCGCCAGCGACGGCTGCCCATCCCCTGAATGATAAACACGTCGTACTGGTCAATGTGCGGACCCACGCCGCCGCCCGGCACAGAGAAGGAGATCATCAGGTCATCAAGACGCCAGTCCGGCAGCACGCGGAACGGACGCACCAGCTCTGCAGCAGGCATATGCCAGTGGTTTACCGCCTGCGCCAGCAGGGACCAGCCGGTTTCACCAAGATCGTCGAAATGCTCAAACGGGCCATTGCTGGCCTGCCATTTACCGTTGGAATGGCTCACCAGACGGCTATCCACCTCCGGCTCCATAGCCAGACCGGCCAGCTCGTCCGGCGTAATCGGATCGACAAAATTCGGGAAGGCATTTTTCAGCACAACGGGTTGTTTCTGCCAGTATTTTTCGAGAAATTCCGGCCAGTTCAGGTTCAGTTGATACGCCATGGGTAGCACCATTGAGAGGGTAGACACGCGCGATTATGGAAGAGAGCGAGACAGGCTGCTTTGTCGTGGGTCAAGCGAGGATAAAATGCCTGGGAATGTAGGTCGGGCAAGGCGAAGCCGCCACCCGACACATACACGGCGGGAGTGCTTAATCGAGCTTCAGCTCGTCGTAATGGGTAATCATTTTGCCCACAATGCCGTAGTCCAACGCTTCTGCCGGAGACATCCAGAAGTTGCGGTCGGTATCTTTTTTCACTTTTTCCAGCGGCTGGCCGGTGGCGTCGGCGATCAGCTTGTTCACGCGATCCAGCATGCGGATGATCTCGCGCGCTTCAATCTCGATATCCGTTGCCTGGCCGCGCACGCCGCCCAGCGGCTGGTGGATCATAAAGCGGGTATTCGGCAGCGAGTAGCGGTGCTCTTTTTTCGCCGCCAGGAAGATGGTGATCCCCGCGCTTGCCACCCAACCGGTACCGATGACGTGGACTTCCGGGCGAATAAACTTGATGAAGTCATGGATGGTATCACCCGCTTCGACGTGGCCGCCCTGGCTGTTGATATACAGCTTGATCGGATCGTTGCTCACGCTTTGCAGCAGGATCATCTGGGTGATGACTTTCTGCGCCAGCTCCTGGTTGATCTCACCGGAGATCACAATGGAGCGGGACTCCAGCAGTTTTTGCTGCAGAGCGCCCGCGCCGTTTGACCCTTCCGCTTTTTCCTTGTCGCTTTCTTTCAGTGTGTAGTGCATTGTTGTTTCCTCAGCATGTCGCGCTCAAAACCAGAGTGTAGCCTGTTTTACCTGTTAAAGTCCGCAGACACAAACACGGAGGGAGTTTATGCATATTGCGCATGTCGCACTCTGGACCCGTCATCTCGATGCACAGGTTCAGTTCTGGGAAACGGTTTTTGGCGGGCGCAGCAACGAACGCTATGTCAGTCAAAACCGTCCGGGGTTTGAATCACATTTTATTATGCTCGATAACGGCCCCACGATTGAGCTGATGACGCTGCCGGACCTGCCCGACGCGCCCGCGTACCCGGAGTTTATCGGCTGGGCGCATATTGCTATCGACGTTGGCAGCAAAGCGAACGTCGACAGCATGGCGGCGGTGGCGCGGGCAAGCGGCACCCTGCTCGGTGCGCCGCGCCTGACCGGGGACGGTTTTTACGAAGCGGTGATTGCCGACCCCGACGGCAACCGCATAGAACTTGTCGGGGCATAAACGCGCAGCCTGTTGGCGCTTCGCTTATCAGCCCTGTGAGGTTTGATTTTGCAGGCCGGGTAAGGCGCAGCCGCCTCCCGGCGCTTTCGCAGACGCGTTCCGCTCCGCCAGCAGGCGGCAAATCTCGGCATGCTTCTCCTCGGTAAAGGTGAAGCGCGACATGCAGCCCAGCCGGATCAGCGAGCCGATGGCCGGCAGCAGGCAGATACCGAAGAACAGCCCCGTGAGCACGCCGTCGCTCTGGGTTTGCGCCTGCGGCACATAGCCAATCATCGTCAGGAACACGCCGATTAACCCGCCGCCCACCGCGACGGACATCTTGCCGGTAAAGGTCTGCCCGGAGAAGGTGATCGCCGCGCAACGCTTGTGGGTGTGGTACTCGGCGTACTCGATGGTATCGGCAATCATCGACGAGGTGAGGATGTTGGTCATCATCACGAACAGCGTGCTCAGGCCGAGCAGGATGAACAGCAGCGCCGTGTGCTGATAGCCCGCAAACCACATCACCACGCGTACCGCCACGTCCAGCCCGCAGAGGATCATAAACAGCTTTCGCTTCTGCATCCTGCGCGTCAGCATCGGGGCGACCAGGCATACCACCGCCGCCACTATCCCCATGATGCCAATCGCCATTTGCAGGCTGCCGTCGCCCAGATTGTAGATAAAGAAGTAGATGTAAATCCCGTTGGCCACGTTATGGAACACGCAGAAAAAGAACGACAGCAGGACGATAAACAGCGGCTTATTCTGGCGCAGGTTGTGGAACGTATCGCGCATCGTCACCTTTTCGGGGCTGGGCGGCACGCGCTCTTTGATCTGCATAAAGCCGTTAAGCATCAGCGGCAGGCCCACCAGCATCATGACCAGCGCCGCCATAAAGTAGCCTTTATCGTTGCTGTACTGGGCGAAGAACGCCGCCAGCTTCGGGAAGAAGATGTTGGCGCAGGCAATCCCGGCGTTGACTCCCAGCATTGCCGCCGTCACCGCACGGGTGCGCTGGCCGGAGTCGTTGGTCATCACCGAGGACATGGACCAGAACGGGATATCGGAGATGGCATATAGCGTCCCCCACAGGATGTACGTCACCCCGGCGTAGAGGATTTTGGTGGTCATATCCGCTTCGATTTTATAGAACGCCAGCAGGGTAACCGCGGTGATCAGCAACGGTGCCAGCAGCAAAAAGTGGCGAAATTTGCCGAACCGGGTGTTAATGGTGTCCATAATGCTGGCAAACAGCGGGTCGTGAACCGCATCCCACGCACGGGCAATCAGGAAGATGGTGCTCGCCGCCAGCGCCGAGATCCCCAGCACGTCGGTGTAAAAATAGTTAATAAACGAACCCACTAGTCCAAAGCTAAAACACTGACCTAAACCATAACCAAAGTAAGACCATAACTCGCGAGACGGTATTTTCATTGTCATTGCCATCGTCATATGCCTGCCTGTTGCCCGGCGGTGGACCGCCGGGTCGTTATTATTAGCCCTGCACGTTCGGGGCGATTTTACGCAGCTTCTGCATCAGCGCGATTTCCGCGCGCGAGAACGGGATGCCGTTCTCCTCGAACACATCGTGGAACCACAGGCGGCAGTAGTCCGTGGACTCTTTCATCACCACCGGCCACGGCAGCCAGGTCTGGGTTTTTCCGCGCACCAGGCCCCACTGGTACGGCGCGACCTTCGCTATGTACATCAGCGGCAGCTGCTCTTCAATGGTGCCGCCGACGTGGCGCGCCAGCCATTCGGTGCAGAAGATCGGGCGGCCCAGCGCCTGCAGCTGCTGGATAATCGCCGTCATGCGCCCGGTATTGGTATAGGCGTGGTAGCTCACCACGTCCGACAGTTCCAGCGCGGTCTGGTCCAGCGGATGCTGGTAGAACGTCTCGCCCTCCTCTTCCGCCGGCAGCCGCCACGCGCAGACGGTGAGCGGCTGGGTCGGGTCTTCTTCACGTACCCACCTGAACGCCAGCTTCATCAACTCGTGCGCGCAGGTTTCCAGCTTCTCGTCGTACAGCACCTCTTCCGTGCCCGTGGCGAATATGCCGCGGTTGCCCGGCTCGTTATACAGATCCCACAGCAGCACGCGCTTGTCGTCGCGGAACTGGCGAACAACGTCGCGGATATAGCGCTCAATCTGCGGCCAGCAGTCGCGATCGCACACTTTATCGCGCCCCGGGCTCGCCGCCGCCTGGCTGTTATGCTTGCCCGGCACGGGCGGCTTTTGCGGGCCGAGGTACGGTTCATCGCCGGAGAATCCGCAGTCGTCCATCAGGGTCAGCATGGTGCTGAACCCACGGTTATCGGCAATCGTCAGAAAACGGTCGATACGTGCCATCAGGCCGTCGCGATCGTGCTCCCAGACAATAAACGGCAGATTGATGCGAAGGGTGTTGTACCCCGCATCGGCCGCCCAGCCCAGTTCGCGGTCGATCGTGTCGGCATCGAAGGTCTCTTGCTGCCAGATATCGGTCCAGTTCACCGCCGTGGAGGGCAGGTAGTTAAACCCGCACAGCCAACCTTGCTGCTGATACCACGCCTGCGCCTGGTCCTTGCTCCATTGCTCTTTCATTGCGTATCCTCACACTGATAATGTTTAGCTAATAAATATTAGCTGTGGGATAAATGAGCAAATCGCGGTGATGAGAAAAGCGATGCTTCTCACAAAGTTCACGCTTCGTTGAAGAAGAAACGTGATCGGCGGCGCGGAAGCGGACGGTTAAGGTATGATGCGAATTCGCGAGAGGGAGAGGACGAATGAAGCGAAAGACAAAAGTGACGATGAACGACATTGCGCGGGCGGCGGGGGTGTCGCAGGCGACGGTATCACTGGTGCTTAGCCAGTCGCGCAACATCAAGCTCAGCGACGAAACCCGCCAGCGGGTGATCGGCATTGCCACCGACCTGGGCTACGACCGTCTTCCCGCCGTCCACGCCCCGCGCAACCAGGAAGAGATCGCCCTGCTGGTGAGCTCGCTGCAAAGCTACGATCCCTTTATCGACGCCATTAGCCAGGCGCGGGAAGCCGCGTGGCGCAACGAAGCGCTGCTCACGGTGTACGATTACGGGGATGACATTGAGCTGGCCCTGAACATCATCCGCCAGCTGGAGAAGCGCAACTGCATCGGGATTATCCTCGCCTCCCCCGTCACCACGCTGGTGGACATGACCGCGTTTCAGGACTGTACCCGCATTCCGCTGGTGCTGCTCAACCAGCGCGACCCCGGCTCGCCGCTGCTGCCCTCCTTTGTCCCGGACGACTTCGCCAACGCTTTCCAGGTGACGAAACACCTCATCGCCTGCGGCGCGACGCGCATCGCCCACATCACCGGCGAGAGCTGGATGGAGGCCTCGCGCCAGCGTCTGGCAGGCTACCAGGCCGCCTTACAGCAGGCCGGTTTAACATGTGACGAGAGCCTGGTGCGCCAGACCAACTGGCAGTTCAGCGAGTCTTTTACCGCCACCGCCTCCCTGCTTGAGATGGCCGAACGCCCGGACGCCATCTTCTGCGCCAGCGACTGGCTGGCGATCGGCTGCTATCAGGCGCTGGCGGTGAACGGCGTTCGTCTCCCGCAGGATATGCTGCTGGCGGGTTACGACGACCAGAAGATCTCCGAGCAGCTCACCCCGCCGCTGACCAGTATTCAACTGCCCTACAGCGAACTGGGTCGGCTGGCGGTGGAGTACCTGTGCAATCAGGAAGATGCCGCCACGCACGTGACGCTGGCGGGCCGACTGAAGGTGCGGGCATCAAGCCTCGTCTGAGGTAAAGACCATGCCCGCATAGGGCTTCTCGCGACACGCCGCCAGCCGCGCGGCGAGGTTGCCCACGTGTAATTCCAGCTTGTGCCCATCCGGGTCGAGAAAATAGAACGACGCCCCCTCGCTTTTGTTCTGCTTCCAGACGGTGACGCCTGCCTGTTCCAGCCTGCGTGAGAGCGGTTCAAAATCCGCCTCCGCCACGGTAAACGCGTAGTGGGTATAGTCGCTCTCCTGCGGTGGCACATACCGGCGCGCCTCGTCGTATGACAGGCAGACCCACAGGTCGCCGCAGGTGAGATAGGCCCCGGTATTCCAGCGGGCGTGCAGCGTCAGCCCCAGCAGTTCGTGCCAGAAGGTGACGCTTTTTTGCAGGTCGCTGACCGCGAGGGTCAGGTGGTTGAGTGATTGCAGCACTGAAAACCTTCTTATTGATGGGTAGGCCTTGAGGCAAAGTTAATATCTATCCAACTATAGATATCCCCCCAAAAATGACAGCAGCAAAAAAAGAGGCGTTCTCATATAGTGGTTCGTCTTTACTCCACATTACCAACACAAAATGAAAACAAAATCATCCTTTTGGACCAACAATCTTTTCTTTCTAATTTTAGCCATCCTTCTCTGTATAACAGGGTGCGGCATCGTTCGTTACACCAGTCTGAATACCGCGTGGCTATTTTTGCTGGCTGGACTGTCTATTGGCTTTTTATCGATACTGGAAAGTACCCGCCTCGATCGCAGAATGAAAGGTATATCGCTTATTTTCGTAGGAATATTTTTAAGTATCGGCATTCCTGATTTATTCAATCATAGCTATGCAGACATCATGACCGACGATTTCAGAAACAGCATGGAAATTTTCAAAAATTTGGCAATCCTCGCTTGTGCTGGCGCTGGCGGAGGAATACTGGCCAACCATGCAGAAAATATCCCGGCAGTAGATGTTTTACCCAGGGACAAGGATGAGCACAGCGCCTTAGTGCTTAAACACATTTTAGGGTTAAAGACTGATGTAACAAAACAACGTAACAGGCTGAATGAAATCCGTTTTTTCCTGGGTTTAATTACGTTTATGTTAGCAGGAGTTTTGGTAGTGCTAATTTTGAAATAGTTATAAAAAACATAAAAGCGGTTCAACCTTCTGCATAACCGTGATAGGTTAGCAAGATGAACACTCTTTCTTCCGTACATACCGTAAACCGCTGGTGGCTGCCTTCTTAAAGGCGGCACGGAGTTGTTTTCCCTATTTCAGATAGCCGCCGAAAGGCGGCTTTCACTTTTCTAAGACCCCTTTCGGCAACTGCCCATTAAGGAGTCTTTATGAACACGCAAACCATCCTCACCGGCGACCGTCCAACCGGCCCGCTGCATCTCGGCCATTTCGTCGGATCGCTGCGCCAGCGCGTGGCGCTCCAGCAGACGCATAACCAGTTTGTACTCATTGCCGACCTGCAAGGCCTGACCGACAACGGCAGCAACCCGCAGAAGATCCGCGATAACATCCCTGAAGTGCTGGCCGACTATCTTGCGGCGGGCATCGACCCGAACCTGACCACGATCTGCCTGCAATCCGCCCTGCCCGCCCTCGCCGAGCTGACGATGCTGTATATGAACATCGTCACCGTCGCCCGCGTGGAGCGTAATCCGACGGTGAAAAACGAGATTGCGCAGAAGGGTTTTGCCCGCTCGCTGCCGGTCGGGTTTATGGCCTACCCCATCAGCCAGGCGGCGGACATCACCGCGTTTAAGGCCGAGTGCGTGCCCGTCGGCGACGACCAGCTGCCGATGATTGAGCAGACCAACGAGATTGTGCACAAGATGAACAGCCTGCTGCCGACGCCAGTGCTGCGCCACTGTAAGGCGATGCTGAGCGACACCAGCCGCCTGCCCGGCATCGACGGCAGCGCCAAAATGTCGAAATCGCTCGGCAACACGCTGCACCTTTCGGCCAGCGAAGAGACTATCCACCGTGCGGTCAGCGCGATGTACACCGACCCGAAGCACCTCAAGGTGAGCGACCCGGGGCAGATTGAGGGGAACGTGGTGTTTACTTACCTCGACGCGTTTCATCCGGATAAAGCCAAAGTGGCGGCGATGAAGGCACATTATCAGGCGGGCGGGCTTGGGGACCGGGTGTGTAAGAACGAACTGGAGGCGTGCCTGCAGGAGTTGATTGCGCCGATGCGGGAGCGGAGGGCGATGTACATGCAGGATAAAGGAGAGTTGATGACGATGCTTAAGCGCGGGACCGAACGGGCACAGGGAGTGACGCAAGGGACGTTGAGGGAGGTGAAGGTTGGGCTGAGGGTGCCTGTATTTAGTTAAGTTAGGTTTAGCGGTGGAGTGCGTGGAATTGGCATGAAGCCGCTAACTTGATTATTACGGAAATCAGCGAGGCGCAATAAATTCTGAAATGCATTATTAGCCAATGTCGTTTGTCATTCTGTTAAGAGCGCTATATTCATAGACTCTTTATATTTCAACCGTCTCGGCAAAAGCTATGAGCAAGTTTATTATTTACATGCTGAATATATTATTTTGTGGTTATGTACTGGTTACATGCCTCATTTCTTTGGTTAGTTTTGATAACTGGGAGGACCGTACAGTCGCAATAACAATCATATTAGGAAGTGCACAGCTTATTCCGACATCACTTAATTGGGTACTGCCTCATAAGTTACATATATTAGTGGGGATAGCTGAACTGGTAGAAGGTCCGCTATTAGTTATTGGCGCAATTATGTGTCTGCATGTGTTAGAACCCTGGCCTATGAAGATTATTGGCATGTTTGCGTGGTTTATTTTTATGATGTTTCGGCCATCTTTTACGAAAAGGAATAAAGAATGATATTCTCTGCCCGCACAAACGAAACGCTGGCGGGCAAGTTCAAGATAGAATCAAGCAGCGGAACCCGATGTTGGACGTTCGTTCCACGCGTCGTGCGCTAACAAGTTACCGTCCTTGTACAAATGGGTAATCTTCTCATAATTAAACGCCACTTCCTCCATATGCCCCGTCCCCGGACAGCCTCGGGTGTCGTACATTACTGGACTCACAGAAATGACCTTAACGTTCTCGAGCGTGATTCGGTAATACTCCTCCTCTTGCCCGGAATAGTTAATATGGTAAAACCTGAATTCTGCCGTTTTAAGGGTCTGGCCCGTTGCTGCCGCTTTGAACAGATAGGGCGAAGAGCTGTCCAGTTCCTTGGTAAACTGAAACGGCGAATGTTGGCGAGTGCCGGTGACCTTTCCCGTTGCCGAGTCGGTTGGCAGGCTGAGGTTATGTTGTAATCCTCTTAGCTCAATACTTCCTTCCCTGTTTGCAACGTCACAGGAACCACAAATCATTGTGCCGCCGTCATTAGTTAAAAAAAGATGTACAGGTACGGCCATTCTATCGCTCCTTGCATTTTAGTCGTATAACCATTTGCCCGCTTTTGCGGATTCGATAAGCATTCCAATAGTGAAATCTGGAACAGGTATAGGCTCGGTTTTTTTGAAAATATTCCAGGTAAAAGGAATATTTGGAAAATAAGTTTCAATGTTAAAATTTCCTCTTTCGACATTGAAAATTTTAAAAAAATCATTCATGAGATCTTCAGCTTCTAGCTCATCTATATTGAGATCAGTGTCAAGATCTGTTTCTGGAGTCAACAATACTTTCTTATAATTAAACAGATACTTACCTGCATAAGGCCGCACATGCGCGTACACTCTCTGTTCAATATTGTCTACCATAATTTATCTTTTTCCTTCGCAATCGTATTGTAGTCACGAATGGTTCGATAAGTAATCGCTGAAAGATCAGCTCCGAGAATGACCACTCCAAGCAATGGAATTGAACGTCCAACAAACGGTGCAATGTTACGAACCATAACTTTGTTCGCTGTCCATGGAGTATATCCACCTACCCATGTTGGTAAAGATATACCAAAAGAAAACTTAGTTTTCCTGAAAATTGCACGAGCCCCCTTAGAGGCGTAGGAGGTACCTTTAGTGGCATTCGCAAATTTTCCACGAGTACCAAGGTTATTTCTACCGGCAACTATTGCAACTATAGCACCAAAATCAGCGCCCCCAATACCAAATTGACTTGCAGTGTTTTCACAAAAAATCATAAAAAGAAGTTCGGCCGCAGTTAAATTTGACTTGCCAGAATAGAAATATGTTCCATGTAACTCTTCTGTTGTGTCCATAGTTCATTCCGTTGAGTTGTTCCAAAAAGAATCATAAATGCTGGACAATAATAAATTTGAGATCTACAACATACTTCTGAAAAATTTTCTTATATAACCATGATGATAAAAATCCAGATGTAACATTCAGTTCAATAATGTTTAAAAAAAACAAATTACGTCTTCAACCAATATAACCCCCCCGATTCATGATCGAGGGCATTCCAATGTAATATTATTTTGCCTGACCTATATTTCGTTTAATTACCGGAATATCGCCCGTATCATTCAATGCCCCTGGAAACGTGTTTAACCACTGCGCGACTTTCCGCTTATTTATATTCGTCATACTCATGCCTTCCAGGCATCCCCATAATTCTCTTGTATGTTGTGGCGTAATCACAATACAGTCTTTCATCACTCTGATTTTCACGGGCATGCCGTCGATAAAGCCCGCCCGGGTTAACCAACCGCCACCGAGAGGAAGAAATTTATTCACCACGCGTGCATACAGTTCGCAGCAGGCTGCGCTCTCTTCCGGCGTTGCTGCCCGTGGATGCACGGGCGCGCTTTCAGGCCGGTTGCCGTGTAAACGGCGGGCGCTGTTTTTGCGTACCCGCTCGCGGTTTTCAATCATGCCGGTAAAAGCGTCTGATTCTGTTTTGCAAACGGTAAACTCTGGCTTAAAATTCATCGCAGCCATTTTCAACTCCTCAGTAGTTGGTAGTGGTTAGCGGTATGGGGGTGTTGCAGCACCTTCATATCGCGAATTCTTCGTTAAATATTCTTCGATACTTCCTTTGGCCGTTCGGCGTAATTTCTGGTGCTTATTATACCGTGCTGAATATAAATACAGCGGTTTGGCGTGGGGTAAATTTGGAATTTGCGAGGGGGATTCAGGAAATAGGTTAGCGTGCGGTAAGGTCATGTTTTTGCTGATTGCGGGTTGATTGGTCTGGGTTTTGCGAGCATCATCGCAATTATTTACCTTCTTCCGTAACACGATGGCTTCCAGCAAAACTCTCGAACAGGCAATTGCCGACATCACCATCTGGCGCAAAGGCGAACAGCGTGCGCCACATAAGCCTTTATTGCTTCTGTACGTGCTGGCGAACTATCAGCAGGGACATTCGCGATTGTTTGATTACGGTACCGAGGTCCACGAGCAGATGCTTAGCCTGTTAGAACGCTTTGGCCCGCAAAGGAAGGCGCATTACCCGAATATGCCCTTCTGGCGGCTCAAGGGAGATGGTTTTTGGGATCTTCAAAATACTGAGTTCTGTTCGACCACTGGTAGCAAACAGCCACCTGTAAGAGAGCTCCAGGAGCATAAGGTCGCGGGCGGTTTTGATGAAGAACACTATGCGCTGTTGAGTAAGAACAAAAAGCTGATCGGCTCGCTGGCGCAGCAGATCCTTGAGGCGCACTTCCCGGAAAGCATTCAGGAAGAGATCGCGGATGAGATGGGCTTTGATATTCAACAGATCCGTAAAGTTCGCGATCCGCTATTCCGCCAGCAGGTACTGCGTGCGTATAACTATGAATGTGCCATCTGCGGCTTCAACATGCGGCACGATAACACCTCCGTTGCGCTCGAAGCCGCGCACATCAATTGGAAGCAGTTTGGCGGGCCTTGTGAGATCTCGAACGGACTGGCGCTGTGTGCAATTCATCATAAAGCGTTTGATAAGGGATCGATTGGTCTGGATGAAAGTATGCGTGTGCTTGTGTCCGAGGCGGTGAATGGGAGTGGGATCGTTGGGCGGTTGTTCTGGGATTTTGCCGGGAAGCAGATTGCGCTGCCGATGGTGAAAGGGAATTATCCAGGGGACGGTTTTGTGGAGTGGCATAGGAAGGAGGTGTTTAGAGGATGAGTGCGAAGGCCGGACTCGAATTTCACACCTAATAGACTGATATCAATGTAGTTTAAAATCAGAAATAAATGTTTGTACCCGCACTTATACCCACAAGTTAAAATCCGTACAAAAAATAGACATTACTAGTGGGGTATAAAGCCATACCAGTAGAACACCGATATGGCTGTCAAAGCAAGACTCAGGCAGGCAGGAACGTTTTCTTCAGAGGCACCAAAAGTTTGGTCTCGATATCAACTTGCTCATAGTTCTCAATAAGAGCACGGACGAGATCATCAAGCGTCCAGAGCGTCAGTGGTATCGTCGAACGATCGGCCTCATAGCGAGCATCTTTTGTAAAACCACCGGTACTGACATAAAGCCCGCGATCGTCTTTATGGCGACCGCCAATAAAGCTACGGATCTGTTGGCTTCCCATTTGCTCCCTGCGATGTTTTACCTCAACGATAATACGTGGATTTTCAAAGCCGAATCCATCAGGTGAAGCAATGATATCTTTACCCCGATCGGCTCCCGCTGGTGACACCTGCGTTTTATAGCCCATACTGCGTAAAACTCCGGCAACCAGATTTTGCATCTCGTCCCAATCAAGAGAGTTGATGCGGTCTTTGATACCCTCAAACGCCAGCATTTCCATATCGCGGAGCGGATCAGAAACGACCTCATCTTCATCTATCACAATTGGATTCTGAGTAATTACATCTGCAGTGGGTTTCTTATCCTGCAAAAGCTCTTCTAGAGCATATTCTGGAAGCTGGAAAACTGTCAGCGTGGAGCCCAATGTGTTTTTGGTAGCAACAGACAATCGATCGCGCTCGATTTCTTGAGTATTCCATTTAACCTGCCGAGCGATACCCATCCCCTCTTCCACCCATTCAGGATGATACTGGAAGTCTGAAGTAACTTTACCTAGCAAATAAGTACGGTTGGCTGGCGAATAGGTAATAACCCAATCACCCTTTTGGATTTCGTTCACAAAACGCCAGACCTGCGATGCACCAGAACGAGCAGTTCCCAGCTTTGTTAAAGGGTCTGCCTCCTGGTATAAGGCGAGTAACTGGGCTCGGGACAGGCCGGGTTTGACTAATGGAGCCAGCTGAGACCAACCGATACCTACAATTTGCTTATCGCGAAAATCGTCATAGAGCTTGCCGCCGTCACCACGGATCATCCACATTCTGTTACCCATAGCCGTCCCTTCATGAGGAAAAGAAATTAAGCTGGATCATAAGCTTGTTCGCCGCATGCGTCAAAACCATCAACAACGACGGCCCAGTATTCCCGGATTGTACTTGCGATAATGTGCCCAGTTAAAATTACAGCTTCTATTTGCATGATATTTCGTCCATATAAGTAAAAGCACCAACCAGCATCGGCAGGTGCTTTTTGGAATGAGTAAATTAAATAAGTAAGGAAAGCTGCAGTGTGAATCAGGAAGGCTATTCCCAATATTCAGCGTGCCGCGCTAATACGATTTCTTTTCAATAAACCAGTTGCCTGTCGCGCCCGCAGAATATCGACTGCCAGCAGATATGGGGACTGTTCTTGCCAGTCGAATCCCCTGCGTTCAATACGAACCAGCCCGTACTTTTCCACCAGAAAATTAACGGCATCGGCCAAAGATATACCGGCATCGATATGTTCCTGAATTACCGTTTCATCACTGAATGGTGTGTCGTTGAGTGTCAGGCCATAGTGCTGTTCAAGCAAGCGTATCAGTAACATTTGCCAGACAGCCACGGGCGACAGACAGGGCTTCACCGCCCGCGAAATTGTAGCAGGTAGAGTTTTCATGTTTGCTCTCGTGAAATTCGTTAGCGTTGAGTGGGATAAATGGCGATGTATACGTAGCCGCAACTGCCAAGTGTATCGGCTTCGCAGGTGAAACCGTTGTGGTATAGGGTGACGCAGTGGGCATGGCGAGGATTCATTTCACCAGCGGTCAACATCGATTCTATCTGGCTGATAAAACGTGGGAATACTTCATCCAACTTCAAAGATTCTGCGTTACTGAATGCACCGGTAATGCTGGCCCGGTCAGCCAGATAGTGAAGTCGGTTTCCCTCCTGTACCAGACGAGCGCCAAAGCAAGGTGTCACATTATGATTCAGACCCCACTTGAGAAATAAATCGTTCTCTGAGTCAGTAGATTTCATTGAAGTACCCTCATATCCAGCCTCGCTCAGCAAACGACACAATGCCATCTGATCCGATAACCAGATGATCGAGCGTGTTCACATCAACCAGTGCCAGGGCTTCTTTAAGCCTACCGGTAATGTTGCGATCGCATTGGCTGGGCTCCGGGTCACCTGATGGATGGTTATGCGCCAGCACGACAGCTGCAGCATTGAAGCGAAGCACTGACTTCACTACCTCTCGAGGATGGACCTGGACATGGTTAACCGAACCGGCAAACAGCGTTTCGCTCTCCAGTAAACGGTGCTGATTATCCAGATAGAGCACCATAAACACTTCCCGTTCTTGCCCTGCCAGCTGTAACCGAAGCCAGTCACGGGCAGCAGTACTAGAGGTAAAGGACATGCCGGGCTGGCGCAGATATTTATCCAGCAGGTTGATGGCACGACGAATGGTGCGTTGGGCATAGGGGGTTAATCCGGAGGTCGCGGGGAGCAAACAACCGTGCTGGGCCATAATCGCCAGTGGAAAGAGTTCAGGCTGAGATGACAGCGGGGATAATGCGGTATTCATGTTCGGTATCCCTCAGTCGATGAGATGCATAATGGCGCTGCACTCTGGATGGTTCAGCGCGTAGTCGCGTAAGCGATAATAGTGCTCAGTCATCGCGTCACACTCGGTGCGACAGGCGTGGTGATTGTAAGTCATCAGACAGGCGACCATCCCTGCAGCTTCACTGGTAAGCTCTGCGCCATTGCCGTTCATGCTGTTGAACAATGTCCACTTCTCATCGTGATCTGACTCGGGAGCCATAAAAGCGCCGCCGTTGCTGAGTGTCGAAAAGCGCCAGATACCACCTTGGTAATCGGCACACAGCCGATCCATCCAGGCGAAAATGCGAGGTTCAAGGGTTATCCATTGTGGGATGGAGCCAAAGTGCTGCGGCCAGAAGCCGATACGTAACTCGTCCGGGACCACTGAGGCAGTAATTGCGGTATGCTCCGCGAACTGATGATTTTGTGTATTCATTAAACTATCTCCTTATGCCGGAACGGTTGTTTAACGCCCGAAAAAATCGAGCATGTTTTCTGCCATTACCCACAGGGCGCGATTGAGCTTCACATCGCCATCAATACCGGTAACAGCACGGGTGCGGCTGCTTTTCCCCTGAGCGGTTCGCCCTGACAGACCTCCTTTCATCAGGTTCTCCTGCACACGCTGGTATACGGTCCACAGGTCATCGCTGTAGTCCTCCCGGCGACGTGGGGTCAGTAACTGCGATACCGTGACCGGCTGGTGGTCTTCACCAAAGCGATACTTCAGCGCGGCATTCGCCAGGGCGTTACGAGCCGGTTCTGGCAGTGCCAGTGACTGCATTGCATCGCGCTTCTCCTCCACCCGGTCAAACACACCGAGCACTTCGTAAGCCCCTTCAATCACCTTCTCAATAACATTCCCTTTATGTGGTACCCGCACTTCGCCAAATGACTGTCCGCAGACCAGACCGTTGGTACAGACGCCTCGAAATAGCCCCGGCAACATCTGGTAGCTTGATGAGCCGTCATGACTGTTGAGCAAAATGATTTCCGGTACCTGACGCCCGGTCAGTTGACCGGCACGACGCAGGCGAAGCATGTGTTTGGTGTGCTCCCGCTTACTCTGGTCGCGAACCTTCGTCTGGCAGGCAAAGAACGGCTCAAAGCCTTCACGCTGCAGGCTTTCGAGGATGGTGATGGTCGGGATGTAGGTGTAACGGTCTGAACGAGATTCATGCTTGTCACTCCCGAACACGCTGGGGACATGACTCATCAGCTCTTCGTGGGTCAAAGGCCGGTCACGGCGTATCTGATTTATACGGCCAAAACGGCTGGATAATCGCATGGATAACTCCTTATGAAGTGGGTAAAAATACAAAAGGCCACACTTCCCGAAGGAGGTGTGGCCTGTTGCTATCTGGTGTTGGTATGTTGTGGGGTGGAGAGGTCTGAAATGTAAGTAACTAATCGCTGTAGTGTGTGGTCCGGCATTCACTGAGGTCAGACAGCTCTTTTTGCGTATTCTTCAGCCCCGGACTGAAGGTGCCGACTTTTTTATCGTTGACGTAAACATCAAAATTCGCAGCCTGGCTCAGGGCGTCAATAAATGATACCCAGGCGTTATCGCCATTCCTCCAGCCGAGGGATGAAGGTAACGGATACTGGCTGCTATCCATGACGACCGTTATTTCCGTCCCGTCGTCATGAGTACTTACTGATGTCCCATCAGGCAGGTTGAGATTAACGCCGTGTTGCAGAATATTCTGCGCATCCGGATTGCCAGTACAATTCAGATTAAACACCACCTTCTCCGGGCTGGTAATGATATATTCGGTCACGCCCATTCCAAAACCACTCGTCCACATATTGGGAATAGCCTGTGCTGTTGATACAGAAGCCAGCATAGCTAATGTAAATATTACGTAAGGCAGTCGCATAATGTTGTCCTCAAATCATGTAATAAAGCTTTTGTTGTTTAAAACAATAAAGTAACGAAAAAAACAGTTGGATTATTTTATTTGTTTGTAGCGAAACGCTTCTTTCCCGGCATAAATCCCGACGAGATCGTCATAACGAGGGTCCTTTTTATTCGGGCGGAACGTTACTTTCATATCGGGACTGCACATATCCTTCATGGTGAGATTGAATTCTTTACCTGGCGTAATGGTATACCCTGTTGCCACATCGTCTTTACTGGGAGTGATCCACCCCCAAAGGCCGCCCGGACAATCTCTGGAAGGTTTCGAGCGAACAACAATAAACCATCCCATTGAATCCACTTCCGTCGCCGTACACAGTTTTCTGACCTGGCGGTGCGCATCACACCAGAATATATTCCCACTCTTGTTATTCACTGCTGCAGGCAGGAACTCGCTATAAGGACGTGCTGCGTAAGCATTACCTGCGATAAGTAAGGGAAACAATATGACTGGCAGTAAAGACAATAATTTCAATTTTTTCATTAGATTAACCTTACATTTAATTATGGAGACCATCTCTAATCAGTTTGTCCGGATTGCCCCCGACTTTCTGAGGGAGAAAATGAATTCAGCGACTGCTGAATAAAACGGAAATGAGGTAAGGCAGAGATAAAATGCTTATCCTCCGACAACTGATGGAGAAGCTCACTGCGAATAAATGTTTCCCGGGATGGCCTTACCAGATGAATCTCATCCAGCCGGAAGACACGTAATTGCCTGTTATGTTCAGCGACCAGATACCAGTAACCGTCCAGAGCGATTAGCCGGTAAGGTGCAACGGCCTCATGACGCTCCCCTTCAGTCAGAATGGTGATGCGCTGACATCCCGAAATAGCTCTGACCAGCCTGTAGAAGGAGAGCTTTCCTGCCGGGGGATGAGGTCTGTCCTGATGCCATACCAGACAGGGTCGATCATCACAATCCAGCAGGCTGCTGACCAGCCGCCGGTCAAAGCCCGGGAAAACCCCGGCCAGCCCCGTGCGGTGAGCAAAGGTCAGAATATCTATTTCCTGCCGCGTACTGTGAATATCCGAGCGCAAACTGCACTGCCCCTGGTAATAATCCAGGTCGAGATACATCAGACGTTCCCGAAAGTCACGACGTAACGTGCGCTCTGACACCCCGAATTCAGTTGCCAGTTTGCGAATAAACAGAGTTTCACCGGACACCAGGCGGCTGATAATCAACGACAACCTGACGGCAAGCCGGTCATGTCGCCGCTCCTGAAGCGTCATGAAAGATTTCTCCTGAGAAGTTAACTCTCTGAATTAATAATGATTACTTTAAAGGAAGGGGTGGACAGGGTATGGACAACATCGGAACTATTTTTTATGAGCAGCCCGGCCTTGTGAGCGCTCGTCTGACAGATAATGATGCTTCTCCTGATTTAGTTGATGACAAAACGCAATGGAAAGGACGTGTCCACAATCAACACATCATTAACAACAAGTTCATCATTCGCAGAGAAAATTGCGATATCAGAAGAATATCCAGTCCCAGACGGCCCGTGCGACCGACACCACCGCATCACGCACGCTACGAATCACCGTTTTCAGTGGTACAGACAGGAACGAAGATGATTCTGCAGTATCGAAAACCCGGCTCACAGCTTCACCGAAACTGTCACGGGCCTGCGACTTTACCGGCTCTGTGCAGAGTCTCCCGCGCAGTTGTGTCACCACCGGGCTGGTGGCGCGGTCAGGCAGACAACGCATCATGGTTGCCACCATCTCCTCAATGCCCCATCCAGTGCTGGCGGACACCACACAGACCAGATGACTGGGGCGAAACATCGCAGTAATGGCATCCTTTTTCTCCTTCAGGTTTGCCTTTTGCTGTGATGAAGGTGTGCTGGTACGAGTATCCCATTCGTGGCAGGGTTCGATTTTGTCGGCCTGATTCAGCACGAACAGCACCTGCTGCCGGTAAGGTTGCATCACACCGTGCCAGAACTGCTCGTCCACCGACAGCGCCCGGTCGTCGGCCTTGATGACCCACAGCACCAGGTCTAACTCCGGCAGCATACGCCGGTACAGGGCGCGGTATTCATGGTCTCGTTGCCCGTTTTCTCCCACACCCGGTAAATCAACAATCACCAGACTGTGACGACCACTGCGCAGCCGGAAGCGCAGTGCATCACGGGTGCAGGCGTTCACATCGCTAACGGGGGAGACCTCGCCCCGGAAGAGTTCATTACAGAGCGAGGATTTACCGGCACCACTTTTGCCCATGATGCCAATCACCGGCTCGTAGTGGGTGAGGTTCTTAATACGTTCAAGAATGAGCTGGCGAAGCGTATCGGGAAGCGACGTCAGCGGTTGTTCAAGGGCCTGAAGGCCATGAGGTTTAGTCATACAGGGTTCTCAGCGTGAAAAACAAAAAATCCCCGCGCTCCGGTAAAGGAGGCGGGGGATTCACTGAGATAATATCTGTCTGAAATCTGTTAGAATAAACCTGTTGTCTATTTAAATTTACTGAGTGCCGTTTTAATTGCATGCTCAATAGCCGAGTCTCTTGATACACCTTTGCATGTGCAGTAATCAGCTAAAATATCGCGTGATTTTTGAGTTATATTTACATTCAGAGCTATCAGGTTTAGCTCAACTTTCTTCTTGTTTCTGTTTTTCTGGGTTGCCCACGCGCCCTTAAATTTCCTGTCAAACAACTCAACTGAATCAGGTAAGTGCAGGTTGTTTTTTCTCCAAATGAAATAACTGGTATAGCACCAGGCCATGACTTCTTCTGGAGACTCACCGCAAATTCGATTTAAACCTATTGATGTATTATTTTTAAGATAATCTTTCAGCCATGAACCAACATCTACTTTACTTGATCTTACATCTCTGAATAAATCATGACCATCCAGAAGGTTAGCCCATTCAATGCCTCTGTCTTTGATGAAATCATTTTGTGTGGTAAAAAATAAAGGCCAGTCATTAATACATCTACGCATGGCATCAACTCTTACATTATGGCTTGGCTGTAATAATTCCGGTGATAAAAAATCGGCATTATGCTCAACTTTATTTTTCTTCAGTTCATCATAGAGCTCACAAACCAGCCATAAGCTCGCCCGTGGATCATTTCGATACCACTCTGTATCACTTTCAGATGGAAACATCACTGAATAAAGGCGATCTGTTTCAGAAAGAAAGGCGTTAATATTATTTTCGGTTGTGTTAATACTCCGAAGATAAATAATGACTTTTTGCTGATATGAACGATAGTCGTTTTCACTTGCCCCGGCAGGAGGATGATAAAAATTCTTATCTAATGCCTCCCGTAGTCGTTTCTCCAGATGCTGTATCCTACTCCGGTCATTGCCCGTTAACTTAACCATACTACCTCCACCCATAAATCACTACGTGATTTCACGTAAATTAAAGAAGTTTTAGCATGGTTTCAGTACGAATTTCAATCCATTTCACGTACATGAACTCGGGGGAAATAGGATTTTTGTGATGTAAATTACATTGTCTTTTTGTCTCTGTTAACAGGGTGGTGGTCACTTTTTTATGTCACTGCGTTCACTGTCAATGCTGAGAATCGTGTTCACCAGAGACTACTCCTGACGCTTTGCGCATCTGGCTGAGCTCCCCCTTCTTTATGGTTAATTTACAACAGCCGCTGATCCCCGGCAATGATTCATTTCCAGGCGATAAAAGCATTAATAATGCGTCGACTTCCCGGTAAATAAATACCTATGTGAATACGGGGAGCAGAGCAAAGGTCAATGTACCTCGCTTTTTTTACGTATCAGCCCGGTAGGTATGTCGGAGCAGTGGTCGTTATCAAACATCACTAATCCGGCTGACCTTTCTTAACCGGAGATACAAATCATGACTACCCGCCCTTCACTGACCGAAGACCAGTTCGTTGACATGGCATTTATCACTAGTCTGCTGCAAATGACAGATAAGTGGATTTATAAGCTCATTAAGGACGGAATCTTTCCCAAACCAATCAAGCTGGGGCGAAGCTCCCGATGGTTAAAAAGCGAAGTCGAAAACTGGCTACAGGAGCGAATCGACCAGTCCCGTAAATAACCTCCCGCCAGACTAAACCCTCAGCAGAATAATAACTATCCGGTTGCTCCGGAGGTTTTCTGCTGTCTGTCATTTAAGCCAGAAGGAATATGAACCATGAAAGATTACAAGCCTCGTTACGAAGAGCTTTATAAATATTATCAGGTCTGGTTGACCGACTTTACGAAGTTAACGGTCAGGCCGGGCATGTGTCACCAGAATATCTACCATCACCATAGCCTGACGATCGGAAGCTTTACGTTTCCGGGAGAGGAGGAGGTTATCGCTATTGTTCCTCAGTGCCTGCATCGAATTATTTATGGCAGAGCTGCGGCATCGCTGACGGTCAATGATGACCTGAGCGTCAGCTTATTTACCCAGGAGCATCTGCTGGCTCATCATCCGATGCTGGAGGGGGTTTTGCTGTCTGAGTGCGTGCGTTTAAAACAACGCACTCTGGCAAATAAGCTCATCAGTTTGTTCCGCCAGTTCAGCGGTAGTGAGCTGCGTCTGAAGCTGGTCTGGCTGTGCTGGTACGATTTGATGCTGGGGAATTGCCTTGATGACTGGACCGACAACCTCAGGTTCAAAAAAGACAAAGAGATGGATATCTGGATCAATGACCGGCAGGCTGAAAACCCTGCGCTGACCAGTCTGATGGACGAGTATGTCTGCTTTGCATGGCGGACGACAGCTGAACCACTGAGTTAGGCTTCATCCATAGTCCTGCAAGGGATTTGGGGGTAATTGGGGAGTGAAAATTAATATAGGTTAATTAATATAATTAATAGGCACTCCCTTTTTACATCTATCCCCCCCTAATCCATGCAACTCCCTCTGCTATGGCCCTTCCTGAAGGCCTGGTGCATTCCACTGGCTGGCCCTTGCCAGCACTAAAGAAACTCATACTATGCAAAACAATCAACGATGGGAGTCAGACTGGTTTCTACAGTCACTCCTGAACAACCATATCGACAAACTGGTAGAGCGCTATTCTTGCCTGCGGGCATTCCGAACAGATCTGTTTTACCAGGATCATACCGCTAAGTATTTCCTGCAGGATCACCAGCAGCTCGAATGGGATATCCGAAAGCTGATGAACCGTATGATGCAACTCGAAGCGGTGGTCGGTTTCTTTTGGGTTATCGAATGGACAGAAGACCACCACTACCATGCTCATGTCGTGTTCTGGCTGGATGGTAGTAAAACTCAGAATACCTATACCTGGGCGCAGCAAGCCGGTTTGTACTGGAGCGATATCACTAACCGGGAAGGCTGGTATCACCGATGTGAGTTTAAAGAGCATTACGAGGCCAACATCAACATTCCGGTACGTTACAGCGATCCGGACAGTATCACCAACATCCGACAGGTACTGGCGTATATGACCAAAATTCAGCAGAAACATGGCCTGCTGCTGTACGGCTGCAATGAAGTCCCCGGGCGCCCAGCATCCGGGCGTCCACGCAGAATTGATTTCTGAGTATCACAGTTTTTACTCAAAAATCTCATAGAGTGATAACTATATAGCTATCCCCTTCTTAATCCCTTTAAACTATTGAACCGGATGGCGTCAGCCTGCCCTTTGGGGATGGCTAACGCCGTTCTACTGACATCTGATTATTCTTGATGACCTTTATCGCTCCCAATGATAATTATTGGTGCCAGAACAACCCAGACATCTCACTTGCGAGGAAAAACGCATTGAGTGAATATTGATTATCTATGAGATATTTGTGTCGGCCTAAAACAGACGATTAACGAGCGGTTGGAATGTATGCAAAAGCAAGCAGCAGATAATAAATTAAACCAAGGAAATAGGTATGGCATCCGCGTTAGGTTGGCTTGATCATGATGCAAACGCACAGGCCAAAACGTTAAATATTCTTGCGCTCTTTCAACAAAAAGAGAGCCGAGATGAGCTGGGTATCGGCACTATCAGAGATAGTTTTGCTGAACAACTATTTCCAGGAACCAGCACCATTCAAACCCGTTTACGTTACATGCTTTTTGTTCCATGGATCTATCAGCGTCTCGAAAATAAACGCATATCCGCTGCAAACTTTGGTACCCAGGCCGCCCGTGACGAAAGAGCCTTAATTATCCCCCTCTCCAAGCTCGAAGAAGATTCGGCCGGTACATTTGGTAAAAACTCACGCGAAAAGCTTAAACGTCTGCCCAGTTCCGTTTACTGGTCCGGGCTACGTCGCTGGGGTATTCGCGAGATTCTGTGGTCGCAGGAAGAATATCATCGACGTGTTGATGAACTTTATCGCTCACGCACGGAAATCAGTGAGCAGAAATATAAAGAAGAAAATCGTGGTGATATGGGCGACACCAGCTTGTACAAACCAGCCCAGAGCTGGCACTCCAGCCTGCCTGCGCCACCGCCCAATTTTCCTGATGATGCAACGTTTGCACTAACACGCCAGGAAGCCAGCTTTCTTCGCGACCGTATTCAATTGTCCTGCAAAGGCAGTCTGTTGGCTTGGCTGACGCTGCATAGCGAACCAGCAGATGTGAGTTCACCATGGGAACATCCGGATTACGCGAGGTTCCCAGATGAACTCAAGGAACTGCTAACCCACGCGCGGCTTTTTTCTTATACGATGCACGGCGCAGCCCTGCTTTATAACTATTTGCTCGCCAAAGAGCGTTCAGATAACGACCTTCTGTCTCAACACAATGACAACTTCGTCAACTGGTTTACTGCACTCCCACGCAAAGAAATCGGTACCTGGTCGCTCGGCCGTATGTGGGAACTCGCCGCCAAACCGGGCTATAGCATTAGCCTAAAAACCCGCCGCTTTGTGGAACAGTGGATTGCTCTTATCCGACAGTCCCCTGAGACATTACTCACCAGTAAAGAAGCCTGTGCTCTAATCCGTGCCCGCGAAATGACCCTCAAAGGCCCACGTTCGCGCTTCAAAAACAGACGCGCTCTGGAGCAATGGAGTGGATATGCCGGAACCCTGCGGCTGGTCTACCGCTGGCATAACGTCCAGATAATACTTAAGGATCTGGCGCACGGTCTCAGGAGAGAAGAATGCTAAACCCCAATAATCGCAGCTTATATACTTCGGCACTAACCTCTCCGCCCGGCATGGTGTTTGACGAAGCCATCGCCACCAGCTTCTCACTCGACCCGGTATTTTTACTGCAGGCGCCGGTCTATTTGGCGTTCACAGCGACTGACAGCAATCGTGCTCAGGATCCGCTATCCATTTTTGAAGCCATTCGTCGTTATTCCGAACGTATCACGGTGTACGTCCAAAAAGGGCGTATTCAAGTCCCAGCAAAGCTCAAGCCCAACCCCTTATTCGGCCTGCTTGAAGAGATGATTGTTGAATCAAAAGCCAAAGGCCACGGAGTCTTTCACCCAAAAATCTGGGCGATTCGTTTTATCAATCCTGAAACAGACGAAGTGATGTACCGGCTGGTCGTACTGAGTCGAAATTTAACCACCGATTCATCTTGGGACCTCTCTTTGCAACTGGACGGCTACCCCGTAAAACGTAAGCAAAGTGCCAATAAAACGCTGGTGCATTTATTCTCCGTACTGCCCAAACGGGCGACGGGAAAAATGGCGAAACATCGCCGGGCGCAGGCGCAGCGCTTTGCAGATGAACTGTTGTATGTGGAATGGGAATGTCCCGCAGGCTTTGATGAGGTTGCTTTTTTCCTGCCTGGCGAAGGATACGACTGGCAGCCACCCGAAGCGGATCGTGCGGTGGTTATCTCACCGTTTTGCACCGACGAGGCACTGCAACACATCGTGAAGCATTGCCAGCAAGCCGATGCGCTGATTTCACGCCCGGACACTCTGCTTACCTTGAGTGAAGAGACGCGCAGCCTTTTCACGCGTCAGCTTCACCTTGACGATGCCGCAGAAGAGCAAGCATCCGATGAGAGTACCCCTGACGACATCATCGCTTCCGGCCTGCATGCCAAAGCGTATCTGTTTGAAAATGGCCGGGACTGTGAGCTGGTTCTGGGTTCAGCAAATGCCACCAGCGCAGCGCTACTGGGGAAAACGAACTGCGAAATTTTAGTCTCGCTCAAAGGTAAGAAAAAGCACACGGGTACCATTGATGACCTTCTGAGCAGCGATGGAATGGAAAGCTATCTGCAAGATTTCGACCCTGCCCAGCCGTTTGAACCCGATGTCCTGCGTGTAGAAGCCGAGTCCCACGCTGAACAGGCACGTGCGTTGCTCGCCGACGCAGCATTGACTCTTCACTGTCACCCCGGTGAAAACAACCAAAGTTGGGCATTGTGGCTTGTTGGTGAAATTCCTGAGCTACCGGGTATCGTGCAGGCAACTGCGTGGCCCGTGACGGTAGCTGACGGACTTGGCTGTAGCCTGCTGGACCAGGCCGATGGGAATAAAAGAGCACTCGGTGAGTTTTCAGTCCCGGCCATTACCGGGCTTACAGCGTTTTCCCTCAAAACATCGCACCCGGATGTATCGATCAGATTCGTCCTCAATCTGCCGATTGATGCCTTGCCCCCCGATCGCCACGCAATGATTTTACAAAGCAGCATGCAGAAACAGGATTTTCTGCGTTATTTGTTGATGTTGATAGGCGAGGCGGGACAGCAATCCTTCTTTGCCGAAAACGCCTTTGGCGATGGCCATTTCTTTACAGGGCTTGCCAGTGGCGAAGAATTTGCTGTACTGGAAGAGCTGACGCGTATCTATAGCCGTGAGCCTGAACGCTTAAAAGATATCGCCGCGCTGATTGGCAATATGCGCAAAGGACAAAGCGACATGATTCCGCAAGATTTTCTTGCTTTGTGGGCCGTATTTGAATCAGCCATGGGAGGCCGAAATGGCCGATAAGCACCCCAGTATTATTGCCCCGCTCACGGGATTGAAAGATTTTCAGCAACGCACCGTGAATTATGTTTTTCAGCAATTTTATGGTGATAAACAGCAAAATCGCTTTCTGGTAGCCGATGAAGTGGGTCTGGGAAAAACGATGGTTGCGCGCGGCATCATCGCCAAAACCATCGAGCATTTACAGGATAAAGTCGGCAGTATCGACATCATTTATATCTGCTCAAATTCGGCTGTTGCGGCGCAGAATATTAAGCGCCTGAATGTCAGCAATGAGGAACAATTTTCGCACTCAACGCGCCTGACATTCCTGCCAAAACAGGTACGGTCTCTGCGCAAAAACAGAATCAATTTTATCAGCCTGACGCCAAACACCGCCCTCGATCACACCCGCAGCCGTGGCGGTCATAAAGAAGAGCGCGCGATCCTGTATCGTATTTTGTACGATTTGCCGTTGGCAAAAGGCGAGCGTCGTGAACGTTTACGCTTGGGTATGCTTAACCTGCTACAGGCAGCAGCAAGCCGGTCTGGCTGGCATTCCACAGTTGATCAGCTTTCTGTCGACGACATTGACAGGGAACTGGCAAAAGATTTTCGTAGCAAGGTGTTAGACGATGCCACACTGTACGCTCTGCTCAAGGAGGGGTGCGAGTATTTCGCCGACGACGACGAGGACAGCGAGACGCACCATTCTGAACTGCGCTACACCCTGATCAGCAAACTCAGAAGCAAACTGGCCGCAGTGTGCTTATCCGCTCTGCAGCCTGATCTGGTTATCCTTGATGAATTTCAGAGGTTTAAAGCCTTACTCGATGGTGATGATGAAGCCGCATTGCTGGCAAAAGCACTCTTTGAACACCCCGGAGTACGCGTGCTCTTACTCTCTGCAACTCCGTATAAAATGTTCACCCTCGATCAAGAAAGCGAAGAGGATAACCACTACGCCGACTTTATCCGCACATTGCAGTTTTTGTACAACGACGACAGTCAAATCAAGAATATTCAGCAGCATTTGCTCAATCACCGTACCGCTTTGCACGCCTCAGTAAACGCAGCGGAGACGAAAAAAGCTCTGGAAAACGCTTTATTACAGGTTATGTGCCGTACCGAACGGGTAACGATGACAAAAAAGTTAGATGCGATGACGAAGGAAGTCTCACAACCAGCCATGATTACGCCCGCCGATCTTTATCACGCGGCGGCGGTTGAGGGCGTCGCCATGGAAGTACAAGCTCGCGATGTCCTAGAATACTGGAAATCGATGCCTTATCTTTTCAATTTCCTGAAACATTACGAATTACGTACCCGTATGGATAAGGCACTGGAATCGCCTTCAGATGCATTGCGTAAACTCGTCAAATCAGCAAAACCACAGTTGCTGACGAAGGCAAAACTGGAGCGCTACCAGCCGCTTGATGCCGCCAACCCACGTATGAGGATGCTGTTTGAAGACACGCTGGATAAAGGCATGTGGCAGCTTTTGTGGATGCCTCCTTCTCTGCCTTATATGACACCAGACGGGGTGTATGCCAACAAAGACAACCTAACCAAAACGTTGGTTTTTTCCGCCTGGAGTGCAGTACCCAATGCGATTGCCACTGTCTGCTCTTATGAAGCCGAACGACGAATGATTGGCGCTGATCCCAAGATTCTGCACAGCCAGTTCAAGAAAAAAGTAAAACCGCTGCTCAATTTTGCGAAATCATCAAAAGATGGCCGTCTCAACGGGATGCCCGTTATCGCCTGGATGTTGCCGTCACCGACTCTCGCCTGCCATATCGATCCACTTGACATTGCTCGCCAGCATGCTGGCGAGCCGTTGAGTGTAAAGGCAGTAAGGGCGATTGCAACGGCGAAATGTGAAGCGCTGCTTGAGACACTGGGTAACGGTGAGCCGGGTGCGCGTGCGGACGAACGCTGGTACTGGGCAGCCCCGGCGTTACTGGATGCCCAAACTGAAACGCCAAATTGGTGGCATGGCGAACATTACTGGCACAACGGGCCAACGAAAAATGAGCCCGCCGAAAACTTCCAGGAACATATCAACCTGTTTGCCCGGATGGCAAATGGTGAGATCACCCTCGGCCCACGCCCTAACGATTTGGCCGAAGTTATCAGTGACTTAGCTCTTGCCAGCCCCGGTACGTGTGCCCTACGGGCGCTAAGCCGTATCGACACTGGCCTGGCAACCGATTCGGCAGAGATGTTGTCCGCCGCAGCACAGATCGCTTCTGGATTTCGTTCGCTCTACAACCTGGCAGAGAGCATTTCGCTTCTACGCGGCACAGGGGATGACACTTACTGGCGGCTGACGCTGCGTTATGGCATCGATGGCAACATTCAGGCCATGCTGGATGAGTATATTCATACGCTGCTGGAGTCAATGGGGTTGCAATATGAACCCGCCGAAGCGCAACTGGCGGCTATTGCATCCCGTATTCAGGCTGTGGTTTCACTGCGAACCACACAATTGAACGTTGATGAGCTCAAGACGAAAGGCGGTAATTATACTTGGAGCGATTTGTATACGCGGTGCCGCTTTGCCTTACGCTACGGCCAACTGCGGGACGACACGGATCAGGCCGTCGCTCATGCAGAGTCGGTAAAAGATGCGTTTAACTCCCCTTTTCACCCCTTTGTATTGGCTTCCACTTCAATCGGGCAAGAGGGACTCGATTTTCACACCTGGTGCCATGCGGTGATGCACTGGAATCTTCCATCAAACCCAGTCGATATGGAGCAGCGTGAAGGACGAGTACATCGTTATAAGGGCCATGCGGTAAGGAAGAATATTGCCGAGCATTATGGTTTGAGTGCACTTCATTCGCTGGCAGAACGTGCAGATCCATGGACACAGCTCTTCGCACTTGCGACAAGTCAGCGCAAAGCGGGACAGTCGGATTTGATTCCCTACTGGATTTTTGAAGAAGGAACCTCTCGCGTCGAGCGCCGTGTTCCCATGCTGCCCTACAGCAAAGAGAGCATTAAGTTTAAGCGGCTCAAGCGAGAACTGGCACTCTACCGGATTGTCTTCGGTCAGCCGCGCCAGGAAGACTTGCTGTTCGGCCTGAAACACAATGGCGATGAGTCTTTAACGGATTTAACACAGTGGCTCATTTCTCTTGAACCACCAAAGGTGTGATCCACTGAAGGTATCCGCCTCCTTTTGTAGCCATAAGGTTAGTTGGTCGGAGAGTTACCGATAAGGCTATCCCTTTATGATAGGATGTAACCTAACAAAACCAACCAAGCTAACTAACAGAATTTCATCATTAGAATTAGTAAGTTAAGGAATATGTATGCCAACTTTGGATTTTAAAGGTAAGCAGTTTGTTTATTCCCATCATCTGAGTGTACCTTTTCGCGAGTTAAAAGTAGAAACGGATAAATCTTTACCACTAGAAGGCAACTCACCTTCACTCGATGATAACCTGATCATCCACGGTGATAATCTAGAAGCCCTTAAAGCTTTGCTGCCAACCCATGCAGGTAAGGTGGACTGTATCTTTATCGATCCGCCTTACAACACGGGTAATGAAGGCTGGTGCTATAACGACAATGTACGCTCACCGCTCATGCAAGAATGGCTTAAAAAATCAGCAAATCCCGTAGATAAAGATGACTTAGAACGGCATGACAAATGGCTCTGTATGATGTGGCCTAGACTTTTATTGCTAAAGGAATTATTAGCTGAAGATGGAAGTATCTGGATTACTCTGGATGATAATGAAGCTCAAAGAGCTAAAGTACTTTTAGATGAAATATTCGGTGAACATTGTTTCATTGCATCTATCGCATGGCAATCAAGGTATTCAGTGTCAAATGACACCTCAATCTCAATGTCACATAACTATATTTTAGTTTACTCCAAAGCTCCGGATACTTGGAAGAAAATCAGAAATGAGGTAACACGTACAGAAAAACAGGGTCTTCAATACTCAAACCCAGACAATGATCCTGAAGGCCCCTGGAGAGCTATCCCTTGGGATGCTCCTAATATTAGGGAAAATCTTTCATATCCGATTGTTACCGAAAAAGGAACAACAAGATATCCACCAAAAGGTAGATGCTGGTCTCGAGAAGAATCTCAATGGTTAGACATTGTAGAAAAAGGTCTTGCATACTTTGGAAAAAATGGGGATGGAGCACCTTCTTACAAGCGCTATCTAAAAGATGCAGGAACAGTTGTTCCTACAACATGGTGGGAGCACGAGGACTCCGGTCATACTGATGAAGCCAGTAAGGAAATAACGGCCTTCGGTTTAGATGTACAGTTTGCAACCCCTAAGCCAAAAAGACTTTTAGCAAAAATTCTTCAGATTGCTACTAGAGAAAATAGTATTGTTTTGGATAGCTTTGCAGGTTCTGGAACAACAGCTCATGCTGTTCTCGAGGCTAATAAAAATGATGGTGGTAAAAGAAAATTCATTTTAGTTGAATGTGAGGATTATGCCGATACTTTAACAGCCGAACGCATTCGCCGTGTGATTAATGGTTATCCATTCAAAGGAAAACAAAAACAAGAACTACTTTCTGAAAAAATAACTTGGTCGGTATTTGAAAAGAAACATGCTGAGTTATTGGAAAAAATCGCTCATGTTGAAGCAAAACATAACCACGAATTCGATAAGATAAAAAAAGAACTGAAAGATGGAGTGCTAACTGTTACCGGCGAGCGAAAAGTGGATAAAAATGCACCCGGTATTGGTGGAAGCTTTACCTATTGTACCTTGGGCGAGCCCATTCAAATCGAAACGCTATTGACTGGCGAAAAAATGCCCTCATTTGATGCATTGGCACGTTATGTTTTCTATACCGCGACAGGACAATCATTAGAAGCTGTTGCGAAGGCCTCTGCTGATGGTTTTATCGGTGAAACAGACCTCTTCCGTATTCACTTATTCTACCGTCCTGAAAGTGAGTGGCTGCGCTCTAATGAAGCTGCACTTAACACTGACAAGGTTGAGATCATTACAAAAAATAATGCAACGAAAAAAAGAACTATCGTTTTTGCTGTCGCTAAATTTATGAGCCAAAAAGACTTAACTGAAAAACGTATTGAGTTTTGTCAGTTACCATACGCCATCCATCGGATTATGGGGGCATAACATGGAGTTAAAAGACTATCAAAATGGTGTTCTGGATAAGCTTGATTACTACCTGAAAACTCTGTCAGAAAGTAAAGAAGAAGCGGAAGATTTTGTTGCCTTTCAAAAAATGAAGGGTAAAGACGCACGCATAAACGACTACGCCAAAGACGCCTGGGAACAGCTGGTACAGGAACGCCGAATTGATTTACTTAAAGATAAAAGTGGCCATTTTGTGCCTGCGCCATATGTATCAAGGTTCGATGGTTTAGAACAGCCTATCCCTAATGTGTGCCTTAAAGTACCGACTGGTGGTGGTAAAACTTTATTAGGTGTGGCGGCGATTGAACGACTGCAAACTGACTTATTTACACAGCAAACGGGCATGGTACTTTGGGTGGTGCCGTCGGACGCCATATATAAGCAAACATGGAAGCAATTAGCCAATCGTGAGCATCCTTATCGGCAAATGCTGGAACGTGCTTCTGGTGGACGGGTCAAAATGCTCGAAAAGAACGATGCGTTTACAAAGCGAGACATTGACGAAAATCTTTGTGTAATGCTGTTAATGCTGCAATCCAGTGCACGCCAATCTAAAGAAACACTCCGTATGTTTCGTGATAGCGGTCGATTCACCACCTTTTTCCCTATTGAGGATGATACGACGGCTAATGAAGCATTACTGACTCGAATTCGCAATCTAGACTGTAACGACCTCTCTGATTATGGCTGGCAGGAAGGCATCGCGCCAGGATCTGTATCGGTGAAGCAGAGTTTAGGCAATGTATTACGGTTAGTCCGTCCAGTGATTATCATTGACGAAGGTCATAAGGCATACAGCGACACGGCTAGAGATACACTTTGCGGCTTTAATCCGAAGTTTATTCTTGAACTATCTGCTACCCCTAACGCAAACGGCAAACACCATTCGAATGTATTGGTCAACGTATCGGGGCAAGCCCTGAAAGATGAGCAAATGATTAAGTTGCCAATCAACTTAATTAATGAAGATAAAAGTGAGTGGAAGCACACTTTATTGCTCGCACACTCTAAGCTGAGTGAACTTGATCGCGATGCTCAGCAGTTTCAGAACGAAACAGGTCGTTATATTCGCCCTATCATGCTGATCCGTGTAGAGCGCACAGGTAAAGATCAGCGTGATTCGGCTTTTGTTCATGCTGAAGATGCGCGTGAGTATCTGATGGATAAGTTGGGCGTGAATGAAAATGAAATCCGCCTGAAAACTTCAGACAAGGACGAACTAGGTGATGATGATTTGCTCAGTGATATGTGCCCTGTGAAGTACATCATTACGAAAGATGCATTGCGTGAAGGCTGGGATTGCCCCTTCGCTTATGTGTTGACAGTGTTATCTAAGATGACTGCGAGAACTGCGATTACGCAAATGATTGGTCGGATACTGCGCCAGCCGCATGCGCGTTTAACGCAAAAACCAAGCTTAGATGAATGTTATGTCTATACCTTTGATCAAGACGTAATGAATGCCGTTGCCGGTGTTAAGGAAGGTTTAGAAGAAGAAGGTATGGGAGATGTGGCAAATCAGGTCAAAGCCTCTGAAGCTAATAAACCTACCACAGCTGTGACCAAAGAAATTTTATTGCTCAGAGAGCGTTTTCGCTCTTTACCTAAAGTATTTTTGCCGAGAGTTTTACATCGTGATAATCGTTGTAAAGACGGCTACAGATTATTTGATTACGAAAGAGACGTTTTAGGTGATATAGATTGGGAGTCTTTGTTATACCTGAATGCCGATAATTTTCAGTTAGTCAATGACAAGTTACAACGTACCATTGCTCGCATCGACTACAAAATGTCAAAAGATAACCAAGGTGAATTGGATTTAGCTGACCCAGTGCAAGAAAATATAGTGTTTGATGCCAGTGTGGGATTGGATATTTCCTATATGGTTCGCCAGCTTACTGATATTATCCCCAATCCGTGGCAAGCAATGCGGGTATTAACGCACACTTTAGACATTTTGCGTGATAATGGCGTCAGTGAAGAGTCGTTGTTCACCAATCGCCTTGAATTGCTCAAGGAAATGAAGCGTGATATTAAACAACAGGTTGTTCAATTGTCGGAACAAATCTTCAGGACCAAGTTGGAAAAGGAAGATATTTCTCTTCGATTACTCGCATCCGACAATGACAAACTAAATTGGGAACTGGCGCAAACGTTAGAAGTAAATGTCACGGAGCATGAGCAAGTGCTTCGTCGCAAAGAAGGTTCAGAGCTAGAAAGAAGCTTGTTTGAGAAAGTGTACCAAAATGGACTTAATAGCCTAGAGCGAGAAACCGCCTGGTATTTGGATAAACAAGAATCAGTGTACTGGTGGCATCGTATCGCGGTAAATCAACGCGAATATAGTCTTCAGGGCTGGCAGAAGCAGAAAGTTTACCCTGACTTATTGGTGTGTGTCGAAGAGCCTAGTTCAGGCAATTACCGTTTCTCAGTACTGGAGACCAAGGGCGAGCATTTGAAAGGGAATGATGACACTGAATACAAACGTCGCTTATTTGAATTGTTAACCGAACACGCCAAAACGGCGGTGGATGCGGGAGAGTTTACTTTGGAAGCAGCATCTGGTGGTATTTCATTCCGCATGCTCATGGAAAACAGCTGGTCGCAAGAAATTGCGTATGAATTGAAATAACTATCAAACCAGTTAAGGTTGTTCGGCCTTCACCCCTCACGCTCCTCCTTAAAAGAGGAGCGAAGCTCAAATGGGGTGTCAAGTTTATGAAGAGGCAGTTGAACCTGCCAATACCTTGGTCTACGAAACTGTAGCTGTCTGTAATTAAAATTGTGTAATCGAGTGTTAATGATATGTTCATTCCAGGCTGTTTTGTGCCATCAGAAACGAAAATTCTCATGCTGAAAAAGGACTACATCTGTGATATCAGCCCAAAAGAATTATGTTGCTTCGGCTGATATCTTACCTGGCGTTAGCAAAAAATATTTTTTGGCATTCCTCGCTAATTTTAACTAACTCCGGCCCGATGAAGCTCTCAGCCATCTTGACTATGCTTACAGAATTATAATCATCATTTACTAAGCGAAAATCCTTAAGATACCCTCTGTCGGCTACGGAATATGAATATTTCGCTCAGTGTTCTCAAACATCGCTCACTAGCTACAAATTGAGCGAAACTGAATAATCAATTTGTGCATAATCATTATCAGCGATGATTTCATATTTGGCGGCAGAATGTGCATCCAGCGAAGTTTTCCGAGGATGACGATAAGTCGCGTGATTCCCTGCAGAAAAAAATGCTTTGGCAAATACATTGCTTGATTTAAAAACACCAATACTACTGGCTTCATCACCATGATGTGGCACAACTACATAACTATATGATTTACAATATAATCTTGCAATATCCAAATTTTTATCCGTAACTATTTTAGAATAGACATAATCTGCGGGCAGCAATACTGTTTCTTTATTCGAATCAATAACAGAAATCAGCGCATGATTATTTTTTGTTTTTTCCGTACACGTCGGTTCGGTGCGATAGGCTTGCAGCTTACCGTTATTGAAATAAATGGTAATTGAGATGCAAGGTTTAACGATAGGATAGATATTTACATCTTTAACAAGCTCCGCAGGCATATTTGCTGGAACATAGAGATTATCAATTTTAGCCAAAATATTGCTATCCCAGGATAGCAACCTATGATGGTCGCTATCAAAATGCGAAAGAATCATTGAAACCTTTTTTAATCCATTTAGGTCAGCAATTAATTTATTGGAAGTTAAGGAGGCATATCCCAGCCGCTTGATTGGCGTACCAGCACCGCAGTCGAGTAAAAAACCTTCGCTATCATTGTGCAACAGAGAACACATCCCCTGCCCTACATGATAGGAATGCAAAGTTACATTACCCAACAAGCTGAACTCATAATTACCCGCGGGAAGAGATGGGCATCGAAAAAGAAAATTAAAGATAGTCTGATTATTATGGATAATATTATTGTATTGATGCACAAATGCTTGAGTATCTATCTAAAAATAAATCGGAGACTGTGCCATAGCAGTGTTTTCTTCTGGTAAAACATAAGTACGGTAATAATAAGACTGAGAGCGTTTAACCTCATGGAACGTTAAAAGTATATAACATTCACCACGATAAAATTTCTTGATGTGATGGGGAATGTAGGAATTACTGACAGGCTCATATCGACAGTAAATGTCTCAATATTTTCCGTATCTTCATGAATCGCTTCTCTAAAAAAACCGGCAAGTCGAATACAGCTTTCGCCCTCAATATAATCCATATCGATGTCTTCTTTATCTATCACACAGATAAGTGATTTTACGTCGTAATGTTCCTTCACCATTTCCATTCCTCATATGATCATTGCATTAAGTTAAACATTAAAAGTGTTTTCGCTGAGATACTTTAACGCAACTGCTAGCTTTATGAAGCTAACTTTCAGAATATCATACCGTCAATATAAATTTTTATTAAGGCAATATAAAATATTACACTCACTTCTCATAGAGCTAATGAGATGGTAGATAACTAGACGCTATCGCAATTAAATCGATAGGTTTTAACACCGTATAAACCGTTGCAGCCTGAGAAATCCACACAAAATTGGGATGAAAAAAGACAGGCATAGACTTTAGTGACCAGAAAGATGTCCTATCCATATTCAGCAATATCATCGCCACGTTTACAGACTGGTTATCCCTGTGCGCCATTACAATGAACTGAAGCAGTTATCCATGTATCATTAAATCTTGAGCATGGTTTTCAACGCACCTTCCTAACCGAATCAGGGCTCACAAGCAGGCCTCTCTTACAGCCTGCTCATTTATGACAATTTTAACCAGTCGTTAGTTTCCCAAAATCAAACGGACTCACCCCCTTCTCACGGTTAGCATCCAGATAATCCGCCCACCACTGCAACATCAACCTACGCTCCCCAAGATGTTCTGCCTTATGAATGTAAGCCGCACGCACAGAGTTACGTTCCTGATGACTCATCTGCCGCTCTACCGCATCCCTCGACCATAACCCAGACTCAATCAATGAACTACAGGCCATGGTTCTGAAGCCATGCCCACAAACCTCAACCTTCGTATCATAGCCCATCACTCGCAGAGCCTTGTTAACCGTATTCTCACTCATCGGCTTACGTGGATCGTGATCGCCCAAAAAGATCAGCTCTCGGTTTCCATTCATGGTTTTAATCTTTTCCAAAATAGCTAAGGCCTGACGCGACAAAGGAACAAGATGAGGAGTCCGCATCTTCGAACCACGCTGAGAATGTTTAACACCTTCCAGCGGCTCACGCTCTCCTGGTATCGTCCACATGGCCGTTTCAAAATCCACTTCTGACCAGCGAGCAAAACGCAGCTCGCTTGAACGGATGAAAACCAACAAAGTGAGTTCAAGCGCCAGTCGGGTTAACGGCCTGCCGGAGTAATGATCAATGCGGTGAAGTAATTCAGGAATGCGGTTAAGTTCTAATGCAGCACGGTGCTGTCTTTTCGCCGTAGCAACCGCACCGGCAATCTCTTGCGCGGGGTTGTAGTCGATTAAGCCGCTCTGAACGGCAAAGCGCATAATCGCGGTAGTACGCTGCTGTAAACGGGCAGCGACTTCGAGACGCCCTGATGACTCTACGGCTTTAATGGGTACAAGCAGATCCCTTGTCTTCAATTCAGCAATGTTCCGCTTACCGATAGCAGCAAAGAGATTATCTTCGAGGCTTTTCAATACACGAGCGCTATGCGATGTCGACCATTTCTGATTACTGGCGTGCCATTCTCTGGCAACCACTTCAAACGTTATTGCCTCTTGCTCCTGCTCTACCTTAACGGCTTTCTTGTTCTCACTGGGATCGACGCCATTAGCTAACAACCTCCTGGCTTCATCCCGGCGCGCCCTGGCATCCGCAAGCGATACTTCGGGGTATTTACCAAGCGCCAGCATCTTCTCTTTTCCACCAAAGCGATAACGAAGCCGCCAGTATTTGGAACCGTTAGGGTGAACCAGCAAAACCATGCCTTCACCGTCGGTCAGCTTATAGGCTTTTGCTTCAGGCTTAGCCGAACGAACCTTCACATCACTCAGAGCCATGATGAGTATCCTTTCAAGGGTCCTGTGTGGGTACAAACATTATCGAACCGGGATATACCCGCAGTTGTACCCGCATCAGTAAGTTGATGTAAATTGAATCAGGTTGACTTAGGTTGAGTGAAAAAGCGAGTAACGCCTTGCGGATACTGGATTTCAGGCACAAAAAAAGACGTCCGTTGACGTCTATTGATGTTCCGATGGTGCCGAAGGCCGGACTCGAACCGGCACGTATTTCTACGGTTGATTTTGAATCAACTGCGTCTACCGATTTCGCCACTTCGGCACTGAAGGGGATGCGGAAACGTTGTGGATTATACCTGTCGCGCGCCGCCATGCAAGCGACGTCGCGCTAAACCCACGCTAAGTGCCCAAAAAACCAGCGCCCTTTGTTACTCCAGCTCAGACACCGCGAGGCGAATCACCCCTGCAGCCTTCTGCTCCGGCAGCTTCAGCACCTTCGCCCACATCTCCTGCACCATGTCACAGGAGAGCTTCTCTTTGCCCACCGCCTTCTCCGGCATCTGCAGCAGCTGGATGTCCTCACCGTACTTATCGGCAAGATCTTTCATAATCGGCCGCACGTCAGCGACAGCCGTTTCACGTTCTGCCTGGGTCACGGTGTGGTGATTTTTGCCGTAGGCGGCGCGCATCATGTCGGCGTCGGCCTGCATGCGTCGGGACATCATCTCTTTATCAAGCATGCGCATCGGGTTGATGCCGCCCTTCACCGCCGGATAGAGGAAGCGGAAACAGGCGTCGTCGCTCACCTTCTGGATAGCGGCGGTCTGCTCCATATTGATGGTCATATAGTTCACCACGCTGGCATCCGGCGCGTTTTGCAGACGCCTCATCTGCAGATGCAGGATCTGCGGCTGGATGGTGTCGATAATCTGCTGCTCCGGTTCACCGGCTTTTTGCAGGGCGGCAATCTGATCAAGAATGCGCTGATGCAGCACGGGTTCCTGCTCCTTGATCACCTGCCAGGCGGGCATCTCGTTCAGGGTGGCGTTTAACTGCTGTTCAGCGCTCTGCTGCTGCTTGTCGAAGAACACCCAGAACGCCACAGCGGCAGCCACGACAACAACAACGACGGTACCGATCCACGTTTTTTTCATCTCGCATCCTTATCCTTTAGCTCAGCCGGTTTACACCGGCACGCCGCTGTGGAAGCGAAACTCGTTATCCGGTGTCGTGATAAGTGTGGCTTCAATTTCACCAAAATGCTGTATGCGCGGTGAGATATCGTTATCACTCACCTGTTGGGCAAGTGCCAGATAGTCCTGATAATGCCGCGCTTCGGAGCGCAGCAGCGAGAGATAGAACTTCTGCAGATCGTCGTCGAGGAACGGGGCCAGCGCGGCAAAGCGTTCGCAGGAGCGGGCTTCAATGTAGGCCCCGCAGATAAGCTTGTCGATCAGCGTCAGCGGTTCGTGGGTGCGTACTTCTTTCAGCATCCCTTTGGCGTAGCGGCTGGCGGTAATTTTGACGTACGGAATGTTGCGGGCCAGCATCGCCTCGCGCACCTGCCAGAAGTGGTGCAGCTCCTCTTTGATCAGCAGCACCATGCTGTCGATGAGCGCCTGTCCCCACGGGTCGTCGGTTTTGGGCATTACGCTTTTGCCAATCTGCTTGTGCATGGCGATGAAATCGGGTTCCGGGCCGTCGCGGAAGGTGAACAGTTCGTAGGGTTTGAGCCAGTCGAGCAACGCGTCAGCCCCGCTTTCGTCGGCGACGTATTTGCGCACCAGCAACAACGCGGTCTGGGCGGCCTTCAGCTCGCACACCATGTGATCGGTGAGGAGCAGCGGCAGGTTTGCCGGGTCGCGGGCTTTATCAATCCATGCTTGCGGGGTCGGGCACTGGAGGAAGTTGAGTACCGGGGCGAGTATCTGCGGGTAATCCATGGTTCTGCCTTGAAAAAAGCGGTGGCACGCGCCACCGCCTGAAACGCTTAGTGACGCACGCCGTCGTCGTCTTCGTCGATGTAATCTTCGTCGTCGCCTTCTTCGCCCTCTTCACCGTTCGGATCTTCGAAGTAGGTTCCCCATCCGTCGTACTCCACCTCAAACTTCTCAGCCAGGTTCATCAGCTGTTCTACCTGGGCGTCGATCAGCTCTGCCTTCAGCGCGCCTTCGCTCAGAATATCGCAGCAGATGACGGTGTCGCCCTCTTCCACTTCCAGCTCTTCCGGCTCGGTCACTTCGTAACCCAGTTTGAAGGCTTCAACCGCCATTTTTTCCAGCGCGTCGAAATCGTCAGCAGAGAAATGGTGCTCGATGGTGTACAGCGCGTCCGGATCGCTACCGTCTTCCAGCAGTTCTTCAATAATCAGGCGCGTCTCTTCGCGTTGCTCTTCCAGGTGTTCCGGGTTTGCCATGGCTCAATCCTCTTTAAAGTGCGGCAGATACTTCTATTTTCACACACGGACGTGTTTGCCTCCACCTTTGTAAGAAAGATTTGTGAAACAGGGTTGCAAATGAATAATTACACATATAAAGTGAATTTTAATTCAATAAGTGGCATTTGCCATGCGAGGATAAAATGTCCGATTTGTACAAAAAACACTTTCTGAAATTGCTCGATTTTACCCCTGCACAGTTCACTTCTCTGCTGACCCTTGCCGCACAGCTCAAAGCCGATAAAAAAAAGGGCAAGGAAGTACAAAAGCTTACCGGTAAAAACATCGCGCTCATCTTCGAAAAAGACTCGACCCGTACACGTTGCTCTTTCGAAGTTGCCGCATTTGACCAGGGCGCACGCGTTACGTATTTAGGGCCGAGCGGCAGCCAAATTGGGCATAAAGAGTCAATTAAGGATACCGCGCGCGTGCTTGGGCGGATGTACGACGGCATTCAGTACCGCGGTCACGGTCAGGACGTGGTCGAAACGCTGGCGCAATATGCCGGCGTGCCGGTGTGGAACGGGCTGACCAACGAGTTCCACCCGACGCAGCTGCTGGCGGACCTGCTCACCATGCAGGAGCACCTGCCGGGCAAGGCATTCAACGAGATGACGCTGGTCTATGCGGGCGATGCGCGCAACAACATGGGCAACTCGATGCTGGAAGCGGCAGCGTTGACCGGGCTGGATCTGCGTCTGGTGGCCCCGAAAGCCTGCTGGCCGGAAGCGAGCCTGGTGGCGGAGTGCAGCGCGCTGGCAGAGAAGCACGGCGGGAAGATCACCCTGACGGAAGATGTGGTGGCAGGCGTGAAGGGCGCAGACTTTATCTATACCGACGTGTGGGTGTCGATGGGCGAGCCGAAAGAGAAGTGGGCGGAGCGGATTGCGCTGCTGCGCGGCTATCAGGTGAATGCGCAGATGATGGCGCTGACCGGCAACCCGGACGTGAAGTTCCTGCACTGTCTGCCCGCGTTCCATGACGACCAGACCACGCTCGGCAAGCAGATGGCGAAAGAGTTCGATCTGCACGGCGGGATGGAGGTGACGGACGAGGTGTTTGAGTCACCGGCGAGTATCGTGTTTGATCAGGCGGAAAACCGGATGCATACGATTAAGGCGGTGATGGTGGCGACGCTTGGGGAGTGATAATCCCCTCACCCCGGCCCTCTCCCCAAAGGGGCGAGGGGGTAAAGACGGCTCGGTGCAGTCCCCTCTCCCCTGTGGGGAGAGGGTTAGGGTGAGGGGTAAAGGTCACTCCACCAGCATCTTCACAACAACCTTACGCACCTGCGCAGGCGCCCCCACCGCACACAGCGGCTTGTGCACTTCGCCCGGCCAGAACACCACAAAATCCCCTTCGCTGAGCACCACGGTTTTCTCCTGCTCGCCCTCGGGCAGAAAGGCGATGTCTTTATCCGCCAGCCAGTCGGTGTCCGGCGTGCCGTGCGGCAGTGTGCTAAAGGTCATCCCCTCCTGGCCTTTGAGGACGATCTGAATATCCAGATAGCGCGCGTGATACTCGGCGCGGCGTTCGGCGTACGGCTGGGTCATGTCCTCTGAGACAAGGTAAAACAGGCTGTTGCCGTCAATATCGTGCTTGCCGGTCGGGGTTGCGTCGGTGACGTGTGCCTTAACGTGTTCGATAGCCTGACGCAGCTCTTCGGCCAGCCAGGGTTGCAGATGGTGGATGTTGCCAATAATCATGTTTAAACCCTCAATATAAAACAGTGTTTCATTTTAATCTTTTATACGAGAATTCAGACTGCCATACCACCCCTTTTTAAACGAGATTTGCGCGAACGCATGTTTATCGGGAATTGTGTTAAATATTTGTATGTCGCCCGCAGGCAATTATGCAGAGGTTATGCATAACCCCTGCCCGGCGCGATCGCACTAAAAACTTAACCAACTGAATTTAAATGATTAATAACAAAACTCCGTGTCGCCTCACACTTTACTCTTTTGGTTATGTGCTGAAAAATTCAATAATTATTTATGGATTTTCCTTAAGTCAAAAATAGATAATTGTGAATAATGCATAGCCATTCTCACCCCTGATTAAAATCCTTTTAAATCAGCATGATATCTAATTATTTCAAAAGATTGCCATCTACAAATTAATAACAACCTCGAATAAAGCCAATAGATCATGCTTAGCTATTCATCCGCAAATAATAGCCAATTAATCATTATCTGATTCGAATCATGCAATTGAATACAAACCGCGTAATATCGCTTTTCGCGTGAGCAATATCACATTAACGATTATTCAACCGCTTAGTATGAATCTCGAAATCAATTGAGCTTAGCCGCCATGGAGTTAATTACACCGCATGGCGCATGCCCTTTTTATTCTGAAAAAACGGTTTAAGGAATAATTATGGAAAAGCATTACGTCGGTTCTGAAATTGGTCAATTGCGTAGCGTTATGCTGCACCGCCCAAATTTAAGCCTGAAACGGTTAACGCCGTCGAACTGTCAGGAGCTGTTATTCGACGATGTTCTGTCGGTCGAGCGGGCGGGTGAGGAGCATGACATCTTCGCAAACACGCTGCGTGAGCAGGGTGTGGAAGTCCTGCTGTTGACCGACCTTCTTACTCAAACGCTTGATATTGCAGAAGCAAAAGCGTGGCTGCTGGAGACGCAAATCTCCGATTACCGCCTTGGGCCCACATTTGCCACCGACGTGCGCGGCTGGCTGGCAGATATGCCGCACCGCGAGCTGGCGCGTCGCTTAAGCGGCGGATTAACCTACGGCGAAATTCCTGCCGCGATTAAAAATATGGTGGTCGATACCCATACGGCGAATGATTTTATTATGAAACCGCTGCCCAACCATTTATTTACCCGCGACACCTCCTGCTGGATTTATAACGGCGTATCAATTAACCCAATGGCTAAACCGGCACGTCAGCGTGAAACCAATAACCTGCGGGCAATATATCGCTGGCACCCGGCGTTTGCCGACGGCGATTTTATTAAATACTTCGGCGACGAAAATATTAATTACGACCACGCCACCTTAGAAGGCGGTGATGTGCTGGTGATTGGCCGCGGGGCGGTATTAATCGGATTGTCTGAACGCACCACGCCGCAGGGGGTCGAGTTCCTCGCGAACAGTTTATTCCAGCATCGTCAGGCCGAGCGGGTGATCGCCGTTGAACTGCCGAAACACCGCTCCTGCATGCACCTCGACACCGTCATGACCCACATCGACGTGGACACCTTCTCCGTCTACCCGGAAGTGGTGCGCAAAGATGCCCAGTGCTGGACGCTCACCCCGGACGGACGCGGCGGCCTGCTGCGCACCCAGGAAACCGACCTGCTGCACGCCATCGAAAAAGCCCTCGGCATTAACCAGGTGCGCCTGATCACCACCGGCGGCGATGCCTTTGAAGCCGAACGCGAGCAGTGGAACGACGCCAACAACGTCCTGACCATCCGCCCGGGCGTAGTGATCGGCTACGAGCGCAACATCTGGACTAACGAGAAGTACGACAAAGCCGGGATAACCGTACTGCCTATCCCGGGCGACGAACTGGGACGCGGACGCGGCGGCGCACGCTGCATGAGCTGCCCGCTGGAACGTGACGGGATTTAAAGGAGCCACTATGGAACGTAAACCCACTCTGGTTGTGGCCCTCGGCGGCAACGCGCTGCTCAAGCGCGGCGAGCCGCTGGAAGCGGAGATCCAGCGCCAGAACATCGAACTCGCGTCCCGCACCATCGCCGGGCTGACGGCGCAGTGGCACGTGGTGCTGGTGCACGGCAACGGGCCGCAGGTCGGGCTGCTGGCGCTGCAAAACAGCGCCTACGACAAAGTTACCCCCTACCCGCTCGACATCCTCGGCGCGGAAAGCCAGGGGATGATCGGCTACATGCTCCAGCAGGCGCTGAAAAACAATCTGCCCCAGCGCGAGGTGAGCGTGCTGCTTACCCAGGTGGAGGTGGACCCCGCCGACCCGGCGTTTACCAACCCGACCAAGTACATCGGCCCGATCTACACCGACGCGCAGGCGAAGGCGCTGGCGGCAGAAAAAGGCTGGATATTCAAGGCCGACGGCAGCGCATTCCGCCGCGTGGTGCCTTCCCCGCAGCCGAAACGCATCGTTGAGAGCGATGCCATCACGGCGCTGATCCAGCGCGACCATCTGGTGATCTGCAACGGCGGCGGCGGTGTACCGGTCGTGGAAAACGCCAACGGCTACCGCGGCATTGAGGCGGTGATCGACAAAGACCTTTCCGCCGCGCTGCTGGCGCGCCAGATAGAGGCCGATGCCCTGCTGATCCTCACCGATGCTGACGCGGTTTACCTCGACTGGGGCAAACCAACACAGCGTCCGCTGGCACAGGTCACGCCGGCGTTACTGAACGATATGCAGTTCGACGCCGGATCGATGGGGCCGAAAGTGGCCGCCTGCCGCGAGTTCGTTGAAGCCTGCGGCGGCATCGCCGGGATCGGCGCCCTGGCCGACGGGGCAGAGATTCTGGCGGGCGAGAAAGGCACGTTGATTCGTAACTGAGACGTTTTCCCCCTCACCCTAACCCTCTCCCTCAGGGAGAGGGAATATAACCGCCGGGGTGAGGGCAACAGACAGCTAAATTTCAAAAAGGATTTACCCATGACCATCAACCTGAAAAACCGCAACTTTCTGAAACTGCTGGACTTCACCCCCGCCGAGATCCAGTACCTGATCGACCTTGCCATCGAGCTTAAGGCCGCCAAAAAAGCCGGACGCGAAAAGCAGACGTTAGTCGGCAAAAACATCGCCCTAATCTTTGAAAAAACCTCCACCCGCACCCGCTGCGCGTTTGAAGTGGGCGCATTTGACCAGGGCGCGCAGGTGACTTACCTCGGCCCAAGCGGATCACAGATTGGCCATAAAGAGTCGATGAAAGACACCGCCCGCGTGCTGGGACGCATGTATGACGGCATCGAATATCGCGGCTTCGGCCAGGCGATTGTGGAAGAGCTGGGCGAGTACGCGGGCGTGCCGGTGTGGAACGGCCTGACCGATGAGTTCCACCCGACGCAGATCCTCGCCGACCTGATGACCATGCTGGAGCACGCTCCGGGCAAAACCCTGCCGGAGCTGAGCTTTGCCTACCTGGGCGACGCGCGCAACAACATGGGCAACTCGCTGATGGTCGGCGCGGCCAAAATGGGGATGGATATTCGCCTGGTCGCACCGAAATCCTTCTGGCCAGAGGCCGGGCTGGTTGAGCAGTGCCGGGCCATCGCCAAAGAGACCGGGGCGCGCATCACGCTGACCGACGACGTGGAAGAAGGCGTGCAGGGCACCGATTTCCTCTACACCGACGTGTGGGTGTCGATGGGCGAGCCGAAAGAGGCCTGGGCCGAGCGCGTCAGCCTGATGACGCCGTACCAAATCAACGCCAACGTGATGAAGGCCACCGGCAACCCGAACGTGAAGTTCATGCACTGCCTGCCGGCGTTCCACAACGAGCACACCAAAGTGGGCCGCGAAATCGAGATGGCCTACGGCCTGAAGGGGCTGGAAGTGACGGAAGAGGTCTTTGAGTCCCCGAACTCCATCGTCTTCGACGAAGCAGAGAACCGCATGCACACCATTAAAGCGGTCATGGTGGCGACACTCGGCGACTAATCACCGCCCGGCGCACCGCGGGTGCGCCGGGTTGAGGAGAACATCATGGGCAAGTTCAAATTTCCCTCCGCTTACACCATTCTCTTTTTCCTGATTGCCGTGGTTGCCGTGCTGACGTGGATTGTACCGGCCGGGCAGTACCACATGGCGATGAACGAGGCGCTCGGTAAAGAGGTACCGGTGGCCGGCACCTACGCGCACGTCGCAGCGCATCCGCAGGGACTGGTCTCCGTGCTGATGGCACCGATCGCCGGGCTGTACGATCCGGAATCCGGCCAGGCCGGGGCGATCGACGTCGCGCTGTTTATCCTGATCATCGGCGGTTTTCTCGGGATCGTCACCAAAACCGGGGCGATCGACGCCGGGATCGAGCGCGTCACCACCCGCCTTCGCGGACGCGAAGAGTGGATGATCCCGATCCTGATGGCGCTGTTTGCCGCAGGCGGCACGATTTATGGCATGGCTGAAGAGTCGCTGCCATTTTACACCCTGCTGGTGCCGGTGATGCTGGCCGCCCGTTTCGATCCGGTGGTTGCGGCCTCCACCGTCCTGCTCGGCGCGGGGATCGGTACGCTCGGCTCCACCATTAACCCGTTCGCCACGGTGATCGCCGCCAACGCGGCGGGGATCCCCTTCACCAACGGTATCGCCTTACGCGTGGCGCTGCTGGTGATTGGCTGGCTCATCTGCGTGGCGTGGGTAATGCGTTACGCCCGCAAAGTGCGCAAGGATCCGTCGCTCTCCATCGTTGCGGACAAGCAGGAGGAGAACCTCGCCCACTTCCTCGGCAACAAGGGCGAGCAGTCGCTGGAATTTACCCCGGTGCGTAAACTTATCCTGCTGATCTTCGCGCTCGCCTTCGCGGTGATGATCTACGGCGTGGCGGTGCTCGGCTGGTGGATGGCGGAAATCTCGGCGGTGTTCCTTGCCAGCGCGATTATCGTGGGCCTGATCGCCCGCATGAGTGAGGAGGAGCTGACCTCCACGTTTATCAACGGCGCACGAGATTTGCTGGGCGTCGCGCTGATTATCGGCATCGCGCGCGGTATCGTAGTCATCATGGATAAGGGCATGATTACCCACACCATTTTGCACAGTGCGGAAGGTCTGGTCACCGGCTTATCAACGGTGGCGTTCATCAACGTGATGTACTGGCTGGAGGTGGTTTTGTCGTTTCTTGTGCCTTCTTCGTCCGGCCTGGCCGTACTGACGATGCCGATCATGGCGCCGCTCGCCGATTTCGCTAACGTCAACCGCGACCTGGTGGTCACGGCTTACCAGTCGGCATCCGGCATCGTTAACCTGGTCACTCCTACCTCTGCCGTCGTGATGGGCGGGCTGGCTATCGCCCGCGTGCCTTACGTGCGTTATCTCAAATGGGTGGCGCCGCTGCTGGCGATCCTGACGGTGGTGATTATGGTGGCGTTAAGCCTGGGTGCATTGTTGTAATTTGCCGGATGGCGCTGCGTCTGTCCGGCCTACGGATCGGTGCAGCGCCACCGGTTATTTCGGGAACTGATAGGGTAAATATGATGGATTACGAAGAGTACTCACCCAAAGAGCAACTACAGCTGACGGTGTGCCAGCGTCTGATCGCCGAAAAGAGCTATCTCTCCCAGGAGGAGATCCGCCGCGACCTGCAGGAACATGGTTTTGAGACCATCAGCCAGTCCACCGTTTCGCGCCTGCTGAAGTTGCTCGGAGTCATAAAAATTCGAAATGCCAAAGGGCTAAAGATTTATTCGTTGAATCCACAGCTGCGCCCTGCCCCCGACGCCGCGCGCACCGTTTCCGAAATGGTGGTCAGCGTGGAGCACAATAGCGAATTTATCCTTATCCATACCGTCGCCGGATATGGCCGCGCGGTGGCGCGTATTCTGGATTATCACCAGTTACCGGAAATTTTAGGCGTGGTTGCCGGAAGCAGTATCGTCTGGGTGGCACCGCGTGTCGTGAAGCGCACCGCACTGGTGCATAAGCAAATTAATTATTTACTCAGAACGCATTAATATTCACAAAGAACCGTTTGCATTGAGTAAAGCGTGCATTAAATCGCTTGATCCGCATAACGGGGTGCGTATAATGCCCGACAATTTGCCGGGAGGAAGCATGGTCAAGCGTGTACGACATATCGTCTTACCGCGTCTGAAATCAGACGCTGGCCTGCCGTTTTTCTTCCCGTTGCGTACCCTATTCCCAGAGCCCCTCATTTGAGGGGCTTTTTTTTGCCCGGCGTCAGGAGATAAACATGAATCCGCTTTATCAAAAACACATCATTTCCATAAACGACCTCAGCCGCGAAGAGCTGGAACTGGTTCTGGAAACCGCGGCAAAACTGAAAGCGAATCCGCAACCGGAGCTGCTGAAGCACAAGGTGATCGCGAGCTGCTTCTTTGAAGCCTCAACCCGCACGCGCCTCTCCTTTGAAACCTCCATGCACCGCCTGGGCGCGAGCGTGGTGGGCTTCTCGGACAGCAGCAACACGTCGCTGGGTAAAAAAGGCGAGACTCTGGCGGATACCATTTCGGTTATCAGTACTTACGTTGATGCGATTGTCATGCGCCATCCGCAGGAAGGGGCCGCCCGTCTGGCGACCGAATTTTCCGGCGGCATTCCGGTGCTGAACGCCGGCGACGGTGCGAACCAGCATCCCACGCAGACCCTGCTGGATCTGTTCACCATTAAGGAAACCCAGGGCACGCTGGAAAACCTGAACATCGCCATGGTCGGCGACCTGAAATATGGCCGCACCGTTCACTCCCTGACCCAGGCGCTGGCGAAATTTAACGGCAACCGCTTCTTCTTTATCGCCCCGGACGCGCTGGCGATGCCGCAGTACATTCTCGACATGCTCGATGAAAAAGGCATCGCGTGGAGCCTGCACGCCAGCATCGAAGAGGTGGTAGGCAACGTCGATATTCTGTATATGACCCGGGTGCAGAAAGAGCGCCTGGATCCGTCTGAATATGCCAACGTGAAGGCACAGTTTGTCCTGCGCGCCAGCGACCTCGAGGGGGCGCGCGGCAACATGAAGGTATTGCACCCGCTGCCACGCATCGATGAAATCAACACCGACGTGGATAAAACCCCGCATGCCTGGTACTTCCAGCAGGCCGGGAACGGCATCTTCGCTCGCCAGGCGTTACTGGCACTGGTTCTGAATCGCGATTTGGCTCTGTAAGGGGAAACGACAATGACACACGATAACAAACTCCAGGTTGAAGCCATCAAACGTGGCACCGTGATTGACCACATCCCTGCGCAGGTCGGCTTTAAGCTGTTGACCCTGTTCAAACTGACCGAAACCGACCAGCGCATCACCATCGGCCTGAACCTGCCGTCGGGCGAAATGGGCCGCAAAGACCTGATTAAAATCGAGAACACCTTCCTGACCGACGAACAGGTCAACCAGCTTTCCCTGTACGCGCCGGACGCCACGGTGAACCGCATCGACGACTATGACGTGGTGGGTAAATCCCGCCCGAGCCTGCCGGATCGTATTGAGAGCGTGCTGGTCTGCCCGAACAGCAACTGCATCAGCCATGCTGAGCCAGTTTCATCCAGTTTTGCAGTGAAAAAGCGCGCGAACGACATCGCACTCAAATGCAAATACTGTGAAAAAGAGTTTTCTCATTATGTGGTGCTGGCCAACTAATTGAGGTTGGTAATGAAAACCCGGCTGTTATAATGGCCGGGAACATTCTTAACGCTGTAATTCTGGAGAAAACATGAGCAAAGTACTCGCGACGGAAAATGCACCAGCCGCTATTGGCCCATACGTTCAGGGCGTTGATCTGGGCAGCATGATCATCACCTCCGGTCAGATCCCGGTGAACCCAAAAACCGGTGAAGTGGCGGAAGACGTAGCCGCACAGGCGCGTCAGTCACTGGAAAACGTGCAGGCGATTGTGGAATCAGCGGGCCTGAAAGTGGGCGATATCGTGAAAACGACCGTTTTCGTTAAAGACCTGAACGACTTCGCGACCGTGAACGCGACCTACGAAGCGTTCTTCACCGAGCATAACGCGACCTTCCCGGCGCGCTCCTGCGTGGAAGTGGCGCGTCTGCCAAAAGACGTGAAAATTGAAATTGAAGCGATCGCCGTACGTCGATAATATATTTCAATGAATTCAAGGCAGCTACGGCTGCCTTTTTTATTTCGACCATTTTTACTCTCTGTATAAAATGACATATAACCTTGTCCATTATTAGACTTTATTCGCCAAGTAATACTTTCTTTTAATGGACGAGTAATGAAACTTTCAAAAATCGCATTTGCAATCGCAACATTGACCGTTGCCTCTTCTGCATTTGCTCATGGATATATTGAGTCTCCAGCCAGCCGTGCTTATATGTGTAAGCTCGGTCAAAATATTGATTGCGGTACCGTTCAGTACGAACCGCAGAGCGTGGAAAAATCCTCCGGTTTCCCTACTGGCGCGATGCCGCCTGATGGTCAACTCGCCAGCGCCGGTATTTCTCAGTATTCCCAGCTCGATAAACAGAGCCTGAATGCGTGGACGAAAAGCCCTATGACGGCCGGTCCACACCAGTTCGTCTGGTATCATACTGCGCCACATAAAACGACTAACTGGCGTTATTATATTACCAAACAAAACTGGAACCCGAATAAACCTCTGACCCGCGATCAATTCGAATTAACGCCATTCTGTACCGTTAACGGTAATGGCCAGGCACCTGCCCAGCGTCAGACAATGAATTGTAATGTGCCTGAGCGTACCGGTTACCAGGTTATTTATGGCGTTTGGGAAATTGCCGATACCTCTAACAGCTTCTACCAGGCTATCGACGTTGATTTCGGTAACGGCGGCAACGTGACGCCAGACGAAACGCCAGCAGTAGTGTCCGAGTGGACTAAAACGCTGAACGGCCAGATCGCAGGTAATAACCTGAACGCAGGCGACAAAGTGATCGCGCGCTTCTTCGACGCAAACGGCGAAGTGGCCTCTATGCGCACTGAATTGACCATCGCCTCTGCTGAACAGGGTGATGCGAACCAGTGGTCTTACGACCTGGCGCAGCAGATCAACAACGCACACGGCGACGTTCGCGTTGGCGTTAAAGATGAAAGCGGTGAAATCAACCCGGTTCACGGCGCAAACAGCGTGTTCGTGAAAGATGGCAGCCAACTGAAGTCCGTTGCTATCTCCTATGAAGAGCAGCAGGCTGACGTGAGCGAAACCATCGCCGTATCTAACCTGCAGTACAGCAAAATTGAAAACGGCAACGCAACCGTCACCTTCCACGTGAATACCCACGGTGACGTGAACCTGGAAGCGCACGTCATGAACCACATGGGTGCGGAAAAAGGTTATGTGAAGCAGGACATGAATAACGCCAACCAGGACGTGACCATGAACCTGACCGACGTGACCGCAGGCCACCACATGCTGAAATACTACGCGACCAACAAAGACGGCACGATGTTCGCTCAGGACGTGCTGAACCTGATGCTGGAAGAAGATTCTGCAAGCGGTAACACCGGCAGCTACGACTTCACCTTCCCGCAGAATATCGGGTCGTACAAAGCAGGTACCGTGGTATTGCAGCCAAAAAATGGCAAGACTTACCAGTGTAAGCCTTTCCCTTACAGCGGCTACTGCGTGCAGTACAGCCCAACGGCAAACCAGTATGAGCCAGGCGTTGGCGCTCACTGGAAAGAAGCGTGGGTTCTGAAGAACTAATCTGAAGCATTCCGTTGCTTTTGCGCCCGGCGGCACTGCGTTTGCCGGGCCTACACGTTACGTAGGCCCGATAAGCGAAGCGCTACCGGGCTTCTCTTTTTACTGATTCCGCGTGGCGCGCAGCAGCGTCTCCAGCGGATACACCGCCGCAATCACCACCTCATCCTGAATCTTCGCCGCGTTATCCAGCTCGTTCTGAATCGAGGCAATCTCTTTATCGTCCAGCGTCCCCTGGCGCGCCACCAGATCGGTCAGCCGCAGACCTATCGACGCCAGTTTATCCACCTCCTGAATCACCGGCTTGATGGCCTTCAGCTGGTAGCTGTTCTCGCTTAAGGCCAGCGCATCGCTGGTGTTGTTCTGCCAGCGGTTGAAGACGTGGCGCAGCGCGTCGGCGCTTTCCGTGTCCTCGGCATCGCTGACCAGCCTGTCGACCCATTTATTCATCTGACGCACGGTCAGGCTTTCTGCATTCAGGGCATCCGCCAGGCGGTTAAGCGGCTCAAACTGATGATAATTTCCGGCCTGGAACTTGAGGTGCTGGCGGGTGTAATACTGCGCCGGTTCAATCGCCTGGGCGAGGATCTGCAGCGGTAAGGTATCGGCGCTGTTTGCCAGCCGGGTAAACTGCACCTGCTGCTGGGTGTGCTGCTGGAGGCCCACCGACACCGTCGTCCAGCTGTCCATCGCCTGCAGGCGGGTGTACATGTTATCGACGTCGTTGACATCCTGCGCCGACCACAGCCGCTCCGCCACGGCAAAGGCGCGCGGCCACAGGCGAATGTCCAGCACCGGGGCGACCACGTTTTCCGCCCACAGCGCGGCTTCACCGCCGAGCAGGTTGGCCTGGTTGCCGGGCGACGGAACGACCGGGGCGACGCCTTTCGGTATCTCATCCAGCCGTTTGCCGACGATCGGATACCGGGCGTTACCCACCAGGAAATAGCCGCCGAGGGTGTCGTTATTAACAGAAACCACCGGTCGCGTTTCCCCCATCCAGGTGTCCACGGTGAAGGTCACCTGATTGTCGTCGCGCCACTGGATATCCTGCACCGCACGGCGAGATTTGCCGGCAAAATCAATGAAACCGCGCCAGCCCGCATTGCCTTTCACCAGCGTAAAGCTCCCCTCTACCGGCTTGCCTTTCAGGCGCGGCATGGAGAAGGACCAGCTCTGCGCGCTATCGTCATCGGCAATAACATCCACCCCGTTCAGCCCCTGGGGGAGGATTTCGTTGCGATAGTGGTAGGCGGTGGACTGCGGCTGGTCGAGGTAAAAGCCCGTCGAAAGGATCCCTTTATAGCCCTTCTGCGCCACCTGCCCCAGTGCGTCCTGTCCCTGCCAGGACTGGATTAGAATGCTTTTCGGCAGATCGGGATGGAAGATCTCGTCCCAGCCAACCATCTGGCGGTGATGTTTTTCGAGGATCGTCTCCAGCCGACGGTTGAAGTGCGCCTGCAGCGCGTGGCTGTCCGCCAGTTTGTTACCGCGCATGAATGTCTGAATGGCGGCGTTTTCTTTCCACTGGGTGTCGTCCACCTCGTCACCGCCGATATGCAGATACGGATCGGGGAAGATCGCCGCCAGTTCGCTGACCATCGCGTCGGCAAAGGTATAGGTCGCCTCTTTTGTCGGATCGAGAACCGGCTTCAGCACGCCCCAGTGGCGCTCCATCTGATACGGCCCCGGGGCGCTCATCAGCTCAGGATAGGCCACGGCAATTGCCGAAGCGTGACCCGGCATGTCGATTTCCGGCACCACGCGGATGCCGCGTTCGGTGGCGTAACGCACGATCTCGCGCATCTGCTCAGGGGTATAAAACAGCCCGTCGCTGGCAAGCTGGGTCAGTTTAGGGTAGCGCGTCGAGGTGAAGCGCCAGCCCTGATCGTCGGTCAAATGCCAGTGCAGCACGTTGAGCTTTGCCGCCGCCATACCGTCAATTTGACGTTTGATATCCGGCAGGGGAATGAAATGCCGCGCCGAATCCAGCAGCAGGCCGCGCCACGGGAAGCGGGGGGAATCCTCTATCGTCACCCACGGCAGCGAGGTGTTTTCCGCGCCGTTTTGAACAAGCTGGAGCAGCGTTTCCATCCCGCGCAATGCGCCAAAACGCGTGTTGGCCGAGATCGTCACGCCGCTGGCATCCACGACGAGCCTGTAGCTTTCATCGCTGTCGGGCAGCGGCTGCGGTTTGACCTTTTTGGCTATCGCAATGCGGATGGTGGGTTTTTCAGGTTTCCCGGCCTGCGGCTGGAGCGTCCAGCCGGTTTGCAGGGCAATACGCTGACGCAGACGGTTGACCGCCTCACCGAGATCGTCGCCGCTGACGCTGACGGAGAGGTTATCGGTGAGTACCAGCGCCCCCTGCGTGGTGGGGCGTTCGACCTTTGCAGGCCAGGGCATCAACGGGAGATCGCCTGCCGGATCGGCAAATGCGGAAGCGCCGAGCATAAGCCCGGCGGTTAAGAGACTGTACCGTAACATGAATGTTCCTTATCTGACGGGCCAAATAAAGGCAAAACATTTTGTTAACATGCGTACAAATTGTCGTCAAGCGCAAGGGCCGACGCAGATCACAGGTTGTTGAATTTAGGAGGAAAGCTATCTGCCGGGTGGCGGCTTCGCCTTACCCGGCCTACGTTTGGATCGTAGGCCCGGTAAGCGCAGCGCCACCGGGCGTGGTTTTACTGCCACCCATACCGGCGCGCATAGAACCCTTTCACCATCTGCGTCAGCACCATGTAACCCGCGAGGATAGCCACCAGCCATGGGAAGTAGCTCAGCGGCAGCGCCTGCAGCTGCAGGTAGCTCGCCAGCGGCGAGAACGGCAGCGCGATACCGAGCGCCATCACGATGCCGGTCATGACGATCAGCGGCCACGCGGCACGGCTCTGGATGAACGGAATGCGGCGCGTGCGGATCATATGCACCACCAGCGTTTGCGACAGCAGCCCCACCACGAACCAGCCGGACTGGAACAGCGTCTGGTGTTCAGGCGTGTTGGCGTGGAACACAAACCACATCAGGCAGAAGGTCAGGATGTCGAAGATCGAGCTGATCGGGCCGAAGAACAGCATAAAGCGGCCAAGATCGGACGGGTTCCAGCGCTGCGGCTTCTGGATCTGCTCATCATCAACGTTATCAAACGGGATCGCCACCTGAGAGACATCGTACATCAGGTTCTGGATCAGCAGGTGCAGCGGCAGCATTGGCAGGAACGGCAGGAACGCGCTCGCCACCAGCACGCTGAAGACGTTACCAAAGTTGGAGCTGGCGGTCATCTTGATGTACTTAAGCATGTTGGCAAAGGTACGACGCCCTTCGATCACGCCCTCCTCCAGCACCATCAGGCTCTTTTCCAGCAGGATGATATCCGCCGCTTCACGGGCAATATCCACCGCGCCGTCGACGGAAATACCAATGTCCGCCGCGCGCAGTGCCGGGGCATCGTTAATGCCGTCGCCCATAAAGCCCACCACGTGGCCTTCGCGGCGTAGCAGAGTGACAATGCGCTCTTTGTGCATCGGCGTCAGGCGGGCAAACAGCGTGGTGCGCTGGGCAAGGGCCGCCAGTTCATCGTCGGACAGGGGCTCAATGTCGCTGCCCACCACCACATCGCCCGCGTCCAGCCCCACTTCGTGGCACACTTTCGCCGCCACCAGCTCACTGTCGCCGGTCAGGATTTTCACGGTAATACCGCTGGCCTTCAGCGCCTTCAGCGCCGGCGCGGTGGTCTCTTTCGGCGGATCGAGGAATGCGATGTAACCTTCGAGGATCAAATCGGATTCATCGATACGCTGATAGTCCCCTTCCCGCGCGGGCAGGAACTTGCTGGCGACCGCCACCACGCGCAGTCCCTGTCGGTTCAGGTTGTCGGTGACGCGTTTGATGCGGCGCAGCATGGTGTCGTCCAGCGGCACAATCTCGCCGTTATGGCGCACCTGGGTTGAAACGTTGAGGATCTCCTGCAGCGCCCCTTTGCAAATCAGCTGATGCACATCCTCTTGCTCGCTCACCACAACCGACATGCGGCGGCGCTCGAAGTCGAACGGGATCTCATCCACCTTCTGCCAGCGGCCAGAGAGCGTGCGGGCAGACTCTTCGTCTACGCCTTCCAGCACGGCGACGTCGAGCAGGTTTTTCAGCCCGGTCTGGTAATGGCTGTTGAGCCAGGCGCTGTGCAGCACGCGATCGCTGGTTTTACCGGCGATATCGGTGTGGTTCTCCAGCACGATTTTGTCCTGGGTCAGCGTGCCGGTTTTATCGGTGCAGAGAATGTCCATCGCGCCGAAGTTTTGAATGGCGTCGAGGTGCTTAACGATAACTTTTTGCTTAGAGAGTTTGACTGCCCCGCGTGCCAGGGTGGAGGTCACAATCATCGGCAGCATTTCCGGCGTCAGGCCGACGGCCACGGAGAGCGCGAACAGCGCCGCTTCCCACCAGTCGCCCTTGGTGTAGCCGTTGATCAGCAGCACAATTGGCGTCATCACCATCATAAAGCGGATCAGCAGCATGCTGACGCGGCCAATGCCCTTCTGGAACGCATTCGGCTCGCTCTCCTGCTCGGTGACGCGCCCGGCCAGCTGCCCAAACCAGGTGTTGCCCCCGGTCGCGGTGACAATCGCCTGCGCCGTGCCGCTCACCACCGTGGTGCCCATAAAGCACAGGGTATCGCACTCCAGCGGGTTTACCTGCTGCGGCTCGCGAGTGCGCGCCACTTTCTCAACCGGCAGGGATTCACCGGTCAGCGAGGCCTGCGCCACAAACAGATCGCGGGCCTGAATGATGCGTAAATCCGCGGGGATCATATCCCCGGCGGCGAGCTTCACCAGATCGCCCGGCACCAGCTGGTCGATAGGCAGCTCAACCCAGGCGTTTTCCCCCAGATCGTTAATCACGCGGGAGACGGTCGCCGTGTTGCTGACCATCGCTTTCAGGGCGTCCGCCGCTTTGGTGGAGCGGGCTTCCTGAATGAAATTGAGTAACGTGGAGATGCCCACCATCAGCGCAATCACCCCGGCGGCAAACAGATCTTCGGTCGCGTAGGAGATAATGCCCAGCACGGTCAGCAGCAGGTTGAACGGGTTACGGTAGCAGTGCCACAGGTGCACCCACCACGGAGACGGCTTTTGCGCCGGGATCTGGTTGTCGCCGTGCACGGCGCGGATTTTTTCCACTTCAAGCGCGTTCAGCCCTTCCGGATGTCCGCCAAAGGCGCGCCAGACTTCGTTTTCATCCATTGCCGCCACGTTCAGGCAGCGTTTGGTCAGGGATACCGGGATCGCCGCACCGGCCAGATGTTTGGCGTTCGGCAGCGGGTCGCGCTCGGTCAGGCGACGTGGCAGATGACGGCTCAGCTGGGCAAGCAGCTGGCGAGTAATATTTTTAAGCATAGTAAGCTCCCCGCATCCGCCGGGCGGATGCAGTCTTTCCTGCAGGCGCGACAAAGCCGGGCCTGAGGGGCACTTAAGATTTCAAGCAGGAGCGTTTAAAACGCGCTGCCTCACGTAACCGGTGAGCAGCGCGGAGGCTGGCTTACCGGTAAGAAATTGCTCTCCCGTTCAGGAGAGGGGCGGGATCGGGATCCATATAGCCTCCGGTAAGTAAAAAGTGGGATGTCGCCGCGCAGTATAAGGATTTATCCATACCGTTTGTGACGATTCGGGCGGTATTATAACCCCAGGCAAATAAACCTAACGTAAACCAGACTTTGCCCATAGCGAATTCGCGCTATAGCATTAGGCTCAATTGACCATTTTGTCGTTGTTACAGGGAAAACAGCATGCAGAACCGCCTTACGATTAAAGACATCGCGCGTTTAAGCGGCGTGGGGAAATCCACCGTCTCGCGCGTGCTCAACAACGAAAGCGGTGTCAGCGAACGCACGCGTGAACGCGTCGAGGCGGTGATGAATCAGCACGGTTTTTCCCCTTCCCGCTCCGCGCGCGCCATGCGTGGTCAGAGCGACAAAGTCGTCGCCATTATCGTCTCGCGTCTGGATTCTCTCTCAGAAAACCTCGCCGTACAGACCATGCTTCCCGCCTTTTATGAGCAGGGTTACGATCCCATCATGATGGAGAGCAAGTTCTCGCCGCAGATGGTGGAAGAGCACCTGGGCATGCTCCAGCGCCGCAACATTGATGGCGTGGTGCTGTTTGGCTTTTCCGGGATTCAGGACGAGATACTCAAGCCGTGGCAGCGGTCGCTGGTGCTGCTGGCGCGCGATGCCAGCGGGTTCGCCTCCGTTTGTTACGATGACGAGGGGGCGATTATCACCCTGATGCAGCGCCTGTTCGAGCAGGGCCATCGCTATATAAGCTATCTGGGCGTCCCGCATACCGACGTGACCACCGGCAAGCGCCGCCACGAGGCATACCTGACGTTCTGTAAAAAACATAACCTCCCCGCCGTCGCGTCCCTGCCGGGCCTGGGCATGAAGCAAGGGTATGAGCAGGCCGCAAGCGTCCTGACGCCCCAAACCACCGCGCTGGTCTGCGCCACGGATACTCTGGCGCTTGGCGTAAGTAAGTATTTACATGAACAGCGTATTACCGATTTGCAGGTCGCAAGCGTGGGCAGCACGCCGCTGATGAAGTTCCTGCACCCGGAGATCATCACCGTCGACCCCGGCTACGCGGAGTCTGGCCGACAGGCAGCCGCGCAGTTGATAGAGCAGATTAATGGCCGCGCGGAGCCGCGCCAGATCGTTATTCCCTCACATCTGGCTTAACCCTCCAACATCAGATTATTGTGATCCTCCCCCAATTTCGGGAACGTTCCCGTTTTCGCCGTCACGCTTAAAGAGTAGGCTTGCGCTCAGGTCATAACCCCTATCAATAGATCATGAGGTTTCATGATGAGTAAAGTCAGACAAGCAGATATCGACCAGTTGATCGTCCTGGTCGGCGGACGCGAGAACATTGCGACCGTCAGCCACTGTATTACCCGCCTGCGCTTCGTGCTGAACGATCCGGCCAAAGCCAACCCTAAAGCCATTGAAGAGCTGTCGATGGTCAAAGGCTGCTTCACCAACGCCGGTCAGTTCCAGGTCGTTATTGGTACCGAAGTGGGCGATTACTATCAGGCTCTGCTGGCGACAACCGGGCATTCCTCCGCCGATAAAGAGCAGGCGAAGAAAGCCGCGCGCCAGAATATGAAGTGGCACGAACAGCTTATCTCCCATTTCGCAGAGATTTTCTTCCCGCTGCTGCCGGCGCTGATCAGCGGGGGTTTAATCTTAGGGTTCCGCAACGTCATCGGGGACGTGCCGATGAGCGACGGCAAAACGCTGGCGCAGATGTACCCGGCCCTGCAAAGCATCTATGATTTCCTGTGGCTGATTGGCGAAGCGATCTTCTTCTATCTGCCGGTGGGGATCTGCTGGTCCGCGGTGCGCAAGATGGGCGGTACGCCGATTCTCGGCATCGTACTGGGCGTCACGCTGGTCTCTCCACAGTTAATGAACGCTTACTTACTTGGTCAGCAGGTGCCGGAAGTATGGAACTTCGGCCTGTTTACCATCGCAAAAGTCGGTTATCAGGCGCAGGTGATTCCCGCCCTGCTCGCAGGCCTGACGCTGGGCTTTATCGAGACGCGCATCAAGCGCATGGTGCCGGATTATCTCTATCTGGTGGTGGTGCCGGTCAGCTCGTTGATTATTGCGGTGTTCCTCGCGCATGCCTTTATCGGTCCGTTTGGCCGCCTGATTGGCGACGGTGTGGCCTTCGCGGTGCGTCACCTGATGACCGGCAGCTTCGCGCCGATTGGTGCCGCGCTGTTTGGCTTCCTGTATGCCCCGCTGGTGATCACCGGCGTGCATCAGACCACGCTGGCGATTGATATGCAGATGATCCAGAGCCTTGGCGGCACGCCGGTCTGGCCAATCATTGCGCTCTCTAACATCGCACAGGCTTCTGCGGTCACCGGCATTATCATCGTCAGCCGCAAGCATAACGAACGTGAAATCTCCGTTCCGGCGGCGATCTCCGCCTACCTCGGCGTGACCGAACCGGCAATGTACGGCATCAACCTGAAGTATCGCTTCCCGATGCTCTGCGCAATGATCGGCTCCGGCCTGGCGGGCCTGCTGTGTGGCCTGAACGGCGTGATAGCGAACGGGATCGGCGTCGGCGGGCTGCCGGGCATCCTCTCCATTCAGCCCGCGTTCTGGCAGGTGTTTGCTCTGGCAATGGCCATCGCAATTATTGTCCCGATGGCGCTCACCACCGTGATATACCAGCGTAAATTCCGTCAGGGCACGCTCCAGATCGTCTAACGTTATCTTTCGGGGCGCAGTTGCGCCCCCTTCGCATTTGCAGGAACGCATTATGAATACCCTTCCTCACTGGTGGCAGAACGGCGTCATCTATCAGATCTACCCGAAGAGCTTCCAGGACACGACCGGGCGCGGCACCGGCGATTTACGCGGCGTAACGCAGCGTCTTGATTACCTCAAAACGCTCGGGATCGACGCCATCTGGCTGACGCCGTTTTACATCTCCCCGCAGGTGGATAACGGTTACGATGTGGCGAATTACACCGCCATCGATCCGGCCTACGGTACGCTGGACGATTTTGATGAGTTGGTCGCCGAGGCGCACCAGCGCGGCATTCGCATTGTTCTGGATATGGTGCTGAACCACACCTCAACGCAGCACGCCTGGTTCCGCGAATCGCTGAATAAAGCCAGCCCGTATCGTCAGTTCTACATCTGGCGCGACGGCACGCCGGACCAGTTGCCTAACAACTGGCGTTCGAAATTCGGCGGCAACGCCTGGCGCTGGCATGCCGAGAGCGAGCAGTATTATCTGCACCTTTTCGCCCCGGAGCAGGCGGACCTCAACTGGGAGAATCCTGACGTACGCGCCGAGCTAAAAAGCGTGTGCGAATTCTGGGCCGATCGCGGCGTGGACGGCCTGCGTCTCGACGTGATCAACCTGATTTCAAAAGACCAGAATTTCCCGAACGACGACGTGGGCGATGGCCGCCGCTTCTATACCGACGGGCCGCGCATTCACGAGTATCTGCAGGAGCTGAGCCGCGACGTCTTTACGCCGCGCAACCTGATGACCGTAGGCGAAATGTCATCCACCTCGCTGGAGAACTGCCAGCAGTACGCATCGCTCGATGGCCGGGAGCTGTCGATGACCTTTAATTTCCATCACCTCAAGGTCGATTATCCCGGCGGCGAAAAGTGGACGAAGGCAAAACCAAACTTCGTGGCGCTGAAAACCCTGTTCAGCCACTGGCAGCAGGGGATGCATAACAAAGCCTGGAACGCGCTGTTCTGGTGTAACCACGATCAGCCGCGCATTGTGTCGCGCTTTGGTGACGAGGGGGAATACCGCGTCGCCGCCGCGAAGATGCTCGGCATGGTGTTGCACGGCATGCAGGGCACGCCTTATATCTATCAGGGCGAAGAGATTGGCATGACCAACCCGCACTTCACGCGCATCACCGACTATCGCGACGTGGAAAGTCTGAACATGTTCGCCGAACTGCGGGCAACCGGTCGCGATCCGGATGAACTGCTGGCGATCCTGGCGAGTAAATCCCGCGATAATGGCCGCACGCCAATGCAGTGGGATGCCTCGCACAACGCGGGCTTTACCGCAGGCGAACCCTGGATTAACGTCTGCGATAACTACGAAACCGTGAACGCCCGCGCGGCGCTGGATGACCCGGATTCGGTGTTTTATACCTATCAAGCGCTGATTCGTCTGCGTAAAACCCTGCCAGTGCTGACGTGGGGGGATTATGAGGATCTTCTGCCTGACCACCCTTATCTGTGGTGCTACCGCCGCCAGTGGCAGGGGCAAACTCTGATCGTGGCCGCAAACCTCAGCCCTGCGCCTCAGGAGTGGCGTCCCGATGCCCTGCACGGCGAGTGGAACGTGGTAATGAGCAACTATGCCGGTCCAGACGCGGCAGTGCTCCGGCCGTTTGAAGCCGTCTGGTGGCTGCAGGCGTAAACCTCAGGAGATACGGCGCGGGTCGTATCTCCGCTATTTCCGCGTTTAGCGATACGCTAAATGTATGACAATAACTTTTACATATTGCAACGGCAAAAATAAAAATAGCCCTGCCAATTAAATAACCCCGGCAGGATATGATGAAACAGACAATTATTAAAGCAAGTTGTATTAGCGCATTATTAATCAGCGCTCAGGGATGGTGCGGAAATACCGCCGTCGATCTGCGTTTTGGTCATAATACGCGATCTGACGTAAACGACTCCCGTATTAAGGTTATGCATCAGGCGGATAACGGTTTTTACTTTTCCGTTGAGGCTGCACAAAATCATAACGATACCTTTTTTGGCGATACCGACCGATATAACGCCGACGATAAAGGCTTAACCGAAGCCGCGCAGGAAATTGAGACGCGCTGGCGCTTCGATCTCGGCAATGGTTTCGCCGTTGCGCCCGGTATGGTGACCGTTTTCACCGCCAGCAACACGCACTACCGTCCCTTTATCCAGGGATGGAAAGCCTTCGACAATGGCCTCAATCTCTCCACACGCTATCGCTACAACACCGTAAACGACGCGCACAGTGATAAACAGCTGGACGGCAGCGGCTATACCCGCCGTGAATCCCATCAGTTCGATATCTGGTTTGCCTATAACATTGGTAAATTCGGTATGTCCTATAACCCGCGTTTCCGCTGGCAGGATAATGTCGATCAGGGGACCGGGGATGATACCTACTGGGAGCATACCGTGGCGTTCAACTATAAGCTCGACGACGGCTGGACGCCGTATGTCGAACTGGTCTCGCTGGATAAAACCTACATCGATGACGACGGCAATCATAAAAATGATTACGCCGTTCGCCTGGGCATTGTTAAACAGCTTTAACCGCGACCTTATACCGCATCGTGCTGCAAAAGCCTGCAGCCGATGCGGTCCACGGCACTTAGCAGCTCAAGCTGCCCTTCCCGCTGATAGAGCGAAACCGCGCTGATATCAATTGTTAACGGCCAGCAAAGCGTCGCCAAAGCAGCCAGCGACGATCCCTGACGGGTGATCGCCACAATCTTCAGCCCTTTTCGCAGCGCGTTACGCGCCATTTCGATAAGCGACTGGGTCTCGCCTGATTTACTGATCAGCACCAGCGTCCCTTTCGACACGCGCGTGAGCTGGTGCATGTCGTTGAGGATCAGATGCGGCAGGCTCGCCAGCGACAAAAAGCGCGACAGGTAGTTGAGGCTGGTAAGCGAGGCACCCCGCGCGTACAGGTAGATATGGCTGGCGTGCACCAGCAGCCCGGAGACCTCCGTCACAATCCCCTCTTCATTTGCCACCCCGCAGGGGGCGGCGGGTGAGGCCAGCGATTGATCGCCCAGAAAACGATACCGAAGCTCGGTATAGCTCTTATACCCCATCTTTTTACAGACGCGGTTAACCGATGTCGTGGTGGTAAATGTATCCCGGGCAATCTCTTTTGCGGAAATATTAGAAATAGAATGCGCATGGAACTGGATGTATTCAAATATTAAACGTTCACTTCCCTGAAAAGAATTCATATATCACGCCCTGTTAAAACCAGACGCTATATTAACATCTCACGGAAATAGTCTCTGGAAGGCGCTTCACACATTGCATCAAGGCGTATCGTGATACGCAATTAGTATTAGCAAACATTAAGGCTTGTTTTTGTTTCTCTTTATACTGCCGTTATTTTCACAGTCAGGAATTTATTACAATGATGAAACAAAAAATTATCGCTGTAACGGCCTGTCCGACAGGAATAGCGCACACTTTTATGGCCACCAATAAAATTATGGCCTGGGCAAAACAGCACAACATTGAGGTCAAGGTCGAAACGCAGGGAAGCGACGGCGTCAAAAACAGGCTCACCAAACAGGATATTGCCAACGCCAGCGCGATTATCCTGGCGACCGACGTGCCCATTCAGGATGTGGAACGTTTTGACGGCGTTCCGCACCTTAAAACGCGCACCCAGGAGCTTATCAAGGATACCGACCGCTACCTGCGCCAGGCTTTAGCGATGGGAAAACGCGCCGAAGCCGGGGAACAAGAGCCGGAGATTACGCGCTCCGCCTACCAGATTTTTATCGGCCACATCATGGCGGCCATCAGCTACATGTTACCCGTGGTTGTAATGGGCGGCCTGATGATGGCGACGGCCAAAATCACCGGGCAATTCATCAACATTGAGCATTCACCGTTTAGCCTGCTGGATAAGCTCGGCTTTATGACCATTAAGTTCATGTATCCGGTGTTCGCCATGTATCTGGCGTTTTCGATTGCCGGCAAGCCCGCCCTGATCCCTGGGCTTATCGGCGGCATTATGTCCGATGAGGTGTATAAGCGCTTTTTCGACATTGAGACCTTTATGCCGTCGGGCTTTTTTGGCGCCATTGGCATCGGCTTTTTCGTGGGTTATCTGGTGCGGTGGCTTAACGATACTATCCACGTCCGCCAGCAGCTCACCACCATCAAAACCATGCTGCTCGTGCCGCTGATCACCGGCATCACGCTGGTGATGGTGATGGAATATCTGATCAATCCGGTTTTCGGTTCACTCAACCAGCTGATGGTGGTGTTTTTTACCTCGGCAGGCGATACCGGACGCGGCTTCTATTCAGCGATGATCGCCGCAGGCACCGCGTTCGATCTGGGTGGGCCTGTCAATAAAGCGGCGGGTTCGGTGGCGCTCGGCCTGAACGGCGTGAGCGAAACCTTTGATTTAACCGCCCGCGAATTATCCATCGTGATCCCTTCCATCGGCGTCGGCCTTGCGGCGTTCCTGAATGGCCGCTTTGGCCTGCCGGACGTGTTTTCCCGCGAAGAGAAAACCGTTGGCAGTACCTCGCTGCTGCTGGGCCTGATTGGCATTTCAGAGGGCGCAATCCCCTTCATCCTGAAAAACCCGCGCCTGATCCCCGTGTTTATGATCGGCGCCGTCTCTGGCGCGCTGCTGGCGATTGCCCTGGAGGTGAAGCAGACGCTTCCCCTGCCCGCCATCTGGGGATGGCCGCTGGCCACAAACGTGGCAGGCTATCTTGCCAGCGTGTGCGTGGGCGCGCTGATCTGCGCGTTAGGCGTGCTCTACGTCAGCCCTAAAAACGCGGATTAAGGGAAATATCATGAGTCAAATTCACGTTATTGCCCATACGCACTGGGATCAGGAGTGGTATTTCACGCGTCAGGACAGCACGGTGCTGGCATCCTGGAACTTTGCAGACGTTATCGACACGCTGGAGCAGGACCCGACCTACCGTTGCTACCATCTTGATGGGCAGATGGCGGTGGTGGACGATTTCCTGGCCGTGAATCCGGAATACACGCCGCGCCTGAAGAAGCTGGTCAGCGAGAAACGGCTGTTTGTCGGGCCGTGGTATACCCAAACCGACAGCTGGAACGTTCACGGTGAGTCGATCGTGCGTAACCTGAAATATGGCATTGCCGCCGCGCGGGCGCTCGGGCACGCGATGCAGGTGGGCTATCTGCCGGACACCTTCGGACACAACGCGCAAATACCAACGATCCTGCGCGGCTGCAATATCGATAACATCGTCTTCTGGCGCGGGATCGACCACGATCGCATGGCCAAAAACAGTCAGTTTCTGTGGCGCGCCCCCTCTGGCGAAACGGTTATCGCCTGCGCGATGGCGCTGGGTTACGGCGCGGCCAAAAATATGCACGCCGATCCCCACCATCTTGAAAACAAAATCTTCCCGATTGTCGATCTGCTGCGCGAACGTGCGGGCATCGACAACCTGCTGCTGCCCTGCGGCGGCGATCAGGTTAGCATCGACCCGACGCTGCCGCGCACGCTGCAAACGGCGAGCGAGCGCTCCCCCGCCCGTGACCGCTATTTCCTCAGCTCGCTTGAGGAGTACGTGGAGAGCCTGCGCCCGCAGCGCGAGCGGCTTGAGGTATGGGAAGGCGAGCTGAAATCACCGCGCTACACCCGGATCCACAAAACCATCGGCTCCGTGCGCTACGACATCAAAAAGAAAAACGACGAGATTGAACAGTTCATCCTGCGCCAGCTGGAGCCTGCGATTGCGATTGCGCGCCATCAGGGAATTCCGGTCAGTCTGGGGCTGGTCGATACCCTGTGGAAAAAACTGCTGCGCTGCCATGCCCATGACTCCATGGGCGGATGTAACAGCGACGCGACGAACCGGGATATTCTTCATCGCCTGGAGCAGACCTGGCAGCTTTGCCACAGCTTGTGGAATCTGGTCGTTAAGGGGCTGGCGATAGCAAGCTGCGACGACGGCGATCTGCTTATCTTCAACGCCCTGCCAAGCCGCACCAGCCGCGTGGTCAAAACCACGTTGTACAGCCGCGCCGACAATATCGCGCTGACGCATCAGGGTAAGCCGCTCGCCTTTGAGGTGCTGTCCAGAGAAACCCTGCCCGGAGGAAGCGTTATCTCTCTCGGTTCGCAGGGGGAATGTGAAACGCCCCTGCCGCCTTATTACCGCTGGCACATTGCGCTGCTGGCGCAGGCGCTGCCTGCCGTTGGCTACCGGGCCATTACCGTTCAAGCCAACCCCGCAGCGTTTGTGCCGACGCGCCAGGAAACGGCCAGCGAGATTGAAAATGAAGTCTGTCGGCTGGCAATCGACGCCGGTACGCTTACGCTTCACGATAAGCGCAACGGCAGGTGCATCACCGGGCTGTTTAGCTTGGAAGACTGTGCGGATGCCGGAGACAGCTACGATTTTTCGCCCCTGCCGGAGGATGAACCCACCCGCTGCTGGCACTTCACCCTGATCGACTGCAAAAAGCATACTCTCATTGAGCGGATGGAGCTTGAGGCCCTGTTATACCTGCCGCGAGACCTCTCTTCCCGCACGGATAACAGCTTCATACCGCTCACGATCCACGTCGTGTGCGAGCTGCGTCAGGGCGACCCCAATCTGTATGTTGATATCTCTCTTGAAAACAGCGTCTGCGACCATCGGTTGCGCCTGCTCATTAACAGCGACATTCGTACCCGAACGTCCATTGCGTCGCAGCCGTTCGACATCGTTCACCGCCCAACGGGGTGTGACGACCTGAACTGGCAGGCGCACTATCGCGAGCGGCCGGTGGATATCGAAACCAGCGAGGGGATCATCGCCATCGCCGAGCCGGGTAAAGCGCTGGTGGTAAATAGCCGCGGCATGAAAGAGTTTCAGGTTGTCGGGACGAAACAGGCTGCTATTGCGCTGACGCTGTTTAAGTCCACTGGCGTACTGGGGCGTAGCAACCTTGAGTGGCGACCAGGGCGCGCATCGGGCATTAACAATACGGTGGTCGAAACACCGGATGCGCAGTTGCTCAAGCAGCTGCACTTTTCGTTTAGCGTTGCGCTGGCGGACAATGCCGACCATCTCACGCTGCGTCAGCTGGAAAATCAGGCCTGCGGTCAGCCCTTTACCTACCAGCGGCAATCCCTGCACACGCTGGATAATCGCCTCGAGCGCTTTCAGCTGCGCCATCCCGAGCGGCATCTTCCGGCGGAATGTTCATTGCTGTCGTTGCCGGAGCCACTCATTCTCTCTGCGCTGCCCCATGCGCGCACTCTGTCCGGAACCATCGTACGGGTATTTAACGCCGGAACGCAGCCGGTGCCGGTTCCCGAGAACCTGGCCGGGCTTTTACAGATCAACTATCTCGAAGAGCCCGTTCCGCCGGTAACCCTGATTGCCCCTTCCTGTACCTGCGACTTTTTGCTTGAGGTTTAATATGAATTTGCGTGCGTTGACGTACCCGGACCTGATTTTTATCAATCCCCCTTTATCTACGCCTGACGCGCTGATCGAACGGATGTCCGCCTCCCTGGCGGTGCGCAACCTGATCGGCGATAAAGAGGCGTTTATTCGCTGCGTGCTGCAACGCGAGAGTGAAGGCCCCACCGCGCTTGGCGAGGAGCTTGCCGTACCCCACGGTAAGTCGCCCGTGGTCCAGCGGGCGGCGTTTTGCCTGGCGCTGTTTGACGACCCCATTCTCTGGCCCGGTCTGGAGGGCGATGAAGACGTCAGAATGGTTTTCCTGCTGGCTATACCGGAAGCCGAAGCGGGCAGCACGCATATGCAGCTGCTGACTACGCTGACCTCCTCCCTCACGGATGAACGTGTGCGCAACCGCCTGCTGGCAGCGCGTACGTGCGAAGAGGCGTTATCCGCCCTTAATGCCGAAGCGCATACGGCGACTGACGATAAACCTGCCCGCTCCCTTTTACTTCCCACGATCCTTGGGGCGATCGCGGCGGCAGCCTTTCTGCATGCCGGATTACGTTGGCTTATCGGTTTGGGCTAACGCGCTGGCGCTCAGGGTCACCCACGCTGAGCGCCTGTTTTTGTTGTAAAAATAACCGGATTTTTCCTTTATTTTTTACAAAGGCTGTAGCGCCCGCCGTTTGTACTCTCGTCTTTTTACTTTGTTCTGAATCAAAAAAATCGCAAACATGTTTGATGCAAATCACTATATATAGCCATTAAAATGCAGCCCGACCCAACATCTTGTATTTATCGTCTACTATTCCAACAACAAGACGGCATCGACGCTGGCCGGAATTGTGGATAACAAGTGTCGGGAACGAGGGAAGTGACTGCCCCGGTTGATAATCCATCCGGTGAATACTTCCCCGCCTTTGTGGATAACCTGTTTTTAAAATGGAGTGATCATGACACCGCATGTGATGAAGCGTGATGGCTGTAAAGTGCCGTTTAAATCAGAGCGCATCAAAGAAGCCATTCTTCGTGCAGCTAAAGCAGCGGGAGTCGATGACGCAGATTACTGCGCCACCGTCGCAGAAATCGTTAGCAGCCAGATGAATGAACGCAGCCAGGTGGACATCAACGAGATCCAGACCGCGGTTGAAAACCAGCTGATGTCCGGGCCGTACAAGCAGCTGGCGCGTGCCTACATCGAGTACCGTCACGATCGTGACGTCCAGCGTGAGAAACGCGGTCGCCTGAACCAAGAAATTCGTGGCCTGGTGGAGCAGACCAACTCCTCGCTGCTCAATGAAAATGCCAATAAAGACAGTAAAGTGATCCCCACCCAGCGCGACCTGCTGGCCGGTATTGTCGCCAAACACTACGCCCGCCAGCACCTGTTGCCGCGTGACGTGGTCTCCGCGCACGAGCGCGGCGAGATCCACTACCACGATCTCGACTATTCACCGTTCTTCCCGATGTTCAACTGCATGCTGATCGACCTGAAAGGCATGCTGACCCAGGGCTTTAAGATGGGGAACGCCGAGATTGAGCCGCCAAAATCGATCTCCACCGCGACGGCGGTCACGGCGCAGATCATCGCCCAGGTGGCGAGCCATATTTACGGTGGCACTACCATCAACCGCATCGATGAAGTGCTGGCACCGTTTGTGACCGAGAGCTTCAATAAGCACCGTAAAACGGCGGAAGAGTGGCAGATCCCGGACGCTGACGGCTACGCCCGCTCCCGCACCGAAAAAGAGTGCTACGACGCGTTCCAGTCTCTGGAATATGAAGTCAACACGCTGCATACCGCCAACGGCCAGACGCCGTTCGTTACCTTCGGTTTTGGCCTCGGCACCAGCTGGGAGTCGCGTCTGATCCAGCAGTCGATTCTGCGTAACCGCATCTCTGGTCTGGGCAAAAACCGCAAAACCGCGGTGTTCCCGAAGCTGGTGTTCGCCATCCGCGACGGCCTGAACCACAAGTTTGGCGATCCCAACTACGATATCAAACAGCTGGCGCTGGAGTGCGCGAGCAAGCGCATGTACCCGGACATCCTCAACTATGACCAGGTGGTTAAGGTTACCGGCTCGTTCAAAACGCCAATGGGCTGCCGCAGCTTCCTCGGCGTGTATGAAGACGAAAACGGCGAGCAGATCCACGACGGGCGCAACAACCTGGGCGTGATCAGCCTTAACCTGCCGCGCATCGCGCTGGAGGCTAAAGGTAACGAAGCGGCGTTTTGGACGCTGCTGGACGAACGTCTGCAACTGGCCCGCAAGGCGCTGATGACCCGCATCGCGCGTCTTGAAGGGGTGAAAGCCCGCGTGGCGCCCATCCTTTATATGGAAGGGGCCTGCGGCGTGCGTCTGAAGGCGGACGATGACGTATCCGAGATCTTCAAAAACGGTCGCGCATCGATTTCTCTCGGTTACATCGGTATTCACGAAACCATTAACGCGCTGTTTGGTGACAAACACGTTTACGACAGCGAAGCGCTGCGTGAGAAAGGCGTTGCGATTGTTCAGCGTCTGCGCGATGCCGTTGACCAGTGGAAAGACGAAACCGGCTACGGCTTTAGCCTGTACAGCACGCCAAGCGAAAACCTGTGCGACCGCTTCTGCCGTCTGGACGCCGCCGAGTTCGGCATCGTGGAAGGTGTAACCGACAAAGGCTACTACACCAACAGCTTCCACCTGGACGTTGAGAAAAAGGTGAACCCGTACGACAAGATCGACTTTGAAGCGGCCTACCCGCCTATCGCCAGCGGCGGCTTCATCTGCTACGGCGAGTACCCGAACATCCAGCACAACCTGAAGGCGCTGGAAGACGTATGGGATTACAGCTATCAGCACGTTCCGTATTACGGCACTAACACGCCAATCGACGAGTGCTACGAGTGCGGCTTCACCGGTGAGTTTGAGTGTACCAGCAAAGGCTTCACCTGCCCGAAATGCGGTAACCACGATGCGGCCCGCGTCTCCGTTACCCGCCGCGTGTGCGGCTATCTCGGCAGCCCGGACGCGCGTCCGTTCAACGCCGGTAAGCAGGAAGAAGTGAAGCGCCGCGTGAAGCATTTGGGGAATGGGCAGATCGGTTAAGTTCTTCGCCGGGTTCCCCCCTCACCCTACCCCTCTCCCTCAAGGGAGAGGGAATAGATTGAGCACATTGTTATGCCTGCCGCCGGTTTTCTCCCTCTCCCTGTGGGAGAGGGCCGGGGTGAGGGCATCAGGTTAAACCTATGAATTATCATCAGTATTATCCCGTCGATATCGTCAACGGCCCCGGCACACGCTGCACGCTTTTTGTGGCAGGCTGCGTTCACGAATGCCCTGGCTGCTACAACAAAAGCACCTGGCGTCTGAATTCCGGTCTGCCGTTCACCGATGAGATGGCGGATCGGATCATCGCCGATCTGAACGACACGCGCATTTCCCGTCAGGGTATTTCACTCTCTGGTGGCGATCCGCTCCATCCGCAGAACGTCCCGGAGATCCTGAAGCTGGTGAAACGTATTCGCCGCGAGTGCGTCGGAAAAGATATCTGGGTCTGGACCGGCTATAAGCTGGATGAGCTGGATGCTCAACAGAGGGAAGTGGTGGACCTGATCAACGTGCTGGTCGACGGCAAGTTTGTGCAGGACCTGAAAGATCCGGCACTGATCTGGCGCGGCAGCAGCAATCAGGTTGTGCACCATTTGCGCTGAGCGCTAAAGCCGTTTGCTTGCGGCCTGATACGCAGCGGATTTCTCTCGCTTACCAATGGAAATGACAAAAACAATAACCACCGCGTCCCGCACCTGATAAACCAGGCGGTAGCCAGAGGATTTTAGCTTTATCTTGTAGCAGTCAGGCAGGTCATGCAGGCGGGCAGATTCATTCCGGGGATTCACCAGTACGCTGGCTAACTTCTTCTTAAACTGGGCTTTCACGGTATCGCCCAGTTTATGCCACTCCTTTAATGCCCTCGGGTCGAATTCCAGTTCATAAGTCATCCAGACTAACCTTAATTCCCTTTTGTGGATTAGCCAGTCGCTCCCGGACTGTCTGAATAAGCGCCTCTTCACCGTCGCTTATGGTGACGGTTTTCACCGGCATGCGTCCGGTCTCTGCAACGTACTGAAACAGTAGCCGCACCGCTTCAGTGGGGGTGATATTGAGTTTTTCCAGCACGGCATAAGCCTCGTTTTTAAGTTTGTCATCCAGACGGACGTTCAGCGTGGCCATTATGCCTCCGGTAATGAGCAATGTGTAATGCAGTTTAGCATTACATTCGCATTACATCGAATTCTGGATAGCGCCTCTCAAAACCGGCTCAAACTCTCCATCGCTACCGCCTTAAACGCCTCAAAGCTCCCGCAGCCGCAGAGTCGCGTCATGGCGCGCTCGCGCAGGAAGGTGACGAAAATGTCGTAGATCGCCATTGCCTCTTCATACTCGCGCTTGCTGATGGCGAGCAGGAAGATGACGTGTGCGGTTTCATCGCCCCACGGGATGCCCTGCGGGGCCAGCACCGTATAGACCACCGTTTTCTGCGCCAGCAGTCCCAGGGAGTGCGGCAGCGCGATACCGTCACCGAGCATGGTGCTGACGATGGCTTCACGCTCAACAACCGAATCCAGAAATTCCGCACCAACGAAGCCTTCGCTTTCAAGCTGGTCACACAGCTCCCGGAACAGCGTTTGCTGGTCAATCGGCGTATCAAGAATGCGAAAATGGGCCGCGTCGAAGTATTTATCCAGCATCCACGGACGGGTGCGGTCCACCAGCACCAGCTTGCCGATTTGCTCCAGCTGGTAGTCCGTCGGGAACGGCGCGATCATCACCACCGGTTTGGACTTTTCACTCACGCGGGCGGTGGAGATCACGAAGTCTTCGCTGATAGCGTCGGCCAGCTCGTACTCGCGCAACGTCAGCGTGCGCGTGACCTCAATCTGCGGGTATTTGCGCTGCAGCACCGCCTCAATCATTCGTACCATCGCGTTACCGGCGTCGCACACCAGAAGCACGCGCGGCTGGCGCTGGTAGCCAATATTGTAGTGACGCTCCAGCCCGACGCCGATATGCAGCACCAGGAAGCCTATTTCGTTTTCGCTGATCACATACGGGGTGTATTTGCCCCAGCTCGACACCGCCGCCAGCGTCATGTCCCAGGCCATCGGGTAGTGCTGCTTGATGTTATCCAGCAACGGGTTAGGGATCATTATCTGATAGCGCACGCGGGTGATCATGGTTTTGATGTGCGTGAGCAGGTCTGCATGCAGCTGCTCGTCGCTCAGCAGATTGTAGTTATAGTGGGTGTTGATATAGCGCAGGATATAGTTGACCAGGGCTTCGTCATCATCGGCGTTGATCGCGCTCGGCGCGATCTCCTGAATCTGCCGCGCCGCAATGTGGACGCACAGCCAGTTCTCCTCGGAAGGGGAAAGCGGCTTGCCCGCGAGCTGCTGGATGGTCACCGCAATATCTTTTGCCGCCTCGCGCACGTTCTCCTCGACATCCTCCGCGTGGAACTCCGGCAGCGGATAACCTTCGCTGATGCGACGCACCGAGACCGCACAGTACAGGCGCAGGAACAGCTCGCCTTCATCGGTCAGGCGGATATGGTGGCGGGTCAGCGCGTCGTGCAGCACCGTGACCATCTGCTCCGGCACGCCAGCGTTGAGCGCCACGTCGGTGACCAGCGGGTTCAGGCTGTCCTGCTGCGCCAGCTCCCACAGCAGGTCGGTCAGGCACGCGCGCGTCGACATCTCGCTGCCAAACAGCTTCATGCCGTGGCGTGGACGGGTCTCCAGCATCAGGTTATAGCGCTGGAAAAGCTCACGCACCTCCACCATGTCGCTTTGCAGCGTGGCGCGGCTGATAAACCACTCATCGGCCAAATCTTCCAGCTTGATTGAAAACGCTGACGTCAGAAAACGCACCACCAGATAGTGCACGCGCTCCGGCCCGGTTCGCGGTATGCGCAGCGCGCGCGGGTGAGAAGCCTGCAGCTGCTGATAACGCGCGGCGTCGTCAATTTTCAGCTGATAGCCATTGCCACGGCTCAGAATAAACTGCGCCCCGTGGCTCGCCAGCAGCGCGTTCAGGGCGGTGATATCAGCACGGACGGTTCGCGTGGAGACCGACAGCCGCTGCGCCAGCTCGTCCTGCGGCAGCGTCTCGTTTTGCAACAGATCGAAAAGTTGCGCTAAACGTTGGTTCGGAAATCGCACGTCGTTGTCCTCTTACTGCTTAGGGTGAAATGACCATCTGGGATGGACTGCCGACCGGCGTATAGTCTGGCTCTGCGCTCAGCTTGCCGTCCTGCGCCACGCGAAAGCGGGTAATGTTGTCGCTGCGCTGGTTCATTACGTACAGCCAGCGCCCTTGTTTATCGAGCGTCAGGGTGCGCGGGTAATCGCCCCGCGTCCAGACGTCGTCCCGGTGCGTCAGCGTGCCGTCCGCTGTTACGGTAAAGTGCCCGATGCTGTTATGCAAACGATTAGCCACATACAGCTGCTTGCCGTCCGCGCTCAGCGCCAGCCCGGCGGCAAAGCTGGTGCCTTTATACCCCGCGGGCAGGGCGGAGACCGTTTTGCCCTCTTTCAATCGGCCTGCGTTGTCCAGCGTATAATGGGTCAGCGTCGAAGCTTCTTCGTTAATCAGCCACAGGGCATCGCCCTTCGGCGTGAAGACGAAGTGTCGTGGCCCGGCACCTTTTGAAGAGGCGCTGATGAACGGCGGATCGTTCGGGGTAAGTTTTCCGGATCGTTCGTCAAAGCGATACTGATAGATCCGATCCAGCCCCAGATCGGTAGAAAACACGTACTTCCCGCTCAGATCGGCGGCGATCATGTGCGCATGCGGGCCGTTATGATCGCTCATCGCGAAGCTGCCTTCCGCTGCCGCCTCGGGTTTGGCCGCTCCCGGTTCCCCGCGATCCTGATGGGTATCCGTGGCCTCACCCAGGCTGCCGTCCACCTTAACCGGTAAAACAGCGATTGAGCCGCTCACGTAATTCGCCACCAGCAGATGCTGACCGTTCGGCGTCAGGGAGAGATAGACCGGCCCCGCACCGCCGGAGGTCACCTGATTTAACTCGCTCAGCTCGCCGTTCTCACCGATGCGCAGCGCCTGCACTACGCCCTGCTCCACCTCGCTTGCCAGATACAGCGTTTTACCGTCGTGTGAGACGGTCAGCTGCGCGGCGTTCGGCAGCTTGCTCACCAGCGTTTTGTTCGCGAGCGCACCGGTTTGTGGGTCGAGGGTAAAGCGGTACAGCCCTTCACCGTTCGGGTTGTAGGTTCCCACCCAGGCGTACTGCGTCTGGGCGATGGCGGTGGTAGCGAGTAACGAGAGTGAAGCGACGAGCAGGTTGCGGGTGTGCATGGTGGCTCCTTTGGTTTTGTGCGGTGTGTTTCCCCTCACCCCGGCCCTCTCCCAAAGGGAGAGGGGGGAAAAGTTCCCTCTCCCTTTGGGAGAGGGTTAGGGTGAGGGAGAGAGACTACTTAACCAGCTTCTTCGTCATCTCCAGCAGCGTGCGCACATCTTCCGGGCGCGTATCGCCGCTGGCTTTATCGATAATAGAACTGTAAATATGCGGTATGATCTTGCTCACGCCCGCGTCCAGAGCAATCTGCAGGATCTCTTCAAAGTTTTCCAGATCGATACCACCGGTTGGCTCGAGCCAGAAGTCGTGACGGGCGCAGGCTTGCGCCACCGCGGTGTACTCATCGCGGCACTTCAGCCCCCCCATCGGGAAGTATTTGATGGAGCTGCCGCCGAAATCTTTCAGCAGGGCAATGGCGGTTTCGACCGGGACGATCCCATCCGGTGCCGCGCTGCTCAGCGGGCCGGTGGAGATCTTGACCATGCCGACGGTGCCGGTTGGCGAGACCAGGCCGTTCACCACGGACTCGCTCTGCCCCAGCAGCGCACGGCTGGCGGCGACGCCGGTAAAGACCTGATTAACGTGCTGCGGCTGCACCTGACGGGAGATTTCGCTCACCATTGCAGACTGGTTCGGATCGCCCGCGCCCAGCCCCACGGAAAGCGCGTTATCGATAAGCGCGGCGTACTCGCGCATGTCGGCGACCGCGCTGTCTACGTCCGGATAATTTTTGGAGAGCACGCCCACCAGCACGTGGCCTTCCGCCGCCTCGTAGATGGCGCTGGCGTTGGCTTTGGAGCCTGCCAGCACGTTGAGGCACACGCGGTCACGGTAAAAATTGGGGGTCAGTTTCATGCGTTTTTCTCCTGTCCTAATACTTCGCTAATGCGGCGGTACACAATATTCAGCTGGTCAGCATTCACGCTGCGCACGTCCGCCTCGATAATCCCTTCGTTGGCCTTGTAACCACGGAAGTAGATGGCGTATTCACCCTGTTTGAGCTTATTCACCAGGTCACCGGTACCAACGCCGGTGGTGGCTTCGTCAAACTTAATCTCGGTGCGGGCGATATCGCGACCGGCGCTGTCCCAGACCACGCGCGCCGTGACGCCGTTCAGGGTGTTAAGCGCATCGATAAACGGCGTCATCTTCGCCGCCATCTCCGCCCCGCTCTCTTTGGTCGCCGTCAGGTAGTGTTCGATGGCGCAGGTCAGGCCGAGGATCCCCTCCTTGCCCACCTTCATGGCGCGGCCAATGCCCGCCGTCTGACGTTTCACCCACTCGACGTACTGGGTTTTGCCGATCACCAGGCCGCTGGTCGGGCCTTCAATGGCTTTCGCGCCGCTGTAGATCACCAGGTCCGCGCCGGAGCGATAGTAAGCGTGCAGATCTTCTTCCGCTGCGGCATCAACGATCAGCGGCAGATCGTGCTTACGGGCGACAACCGCCGCCTGCTCGACGCTGAGCATGCTTTTTTGCACGCAGTGGTGTGATTTGATGTAGAGGATCGCCGCAGTGCGCGGGGTGATCGCCGCCGCCAGCTGATCGGCAGAGCATTCGTTCGCGTAGCCAGCCTCCACCAGCTTGCCGCCGCCCAGCGCCACCATGGTGCCAACCGGCGCGCCAAAGTTGACGTTGTGCCCTTTCGGCAGGACGATTTCGTTGTTCTCAATCGGGGTGACGTGCAGGTTTTCCAGCAGCCAGTCGCTGTCTTTGACCAGGACCGCCGCCACGGATTGCGCAATACCCGCCGAGGCGCAGGAAACCACCGTCGCGCCTTCCACGTCCAGCAGCTTCGCGATGTACTCCCCGGTTTTGTTGACCAGATCTTTCATCTCGAAGTAGTGGTTCATGCCGTCCATTGCCGCCTGCACCACTTCCGGGCGCGGCGTGGAGACACCCAGCGCCGTCATGCGGCCAGAGGTGTTGATAACCTGCTTTAAATTGTACTTCTCATAAATCGAAGGCATGTTCCGTGCTCCCTTGTTCGGTCATGTAGCCCTTGCCCGCGCGGATGGCGGCAAGCGGCACCAGAATGTGTTCAGCCTGCAGGCTGTCGTTTTCAGCATCCACCAGCAGCGTTGGCTGGCGTTTAAGGGTGAAGAGCGTCAGATCGGCGTCGAGACCCGGCTCAATCCGCCCTTTGTGCGTCAGGCGCAGGCCGTCGGCCGCATTGGCGGTCACGCAGGCGATCACCTGCGGCAGCGACATGCCGATGGCGAGGAATTTCGACATCACGCTCGCCAGTGAGCCTACCGGGCCGTTGATGCGGTTGCGGCAGTAGATATCCGAGCTGATGGTGTGCGGCAGAATGCCCATCGCGATGGCGCGTTTCGCCACTTCAAAGCTAAAGCTCGCCGTGCCGTGGCCGACGTCGAGTCGCACGCCGCGCTTCAGGGCGGCGGTGATGGACGCGCGCAGCTCGCCGGAGGGCGTCAGAATGCGGTTCGGCTTGCCGTTGTAGCAGTGAGTAATGATGTCGCCGCTGCTCAGCAGCTCGGCAATTTCATCGAGGTTCGGCGGGTTGTTGCCGATGTGTACCATCAGCGGCAGATCGCCGTTCTCTTTCTGAATGGCTTTCGCGCGCACCAGTGGCGTAATGCCGTTTTCACCCACCACGCTGCTGCTCATGCGCGCTTTCAGACCAACGATAAAATCAGGGTAGCGCGCTACCGCCTGCTTCACCGCCTCGGCGTCGATATTCGCCATATTGGCGAGTTCATTTTGGGCGATCAGCCCAACGCGAGAGATGTTCAGTAGGGCAAAGACCTCGGTTGAGGCCTTGCGGGTAATCTCGTAGAAATCGTCAACGTCGTCGGCCCCGGTACTGCCCGCGTCTACCACGGAGGTGACGCCGGTGGCAATGCCGACGCTGTCCGGCTCGTCGTGGTAAATCGGGGAGTTCGGGTAGCAGTGAACGTGAGAATCGATCCAGCCGGCGCTGACAAACACATCGCCGTTCAGCTCGACCGTTTTACGTGCGGGAGCGTCAATTTCGCCCAGCGCCGCGATTTTCCCGTCCTGAATGGCGATATCGGTCAGGGTATCGTCGGTAAGGCGCGCACGGCGCAGGAGTAAATCAAACATAGGGATCTCCTGATAAGGCGGGCGCATCAGCGCCCGCAGGTATTAAAGGGCGACCGGGAACAGCCAGCCCAACAGCATCGCACCGAGGATGGCGCCGCCGGTAATCGGCTTCTGCCAGATGTAAAACAGCAGTGCGCCCAGCAGTGAACCCACGCCAATCGGAATGGAGGCGGTCATGGCGCTGAGGATGATCAAGGGTCCGAGGAAGCGGCCAGAGGCGTTACCCGCGCCCATCATCACGTCTGCGCCGTAGGTGGAGTTGCTCTGGTTGATGGTGAACTTACGCGCCAGAATGATGATGTAGCCAATCGCCAGGCCAATCACCAGACCGGTTATCAGCGCGGCAATAAAGTTGGTCACCGGGAACATAATTCCCGCGCCCAGCAGCAGCGCCGGTACACCAAGGCCTACGCCGGTCTGGATCGCCCCGCCGATATCCAGAATACCGACCAGCGACCCTTCAATAATGCGCGCGAACAGGAAGCTGGCGCCAAACGCGGCGACCGCGCCGTACACGCCGGTGTCCATTCCCGCTTTCAGCATCGCCACGAAGGCTACTTCGTTAAACGCGCCGATGCCGTACAGGTAGTACATGTGTGTCCCGGCGAACACGCCGGAGGAGAGCAGGCCAACGAAGATCGGGAACGACCAGTCGGCATACCAAAAACCTTTATTCTGTTCCATATCGAGGCTCCTGTTATTTACCGCTGAGCGAGTTGTGGATCATGTCGAGCCAGTTCGGCACGGTCAGATGGAAGGATTCGATCATCTTCATGTCGAAGCCGCGGAAGAAGCCGCTCAGTACGAACAGCAGAACGATAGCCGCCATCATCACTTTAGTGACGTGGTTCCAGCCGCTCTCTTCAACGCCTTTACCAATCAGGATACCCAGCACCAGACCCGGTACGGCGTTACCCATGATCAGCTGCGCCGCGCCGCCAAACACGGTAGCCCAGAAGCCGGATTTTTTACCCGCATCAATAGCCGCCAGCCAGAAGATCACCGGCATCACGGTATTCACCAGCAGGTTGGCCGCAGGGACCAGCACCTTCACGGCGGTGACCTGAAGCGCGGCGGGAACGGAAGAGGCGGTAAGGTTAAGGAAGGTCACGACGAGCATGCCGATCACGCCGCAGGCAATCGCCATTTTGCGTGGGTCGTGCAGCGTTTCGCCGACGTTACGGTTTTTGATCATCAGCGCCGCGGCACCCCAGTTAGGGATGATGCGGTGGTCAACGTCCTGTGTGAAGGCACCTGCTGCCACCGAAGAGGCCCAGGCGTTAAAGAAGAAACCTAATCCAAAGGAGAAGTGAGAAGCCGGATCCCCTTCACAGGAGTTCAGTTCCCCCAACGTACGAAACGCGCCCATACCCTGAGTGGTAGGCGCATGAAACATGCGTGCAGCCCCGGCGCCAACACCGACGCCAACCAGGCCGCCAATGATGAGCGATTTTATTAAAATAATTAAGAACATCAGTCTGCCCTTTTATCAATAATCAGCGTTGCGTGACGAAATCCACCTGGTCAAGGTTGATGGCGGTCACGTTGACGGTCACATCCAGCTCCACGCTGTAGGTGCGTCTTTCCCGGCGCAGAAAGAAGAACAGAAAGGCTTCTTTACGCACCGCTTCTTGCGCCTGAACGACCTGCACATCCTGTGGCTCAATACGCAGTAAGATATGCGGTGAGGCTTTCATCACCGCGGCCTGAACCTGGTTGAGCGCATCGGCAAAGGCGCGCGCCTTAGCGTCGCCTTTGCCCTTCACTCTCACCGTTGTCGTGAACTGTTCTTTCATGCTTACGCGCCGTGCTTCTTCTGCCACGCCTGGACCAGACGCTCGCCCAGCTCTTCTTTATCCATAAAGCCAAAGCCCAGCACGTTGCAGCCTTCGTTAATGGCGGTCACGCCCTCGTCCACGGAACGCATGCCGTATTTCGCTTTGTAGCCATATTTGGTTTGTGCGGTGATAGCCCCCGCGCCGCCGCTGCCGCAGAAGGAGATGCCGAAGGTCGCGTTTTCCGCCTTCATCACGTCACCCAGCTTCATGTCCGCTGCCATGCCTGGCACGACAACCGCGCGGCCACCCGCTTTTTCCACACCCGCAGCCACTTTCTGTCCTTTGCCCAGGCGGTCGCCAATCACAACGGTAATTTGTTCCATGGTATTTCTCCTTAAAGGTTGTCTTTCGCGACTTCAAAGTGAACGGAGAGCAGCCAGGCTTCTTCATCAGGAAGATTGCCAAACTGCGCTACCACTTCACGGGCAAGCCGCATTGAATCGGGTGAAATTTCGTCGAACAGCTCCGCTTCAACCTCCGGCAGCGGCTCGCCGGTCACGGACCGGTGCGCCATCGCGCGGACGTGGGAGGTCAGCATCTGCTCCTGTACTGCATTCGGGATGATGTCGTGCCGGGCCAGCAGGGCGTAGACCTGCTGCAGCATGGTGTTGGCGAGCTGCTCTGTTTGCACCGCCTGTTCCCCAACGTCGTTCATTACCGCTCCGTTAATCACTGGTCTTACCCCGTTAATGGCTCTGGAACCAAACTAACGCCGGGGAGGAATTGTTTGTAGCGAGTTGTTTTCCACTTCGAAGTGGAAAGGCGAGCAGCGGCAGTGATCTGTGCCACATAAATGCGGTGAATCTGAATAAACCGCTGTATTTACGTGATGAATATCACGTATTCAGGCGGTCAAATGCGGGCAGAGGAAACGAAAACGTTCAGGGGCGGTGAGGCAAAAATGTGATGGTGATAGGGTTTACTTATCACCGCGCATAAAAAACGGGGGCCATTGGCCCCCGCTGCTTGTCTGTCGGATGCGCGATCGGTTAACGGTATTTCTTGTGGTACGTGTTGCGTGTCGCCACAAACCCATCGGCTGCCGCTTTGGCTTCCTTCACTTTGCCTTCGTTCGCCAGCTTCAGCGCGCCGTCAATCTGGCCCACCAGCACGTCAAACCCGTGGCGGAAGTCCTTCATTTCGGGGCTGTCAGGGGCTTTATTTTCCAGCTTAGGCGGTGTGGCTTTTTGGGCATCCAGTGCCGCTTCACGCATGTTGGTCAGTGCGTCTTTCATCTCAGACGCATTGTCCGTTTTCTGCACGACCTTCAGGTTTTGGCTGAGGATGTCCATGTTGTCTTCAAGATCGGCGGCAAACGCAGAAGAACCAAGAACCAGCGTTGACGCGGCGACGATTGCTAACAGGTGTTTACGCATTGCTCACTTCCTTTTTTATTATTTACTCAGGCGACATCTATTGGCCCGCAATTTTCATCTCGGGCAGAAGCACTGAACCACACTGAATATTGCTACGTGTTTCAATATCGTTACCGACCGTAACGATGTTGCGCCACATCTCCTTCAGGTTGCCGGCGATGGTAATTTCGCTCACCGGATACTGAATTTCACCGTTTTCGACCCAGAAGCCCGCCGCACCGCGCGAATAGTCGCCGGTAATGCCGCTGACGCCCTGGCCCATCAACTCGGTGACCACCAGACCGGTGCCCATCTCTTTCAGCATCTGCTCAAAGTTCAGGCCCTGTCCGGCGATGCGCCAGTTATGGATGCCGCCCGCGTGACCGGTGCTTTTCAGCCCCAGCTTGCGCGCGGAGTAGTTGGTGAGCAACCACTGGGTCAGAACACCGTCTTTAATAATGTCGCGACGCTCGGTGCGCACGCCTTCGCTGTCGAACGGCGTAGAGGCCAACCCTTTCAGCAGGTGCGGATGCTCTTCAATGGTCAGCCACTCCGGCAGGATCTGCTTGCCCAGCGAGTCGAGCAGGAAAGTGGATTTACGGTAAACCGAGCCGCCGGCAATCGCGCCCACCAGATGACCAAACAGGCCGGTCGCCACTTCATTGGCAAAAATGACCGGGGCTTTCATGGTGGAGAGCTTACGAGGAGACAGACGCGACAACGTGCGCTGGGCGCACTCGGCCCCTACCCACTCAGGCGACTGCAAATCGCCCAGTGCGCGGCCAATCGTGTAGGCGTAATCCCGCTCCATATCGCCGTTTTCTTCTGCAATCACGCAGCTGGAGAGCGAGTGACGGGTCGAGCAGTAGCCCTGCAGCATGCCGTGGCTGTTGCCAAAAACTTTAATACCGTAGTGGCTGTTAAAGCTGCCGCCTTCGGTATTGGTAATGCGCTTATCGGCCTGCAGGGAGGCCTGCTCGGCGCGCGCGGCCATCTCGATCGCCTCATCAGGGGTAACGTCGGCCGGGTGGAAAAGATCGAGGTCCGGGGCGTCGAACGCCAGCAGCTCTTTATCCGCCACGCCCGCGTAAGGATCCGGCGAGGTGTAGCGCGCGATATCCAGCGCCGCCTGCACCGTACGGGCGATGGCATCCGGGCTGAGATCGGTGGATGACGCGCTGCCTTTGCGATTCTGGTGATAGACCGTGATTCCCAATGCGCCGTCGCTGTTGAATTCTACATTCTCCACTTCGCCATAGCGGGTGCTCACGCTGATGCCGGTGGTTTTGCTGACCGCCACTTCGGCGCCATCTGATTTACCTGAAGCGAGCGTCAACGCGGTGGAGACGGCTTCTTCCAGAATCTTACGCTGCGCTTCAACTTGTGAGGTTACTTTCATCGCAAATGCCATACTGTAAGAGAGAGTTAATTGAAGTCTAACAGAGAACCGTTTTTCAGTGCGCGTCTTAACTGGTAACATTAGCCTCTTTTTTTAAGGAGCCTGACATGACTAAGCAGCCCGAAGACTGGCTCGACGACGTTCCCGGTGATGACATCGAAGACGAAGATGATGAGATCATCTGGGTCAGTAAAAGTGAAATTAAACGTGACGCCGAAGAGTTAAAACAGCTTGGCGCGGAACTGGTAGAACTGGGTAAAAACGCGCTGGATAAGATCCCGCTCGACCAGGATCTGCGTGACGCCATTGAACTGGCACAGAAAATCAAAAAAGAGGGCCGTCGCCGCCAGCTTCAGCTGATTGGTAAAATGCTGCGTCAGCGCGATGTCGATCCTATTCGTCAGGCGCTGGATAAGCTCAAGAACCGTCATAACCAGCAGGTTGCGTTGTTCCATAAGCTGGAGCAAATCCGCGACCGTCTGATTGAACAGGGCGATGACGCGGTAGCCGAAGTGCTGAACCTGTGGCCGGATGCCGACCGCCAGCAGCTGCGTTCGTTGATCCGCAACGCGAAGAAAGAGAAAGAAGGGAATAAGCCGCCGAAGTCCGCGCGCCTGATTTTCCAGTATCTGCGCGAGCTGGCCGAGAACGAAGAGTAATCTGTTCCCCTCACCCCGGCCCTCTCCCAAAGGGAGAGGGAGAAGAGAAGAAACGTAGGCCCGGTAAGCGCAAGCGCCACCGGGCTTTTTTTACGCGTCGATGGCCGCTTCCGCTTTCTTAGCCAAACCATCGAGCAGCTTCTGATGGATCCCACCGAAACCGCCGTTGCTCATCACCAGAATGTGATCGCCCGGCTGTGCCGCTTTCACCACCATATCCGCCAGCACATCTACGTCCGCGCTCCAGTGCGCAGGCTGAATGCAGGCGTCGGCCACTTCCGCGACCTGCCACGGAATATGCTGCGGCTGCAACAGGAAGACCTCATCGGCGCGGCCTAACGACGGCGCGAGATCGTCTTTGCAGATCCCCATCTTCATGGTGTTAGAGCGCGGTTCCAGCACCGCCAGAATGCGCGCGGTACCGCCGACCTTGCCGCGCAGGGCTGCCAGTGTCGCCAGAATGGCGGTTGGGTGATGCGCGAAGTCATCGTATACCGTCACGCCATGCGCTTCACCGCGCAGCTCCAGACGACGGCGGGCGTTGATAAACGTGCCCAGCGCCTTCGCCGCATCCGCAGGCACAACGCCGACGTGACGCGCCGCGGCAATCGCCATCAGGCCGTTGTGCATGTTGTGCTCACCGACCAGGCCCCACTTCACTTCACCCACTTTTTCGCCGTCGAGCAGCACATCCCACTCGGAGGCATCAGCGTTACGTTTTTTCGCCTGCCAGTGGCCCTGCTCGCCCACCAGCTCCTGCTCGCTCCAGCAGCCCATCGCCATCGTCTGTTTCAGGTTAATGTCGTTCTCCGGCAGGATGATACGGCCCTGCCCCGGCACGATGCGTACCAGGTGGTGGAACTGCTTCTGAATGGCTTTCAGGTCGTCGAAAATATCGGCGTGGTCGAATTCAAGGTTGTTGAGGATCAGCGTGCGCGGGCAGTAGTGCACGAACTTGGAGCGTTTATCAAAGAACGCGCAGTCATACTCATCGGCTTCAATGACAAAGAACGGGCTGTCGCCCAGGCGCGCAGAGACGTCGAAGTTCCCCGGCACGCCGCCAATCACGAAGCCCGGCTTGTAGCCGCAGGCTTCGAGGATCCAGGTCGCCATCCCGGCGGTGGTGGTTTTACCGTGCGTCCCGGCCACGGCGACGACCCAGCGGTCGCGCAGCACAAAATCATGCAGCCACTGCGGGCCAGACATGAACGGTATATTGCGTTCCAGCACCGCTTCAACACACGGATTACCCCGGGTCATGGCATTGCCAATGATGACGAGATCCGGCTGCGGCTCTAACTGACTGGCATCATATCCCTGAATAAGGGAGATCCCCTCTTTCTCCAGAAGCGTGCTCATCGGCGGATACACATTGGCGTCCGAACCCGTCACTTCGTGGCCCTGCGCGCGCGCCAGCAATGCCAGGCCGCCCATGAAAGTGCCACAAATCCCCAAAATATGAATGCGCATACGTCACTATCCTTCTTCAATGTGGCGCACATTTTACTCACATGTCAGCGGGTGTGAAACGCATTTCAGGTAAATCCGTATTTTGCTGGCGCGATTCACCTCTGCGCTACTATTTGAATATTTGTTAAGATTGTTGGGCTTTAGTCGTTTTAGTGAACATACGATCGCTCTACTCACATAAGATGCAGGGAAAGTGTTATGAAAACGTTAGGTGAATTTATTGTCGAAAAGCAGCACGAGTTCTCTCATGCTACGGGTGAACTGACTGCTTTGCTGTCGGCAATAAAGCTGGGCGCTAAGATCATCCACCGCGATATCAACAAGGCCGGTCTGGTCGATATCCTGGGTGCCAGCGGTGCCGAGAACGTTCAGGGCGAGGTTCAGCAGAAACTTGACCTGTTCGCAAATGAAAAACTGAAAGCTGCACTGCGCGCGCGCGACATCGTTGCGGGTATCGCCTCCGAAGAAGAAGATGAAATCGTCGTTTTCGAAGGATGCGAGCACGCAAAATACGTTGTTCTGATGGACCCGCTCGATGGCTCCTCTAACATCGACGTTAACGTCTCTGTGGGTACCATTTTCTCCATTTACCGCCGCGTCACGCCTGTTGGCACGCCGGTAACGGAAGAAGACTTCCTGCAACCGGGCAGCCAGCAGGTGGCCGCGGGTTACGTGGTGTATGGCTCCTCAACCATGCTGGTGTACACCACCGGCTGTGGCGTTCATGCGTTCACCTACGATCCGTCACTGGGCGTGTTCTGCCTGTGTCAGGAGCGTATGCGCTTCCCGGAGAAAGGCAGCACCTACTCCATCAACGAAGGCAACTACATCAAGTTCCCGAACGGCGTGAAAAAGTACATCAAGTTCTGCCAGGAAGAAGATAAAGCCACCCAGCGCCCGTATACCTCACGTTATATCGGCTCTCTGGTCGCGGACTTCCACCGCAACCTGCTGAAGGGCGGGATCTATCTCTACCCAAGCACCGCCAGCCACCCCGACGGCAAACTGCGCCTGCTGTACGAATGCAACCCGATGGCGTTCCTGGCCGAGCAGGCGGGCGGCAAGGCGAGCGACGGTAAGCAACGCATTCTGGACATCGTGCCGGAAAGCCTGCACCAGCGCCGCTCGTTCTTCGTCGGCAACAACCATATGGTTGAAGACGTTGAGCGGATGATCCGCGAATACCCGGACGCATAACGCACGCAATAGGGGGAGCTGCTCTGGCTCCCCTTTTTATTTATATCGTTAACCGTATAAATGAATATAAAAATGGCGCTTTAATCCGCATCCTCGCTCCTGCATTATTTTCATAACAGTTTATGAAATATTCCCTGGAGCATACCGGTGATGAAAAACTATTCCCGAGCCTGTACCGGCATCGATTTAAATCTTATTCCTGTCTTTATTGAGGTGGTTCGCTGTAAAAGCCTGGCGAAGGCGTCTGTACGTCTGGCGATGTCGCGCCCGGCGGTGAGCCTGGCGTTAAAGCGTTTCACGCAGCTCTTTAGTGAGCCGCTCTTTATTCGTAAAGGGCTGTATCTTGAACCCACCGAAAAAGCGCTGGCGTTAACCACCACGCTGGAAATATTAATGGGCGGCATTCACGATAATATTGGCGCGATTAATTCAGCGACAATATAAACCCTGGCGCAAGCGCCAGGGTGGAGGTCTGTTTTCAGGCCGTTTGTGCCGTCAGCTTAAAGGACGCCATCGCAGCCAATAATTCGCGCGACTGTTCTTCCAGCGAGCGCGTCGCAGCAGAGGATTGCTGGACCAGCGCCGCATTTTGCTGCGCGGTTTCGTCCATCTGATTGACCGCAATATTGACCTGCTCAATACCGCGACTCTGTTCATGAGACGCTGTCGCGATTTCACGCATCAGTTTGGTCATACGCAGCACTTCGGTGGCGATCTCATCCATCGTTTCCCCCGCCTGCTGCGCCAACTCGCTCCCTTCATTCACGTGGGTTTGCGAATCGCTGATAAGCGCGCGGATCTCTTTAGCGGCATCGGCGCTTCGGCTGGCCAGATTTCGCACTTCGCCCGCGACCACCGCAAACCCCCGCCCCTGCTCGCCCGCACGCGCCGCCTCAACGGAGGCGTTTAGCGCCAGAATGTTGGTCTGGAACGCGATGCCGTCGATCACGCTCAGGATGTCAGCAATACGCGCCGAGCTGCCGGAGATGTCACGCATCTTCTCAATCACATAGCAGACCATTTCACTGCCGTGATCGGCGGTGTCGGAGACAGTTTTCGCCAGCTGGTGCGCCTGTTCCGCATTGTCTGCGTTGAGTTTCACCGTCGCGGTAATCTCCTCCATGCTGGCCGCCGTCTGCTCCAGCGACGTGGCGGTCGATTCCGTGCGCTGGGCGAGGTTGATGTTGCCCGCCGTAAGCTCGCGGCTGCCGGTATCGATCTGCGAACTGGCATCGCGCACGCGCAGCACCGAGCCCATCAACGACTGGCGCATCTCCTCGATGGCCGCATTTAAGCGGTTAAACTCCTGGCTTGCCGGGGCGTTGAGCACATGCGTCAGGTCGCCCGCCGCCACATGCTCCAGTTGAGCAATAGAGGCCGACAGCGGCTTAAGCAGCATATGGCGCAGAACCAGCCAGGCCAGCACGATAATGCCCGCCGTCAGCAGCGCCGCCACCACGATCAGGATCATCACCCGGGTTTTACTCGCCTGCACGGCGTTCACTTCGGCTTTGCCCCGCGCGTCGCTCCACGCCTGAAACGCCTGCATATCGTTATCAAACCGCTTCGCCACCGGCACCAGGGCGTTCTCCAGCAGATCGTAGTAGCCATCCGCGCTCTGGTCGTTCAGGGCTTTCAGCATCGGGTTGATCCCCTGCTGATTATAGGCCGCAAGGCTCGCCGCGACCTTGTCCAGCAGTTGTTGCCCCTGCGTATCCGCCACGCCGCCATCAATAACGGCTTTCAGCGTTTTCTGGGCCTGGATGACTTCCTGTTGAATGTTCTTCACCGCGTTTGCCGCGTCGTCGAGCATGCCGATTTCCATCATGCGTACGGCCTGGCCCGCTTCATTGCGCGCGCGCAGGATCAGCGTGTAACCCGAATTAAGCTGCACCATCTGTTCACCCTGAAGGTGGTTGATGCGCTGGAGTGAAGAAGAGCTCTGTGTTAGGGCATAAATGCCAATGCCGCTGACAATCAGCAGCAGAAGGGTCATAACGGCCAGTAAAGAAAGCAAGCCGGTACGAATCGATAGCGTTTTAAGCATGATATTATTTCCGGTAGCGAGATATTTCTGGGCATAAAATAAGGGTATCGGCCGCTACCGGAAAATGTTTAGTCTTTAAGCAAATTCAGTGTGTTATCACTTTGTTGTCGACACGTTTACGCGTGTTACCGGCGAGCTTTGGCGGTTCTCCCAAAGTACCGTCAGGCCGCGCTGCAGGGCGATAAAGATAAACAGCAGAATGCCGATGGCAATCTTCGTCCACCATGAGCTTAGCGTGCCGTCAAAGTTGATATAGGTTTGAATCAGCCCCTGGATCGCCACGCCAAACAGCGTGCCGAGCACCGTGCCCACGCCGCCGCTGAGCAGCGTACCGCCAATCACCACCGATGCGATCGCATCCAGTTCTACCCCCACCCCCGCCAGCGCGTAGCCTGCCTGGGTATAAATCGAGAATACGATCCCGGCCAGCGTCGCCAGCCCGGTAGAGAGCATGTAAATGCGGATCGTCGTGCTGCGCGTGGAGATCCCCATCAGGTTCGCCGAGGTGGCGCTACCGCCAATGGCATACACCTGATTACCAAAGCGGGTACGGTGCGCAAGGAAGATCCCAATCACCACCACGCCCAGCATCAGCAGCCCCATCGCGCTCAGCCGCCCGCCGCCGGGAATTTTCCACGCCAGGCTGGAGAGCGTGTCGTAAACAGGATGGTTAATCGGAATCGACTCCTCCGACACCAGATAGCTTACGCCGCGCAGGAAGAACATCCCGGCGAGAGTAATGATGAACGCCGGGATTTTGAGCGCGTCGATCAGCAGCCCCATAAACGCGCCGAACGCGCAGCCCATCACCAGCACCAGCGGGAAAGCCAGCAGCGGTGAGATCCCCCAGAAGCCAATCGCTTTGGCGAGGAACACGCCGGTAAAGGCGATCACCGAGCCAACGGAGAGATCGATCCCGCCGGAGAGGATCACAAAGGTCATTCCGACGGCAATAATGCCTAAAAAGGCGTTATCGGTCAGGATATTGCAGATCACCCGCGTGGAGGCGAAGCCGGGGAATTGCGTCAGGCAGTAGAGATAGCCCAGCACAAACACGCCCAGCGTAATCATCAACGGTAAATTACGTTTTATCATGGCCCCGGATCCCCTTAATGATGCTGACGAAGCGCGGCGACTGAACGATCAGCACGCAAAGCACGACCACCGCTTTCACCACCTGGTTTAGCTCAGGCTGGAAACCGGAGAGCAGGATCCCGGTATTCATCCCCTGAATAATCAGCGCGCCCGTTACCGAGAGCAGCAGGTTAAAACGCCCGCCCATCAGCGAACCGCCGCCGATAACGACCGCGAGGATCGCATCCAGCTCCAGCCATAGCCCGGCGTTGTTGGCATCGGCTCCGCGAATATCCGCCGCGACGATCACCCCGGCAATGGCGGCACACACACCGCTTAGCACGTAGGTCAGCATCACCATCAGCCGCGTATTCACCCCGGCGTTTTTCGCCGCGCGAATGTTGATTCCCACGGCTTCAATGAACATGCCGAGCGCCGTTTTGCGGGTAAAGAGCCAGAACACGATCAGCGTCACCAGGGCAATAATCACCGGCATCGGGAAGTAGAGAAAATTGCCGCTGCCGATCCACGCCAGGCTCGGCGAGTCAAAGGTGACAATCTGCCCGGAGGTAATCAGCTGCGCCACGCCGCGTCCGGCAACCATTAAAATCAGGGTGGCAACAAACGGCTGTATTTTCAGCACGGCGACCAGAATGCCGTTCCACAGCCCGGCCAGTACCCCAGCACCCAGCGCGGCAAGCAGCACCATCGGCAGGCCGTGGCCGGCAACGGTCATCGACGCGGCCGTCGCGCCGGCAATGGCCATCACGGCCCCCACGGAGAGGTCGATCCCGCCGGTGGCAATCACCAGCGTCATGCCAATCGCCAGCAGCGCCACCGGGGCGGCGCGGTTTAAAATATCAATCGGGCTGCCAAACAGGCGGCCATCCTGCACGATTATCTGGAAGAAATGCGGCGCAACCAGGCTGTCCACCAGCAGAACCAGCAGCAGCGCGATGATTTGCGGCGTGCCGGTTGGCCAGGTGAAGCGGCGCTTTGTCTCGCCGGTGTGCGAAAGTGAACGGGACATCACGATTAACTCCTTATGCCGCAATGGCGTTCATGATTGCCGGAACGGAGAGCTTATCCAGCGGGATCTCAGCGACCTGCTTGCGATCGCGCATGATAATGACCCGATCGGCATAGCCCACCAGCTCCTCCAGCTCAGACGAAATCACCAGCAGCGCCAGCCCGTCGGCGCAGAGCGTTTCAATCAGCCGGATAATTTCGGCGTGCGCGCCCACGTCGATACCGCGCGTCGGCTCGTCGAGGATCAGGAACTGCGGTTTGGTCAGCAGCCAGCGTGACAGCAGCACCTTCTGCTGGTTACCGCCCGAGAGAAATTCAATGGGCTGCTCCGCGCTCGGGGTGCGGATGCCGAGCTGGCGGATAAAGCGTTCAGCAATGGCGTTTTGCTCTCTACGCGGGATCGGCCTGAGCCAGCCGCGCTGCGCCTGCAGGGCGAGAATGATGTTTTCGCGCACCGAGGCGGCGGCAATAATGCCGTCCGTTTTGCGGTCTTCCGGGCAGAAACCGACGCCCAGACACGACGCCTGATGCGGCGATCGCAGGGTTTGCGGTTTGCCTTTGATCAGCGCGCTGCCGCTGTCGGCAGGCTTGATCCCGAAGATCACCTCGGCGGTTTCGGTGCGGCCCGATCCTAACAGCCCCGCCAGACCGACGATCTCGCCGGGGCGTACCTGCAGATCGAACGGCGCAATCACCCCTTTTTTGCCGAAACCGCTAAACGCAGCGACCGGTTTATCGCTGAGAAGCGTACGGCCCGCACGCTGCAGCGCGTTGGTCTCCAGTTCGCGGCCCAGCATCATTTTGACCAGCTCAATCTGCGGCAGCTCGCGGGTTTCGCGGCAGCCGACAAAGCTGCCGTTACGCAGAACGGTAATGCGATCGCTGACGTCATACACCTGATCGAGGAAGTGGGTGACGAAGATCAGGCTCACCCCCCGATCGCGCAGCTGGCGCATCAGGGTGAACAACATTTCCACTTCCTGGGTGTCGAGACTGGCGGTCGGCTCATCGAGGATCAGCACTTTTGCCGACAGATCGATGGCGCGGCAAATAGCCACGATCTGCTGCATCGCCACGGAAAAACGGTTCAGCGGTTCGCGAACGTCGAGCGAGAAGCCATAAGACGCCATCAGCGCCGTGGCCCGCGCTTCCATCTCTTTACGGCGCAGCAGGCCGAAGCGCCTGGGTTCCCGGCCAATAAACAGGTTGTCCGCCACCGACATATTCGGCAGCAGGTTCACTTCCTGATACACCGTGCCAATCCCCAGCTGTTGGGCATGGGCGGTATTTTTCGGCGAAATGACGTTGCCCTCCAGCCAGAGGGTGCCGCGATCGGCGTGATAGACGCCGGTCAGCGCCTTAATCAGGGTGGATTTTCCCGCGCCGTTTTCGCCGAGCAACGCCATGATTTCGCCGCGACGCAGGCTGAAATCGACGTTATCCAGCGCTTTTACGCCGGGAAAGAATTTGCTTAAGCCCTCTGTGCGGAGGATTTCCTGATGGTGTTCGGTGGTCATGGTTCCCCCTGCATCAAGCCGGATGGCGCTACGCTTATCCGGCCAACAAAAAAGCGTAGCGTAGGCCGGGTTAGCGCAGCGCCACCCGGCAATTTTACTGGCTTAGTAACCCATATTTTTCTTCTTCTCTAACTCTTCTTTCGCCGTGTCCGGCAGGTAGAGCGTCGATTTAGTAATGGTCAGCTGTTCAGGCTTAGTGCCGTCTTTTTTGAATTTCTCCAGCGCGTCGAATGCCGGGCCGGCCATGTTAGGGGTCAGCTCGACGCTGGCGTTCGCTTCGCCATCCATCATCGCTTTATAGATATCCGGCACGCCGTCGATAGAGCCAGTGAGAATATCTTTGCCCGGCTTGAGGCCCGCTTCTTTAATCGCCTGGATCGCACCGATCACCATGTCATCGTTATGGGCGTAAACCATGCAGATGTTTTTGCCGTTGTTTTCCGCCTTGATAAAGCTCTCCATCACCTCTTTACCTTTGCTGCGGGTAAAGTCGCCGGACTGGGAACGGATAATCTTAATGTTTGGCGCCTTAGCGATGGCCTCGGCAAAGCCTTTCTTACGGTCGATGGCCACGCTTGCGCCGACGGTGCCCTGCAGCTCAACGACGTTGCAGGGTTTGCCGTCAACCTGCTTCACCAGCCAGTCGCCGATCAATTTGCCTTCCAGCACGTTGTCAGCCGTCACGGTGGTCATATAGAGAGATTTGTCTTTTACATCGATGGAACGATCGAGCAGGAAGACCGGAATTTCAGCGTCTTTCGCTTCTTTCAGTACCGGCTCCCAGCCTGTCGCGACCACCGGGGCAATGAAGATGGCATCTACGCCCTGAGCGATGAAGGAGCGTACCGCTTTGATTTGGTTCTCTTGTTTTTGCTGGCCGTCGGCAATTTTCAGCGTGATACCGCGTTTTTCGGCCTCGCTTTTCGCCACGCTGGTCTCCGCGGCGCGCCAGCCGGATTCAGAGCCGACCTGCGAAAATCCTACGGTTAAGGGTGCAGCCATCGCCATAGACGACATGGCTGCCGAAACTGCTGTGACAAGAAGTAAGCGCTTCCACATATGAACGTCCTCGTAGGGTGTTTATTGTTGGTTAAAAGATGTTCTGCGAAAAAACTATAGCCAATGCGAGATGTAACGGATTGCGTTACATCACACTTCAGAAAAGTGAATAAAACGTTAATCACAACTTTGTAATCGCTTTCATTTCGGCATTTAAAATGCGGCTGAGTTTATGGATTTTCCTGTCATGGAAAGGGTCTGAAAAGTGGGCTTGCGGGGCAGAGAAGGCGAAAACAGGCGGAGACATTCAGCGCCAGTTGGCTATAATACCTGCCACTTGTTTACCATCCATTTTAAAGGACACAGACATGAGCTTACTCAACGTCCCTGCGGGTAAAGAACTGCCAGAAGACATCTACGTTGTTATCGAAATCCCGGCCAACGCAGATCCTATCAAATACGAAATCGACAAAGACACCGGTGCCCTGTTCGTAGACCGTTTCATGTCTACCGCGATGTTCTATCCGTGCAACTACGGTTACATCAACCACACCCTGTCCCTGGACGGCGACCCGGTTGACGTGCTGGTCCCAACGCCATACCCACTGCAGCCAGGCGCAGTCATTCGCTGCCGTCCAGTTGGCGTGCTGAAAATGACCGACGAAGCGGGCGAAGATGCCAAACTGGTTGCGGTCCCGCATACCAAGCTGAGCAAAGAGTACGATCACATTAAAGATGTGAACGACCTGCCAGAGCTGCTGAAAGCGCAGATCACTCACTTCTTCGAGCACTACAAAGACCTCGAAAAAGGCAAATGGGTTAAAGTTGACGGTTGGGACAACGCTGAAGCGGCTAAAGCAGAAATCGTTGCGTCCTTCGAGCGTGCGGCTAAGAAGTAATTCTTACTGCCGATTGCTGAAAGCCCCGCGAGCCGGGGCTTTTTTATGGCTGGAGAGTGTCGCCCGGCGGCGCTACGCTTGCACGGTCCTGAAATGAACATGCAGGCCGGGTCATCCGGCAAAAGGCGCAAAAAACAACGCCACCTTGCGGTGGCGTTGTTTTTCTCAGTACTGGTCTCTGTCTAACCAGTTACCGCTTTCAATCAGCGTTAACCCTTCGACCGAACGTTGGTACACGTACATCCATGCACTCCCGTACGGCGTCTGGATCAACTGGCGAGCGTATTCACCGCCCCTGGTGCGCAAGGCATCAAGTTCGGCTAACGTGGCATTATCAATACGATAAATCTCACCCTGTACCGTTCCGTTTCCCGGAACCGCGCCTGGATAGTGGCCCAGACTGTACAACTGGTAGTTCTCGATATTGTAATTTCCCAGCAGCAGGGCGTTGGTCATCCAGTGACTGTTGCCTTGCTTGGTGCGTAAACTGCCGTAAACAAATATTCGCATTGCTAAAACTCAAACTGATAGAGCAGATCAAGTGCCTGGTCTACGCCAGACACTGCTTCCAGATATAGCTTAGGCATCAGGCGATAGCGTAGCGTGAGTGTTGCCAGTGAGTCAAAGATCCCCACACCGTATTTTACCTGCAGACCCGGCAGTACGTAGCCGCTGACCACTACCTGCGAAGAGTCACCCACGCCCTGAGTATCCAGTGCCAGATTGCTTACGCCGAACGTCTCGCCGATTTTACCCACAACCTGACCACTTTGTGCAACCCCCAGACCGACTAACATTGACGTCATCGCCGCGCTGTCACTCTGACCGCTATCCAGACCTTGCCCGCGCAGCAGGTAAGACAACGCTTCCTGTTGCGACATCGCCGGGTCGGAGAAGATTTCCGCCTTCGGTTCGTCGGCAGAGCCGGTGACACGCACGCCCGCAATGACGTCGTTTTCGGTGGCCTCAGGGTTACGAATCGCTTCGATGTTCAGCAGCGGTTGATCCGGCGGGCCGGAGAACAGCAGTTCGCCTTTACGCACAATCAGATCCTGACCGTAGGCGTGGAAACGCCCTTCAGGAATATTGATTTGTCCGTTGAGGCCAAGTCCCTGCTGATCCTGCGCCACTTTCAGATCGCCCGTCAGCCTTGCCTTCAGCCCAAACGCATCCAAACGCACGTTATTCCCCACGTGCACAATAAGATTACTATTGATCGGGATGCCAGCGCTCTTCTGTTCGACAGGTTTCAGATTTTCATTGAGCATAACTTCGTCACTTGAGACGCCCACCGCGCTTTCCGGCACCTCGTGAACCACGATACGCGCCCACGGCACGTCCACGCGTCCATCAAGCGTAAAGAGGCTTGGCGTCGCCTCAAAGACGACATCCGGCGACACGTCCAGGCGCACCATCGGTGGCACCGTAATGCGTACCCGGCTGCCCTTCGCCGCGACGCGGGCGCGCCAGTTATCCAGCTGGCTCCAGTCCGCATCACCGCTCAGGTTGATTTCCCCCTGCTGCGTGCGCACAACCCCGGCCAGGGTCGAACTCCTGCCGTTAAAGTTCATTGAAAGCTGGCTCGGCTGCATATCAAACGGCATGAAGTTCCCGTCAATATCAATGCCGTTCAACTGCATCTGGCCGAACAGCTGCGGCCCCTGCGCGTCTCCCGCCAGACGCAGGTTAGCGTTCAGGGTGCCCGCCGCTTTCTCTCCGCGAGAGAAAATCGGGTTGACCATCGCCAGATTGAAGTTGCGGATATTGACGTTGCCGCCGAGATTACGCCGCCCCTGCGGATCGGTGATTTGCACCTGCCCGTCAAACTGGCCGTTGTTGGTCAGGCGGATGAGCCATCCCAGCTCTGCGCGGTTGTTACGCAGCTCCGCGTTGACGTTCAGGGTGTCGAACGCGACCGGTAGCGATGCGTCATTAACCTCCTGCGTTACCTTCACGTTGCGCCCGGAGAGCTTCACGCTGCCCTCCGGCAAGCCCTCTTTGGTGGTGTCCCACGCCACGTCGGCCTTGCCGGTGAATACGCCGCTGGCCTGCGTGGTGTCAGGCATGAAGGGTTTAAGCATCGCCAGGTCGAAGCGGTTGAGATTGACCTGCGCGCGCCCTTCTGCACCGGCATCAATGGTTTGCGGTACGCACAGTTCGGCATTCGGGTTGGTCCAGCAGTGTGGCCCAATGCTGATCTTCTGCTCGGCGTTGCGGTAGTCCAGCGCGATTGAGCGCGACAGCGCCAGCGGCCCGACCGGCGTACTGAAACGGGTGTTATCCAGCGTCCCTTTCCAGCGCGCCGCTTTGCGATCGAAGCTGCCCGCCAGATGAAGCTGCCCTGAAACCGGCTCGCCCTGCACCCGTAGCTGCAGATCGTGCTGCTTCTCGTTGCCTTTGGCGTCGAGCGTGACCAGGTTGATGTTCACGCCGGGCTGGGAGATGCGCTCCACGCGCAGGTTCAGGTTACCGCCAATCTGGTCCGTGGATTTCACATCCCCGTCCACGCGAACGCGCGCAACGGACAGCTCCTGCCAGCGCAGGTTATTGGCGGTGATATCCGCCAGCAGCTGCGGTGCATCCACCGTCCCGCGCACCTTCACCAGACCTTTTGCCGTGCCGCCAAGGCCCGGCAGGGCGTTATCGAGATTTGGCGCATCGATGGTGGCGTCCAGTTCGAGGTCTTTCACCCCCAGCTCGCCTTTGATATCCGCGGTGTTACGCCCCAGCGCCACGTGCAGGCCGGGAATCGTCCATTGCAGGTAGCTGTTGCCCTTCACCGCGCCTTCTACGTTGACCTTGTTCTGCTTCACGTTACCGGTGAGCTTGATTTCCGGCACGTCCATCTGCCACGTACCGCCGTACAGGCTGCCCCGGGTTTTGATCAGGCCATCAAGTTTCGACGGCCAGTCCGGCACCTCTTTGGCGGTGTTGATCCCCTTGAGCTTAAGCTCGCCCCGCCAGCTGATGGCCTGCTGCCAGTCCAACAGCGCGGTCAGCTCGGTGGTACCTTCCAGTGCCGCCACGGTGAGCTTGTCGAGGTTAACCTGCTGCTCGTTCCCCTTCGCATCCAGCGTAATCGTCGCGGGCGGCACGCCCTGGCCTTTCACCGCCGTGCGGAACGACAGCGTATAGTCGGTCATTTTGCCGCTCAGCTTCAGCTTCAGATCGTCGGCCTGGAACTGTTTTTCGCCGGTAAACGGCCAGTAAAGCTGCTGGCTGACAATCTCCAGGTTGATCGGTAATCCGGCCTGCGCCAGTTGCGTTTGCCCGCGCAGCACCATGTCCACCGGCCCGGAGAGGTTAACGCCAAACTCCAGCTTCTCGCGTAGCGCACCGCCAACCTTCAGCTTCACCTTCTCGCCTTTCAGCGGGTCGATGTTGAGCGCGCTGTTCAGGGTGATATCCACCGGCCAGTTATCGCGCAGCAGCGCATTGCCCGTGGCGTTGACCGAACCCTGGTTGGTGTCGATATCCAGCGCATCGAGCTTCATGTTGCCGTCGATACTGCTGACCTTGAGCAGCATGTTAAAGACGGTTAAATCGGTGTCGCCGGTCAGGCGCAACTGCTCGCCTTTAAACTCTTCGATATTAAGGTTCAGCGGCAGATGAACGTCGGTCATCTCCGGCAGGACCGGTTTCGAGAACAGATCCTTCAGCGTTTCGCCCAGCGGTTTTTCATCCGGCTGCGGGTTCTGGATCTTCGGTTCAACCACCTCTTCCTGCGCCACCTCGGCCACCTTCGGCAGGGCAATCAGCAGCCCCTGCAGGGAGGTGGGCGTCAGGGTGAGGTTTTTCTCCTGCCAGCGCAGGCCGGAGGTGAAATCCATTACCGACACGGTGGTGTCGTCAATTTTGACATTGACGTTGTCCAGCGCCACCCGGTAGAGCGCAATCGGGTACGGCGTGGAGAGGTTAAGCGGACCGCTGTCCTCTTCCTGCACCGGCTCGGACTTCGGCATTTTTTTCGAATCTATCGCCACGTTCACATCTTTTAGCGACAGATCGTTTACGCAGAGCTTGCTGTCCCGCAGGCAGCCCAGCTTCACCGCCAGATGGAATTCACCGGCGTTAACCGCCACGCCCGGCTGCTCATAACGAATGTTTTTCAGACGCAGATCGCGCCAGCCGCCGGTGACCTGGCCTATCTCCAGCCCCGGCACCCAGCGGTTAGCCGCGTTAAACAGCAGGTGTAAACCCGTGGTCGTTCCGACCAGAAACGCCACCGTACCAAGCAACAGCACGATAAATATCAGCACCCCGAGGCTTATCTTCTTCCATAAACTCATAATTCAGGCCCCAGACCGATGTAAAACTGTAAACCGTGTTCGTCTTTGTCACCCACCGGCACGGCAAAGTCGAGCTTGATAGGCCCGACGGGCGACTGCCAGCGCACGCCTACGCCCGCGCCGGTTTTGAAATCGCTTCTGCGGATGTCGTTAACTGCTTCACCGCCGTCAACGAACATCGCGCCCCACCACTTGCCGCTGACGTTGTATTGATACTCCAGCGATCCGGTTGCCAGCTTGGATGCCCCGGTGAGCTGGCCTTTGTCGTTTTCCGGCGAGATTGATTTGTACTTATAGCCACGAATGCTGCGGTCGCCCCCGGCGAAGAAGCGCAGATCCGGCGGAACGCGCTCAAAATCATCGGTTTCGATCCAGCCAAGGTTGCCGCGCATCACGAAGCGGTGTTTATCCAGCAGCGTTCGGATCCAGACGTTTTGCGCCTGCACGACCGTGAAGTCCACGTCGGACCCCCACATCGTGTTGGAGTAATCGATGGAGTAGCGCTGGGAATCACCCCAGGTTGGCATCAGGCCACCGCGCGAGCGGGTTCGGCTGATCATCACGCCCGGATAAAGCAGCATGGTGGTATTGGTGACGTTGGCCTGAGTAAAGTGGTCGAGACTCCAGCGCAGGTTGATGGCGCGCTGCCAGCCGCTGGAGAGATCCCAGAAGCGTGAGACCGCAAGCGTGGTGGAGTCCTGCTCGGTATCGTTCAAATCGGTGCGCTTGAAGCCGCCCTGCAGCAAATAGTATTGCTCAAGCGGGTTCTTCAGCAGCGGCATCTTGTAGCTGAAATCGAGCTGCTGCTCGGGCGCGGAGATACTGGCGCTGGTGGTCAGGCTGTGGCCGTAGGAGTTCATCCACGGCTTTTTCCACGTCGCCTTCACCCGCGGCCCCACATCCGTGGAATAACCTACCCCGGTTTCGATGGTGTTTTCCGTACGCGGCGAAACCACGCCGTGCAGCGGCAGAACTTTCGTTTTGCGCGATTTATCAAATTCCGGCGCAACGACCACCGAGTTAAACCAGCCGGTAGCCGACAGACGACGGTTCAGCTCGGCCAGATCGCTCGACTGGTAATAATCGCCCGTTTTGAACGGCACCAGGTTTTGCAGGTACTCTTCGCGAATTTGCGAACCTTCAAAGGTCACCGCCCCAAAGCGGTAGCGCTCGCCGCTGTCATAATCGATATCCCAGAAGGCCTGGTGTCTGTCGAGCGCCACGCCCAGATGGCTTTTATTGAACTGGCTGTCAAAGTAACCTTTGCGCAGCGACACGCTGGTTAATGACCTTTTGAAACGATCGTAGTCGCCGTGGTTAAGCACGGTGCCAACGCGCGGGCGCGTGCTCAGCAGATCGAGATAATCCCGGTCGGTACGCGCGTCGCCGCGCAGCACCACGTTGGTGCCGCCTATTTTTACCGGATCTCCGGGCGAGACGCGGGCAATGAGTACCTGCCGCCCTTTAGCCGGAGGCGGACGCAGGTCGAAATCGATGGTCGGTTCGTAATACCCCAGCGCCTTTAGCCCGTCGCGGATCGCATCATCCACGCGCGCGCGAAATCGCCGGTCCGGCGTCACTTCGTCACTCTGGATCGTTGACAGTTGCGCACGAACGTTTTTTTCCAGCGCCCCGGATAACCCTTCAACCTGCAAACGGACATTCGCCGCGCTGGCAACCCCGCTTGTCAGCAACAGGCTGACGAAACATAACTGGCGGATCTTTGTCACGTTTTCTCCTGAATATCCCTGTATCCACCCCTGGAAGCAAAATGAAGTGCCGTTCCACGGCTTCTCACGGCTTTACAGCCCAAAACCCAATTCGTGGGTTGAAAAAGGGTTTAACACCCAAATATTTCTTATGATTAAATCTAGACTCATTCAGCGCGTTTATTGTGTTCAATTAAACGCGCCGTGACAACCTTAACCGAAACATCGCTACCCCGGAGGCCCCACCGTGAGTTTATTCGACAAAAAGCATCTGGTTTCGCAAGCCGATGCATTACCGGGACGCAATACCCCCATGCCAGTGGCGACGTTACACGCCGTAAATCACCATTCAATGACAAACGTTCCTGATGGAATGGAGATCGCCCTGTTCGCGATGGGCTGCTTCTGGGGCGTGGAACGTCTGTTCTGGCAGCTTCCCGGCGTTTACAGTACCGCCGCAGGCTATACCGGGGGCTACACGCCAAACCCAACCTACCGCGAAGTGTGCTCCGGTGATACCGGCCACGCGGAAGCGGTGCGCGTGGTATATGACCCGGCCATCATCAGCTATGAACAGCTTCTGCAGGTGTTCTGGGAAAATCACGATCCGGCGCAGGGTATGCAGCAGGGTAACGACCACGGTACGCAGTATCGCTCCGCCATTTATCCGCTGACCCCCGAGCAGGATGCCGCCGCGCGCGCCAGCCTGGAACGCTTCCAGCAGGCCATGCATGACGCGGGCGATAAACGCCAGGTGACCACCGAAATCGCTACGGCGAAGCCGTTTTACTATGCAGAGGACGACCACCAGCAATATTTGCATAAAAATCCGTACGGCTACTGCGGGATCGGGGGCATCGGCGTGTGCCTGCCGCCACAGCTGGCCTGATTACTGCTTCAGCGCCACGCGAGCTGCGTGGCGCGTGGCGTTACTCACCGACCCGTAATCAACCGCTTTTCCCTGCAGCAGCAGGTTATAGACCGGCGCCTGTGGCCGGTTCAGGCGCGTCTGCAGCAGATGCACCGCTTCAATGCCAAGATCGCGACAGGGCACCGTTATCCCGGTGACTGGTTTATCCAGCCGGTGTTCAAGGTTCCACGCAAAATCGGTCGTAATAAGGGAGATATCTTCCGGTATCCGCAGCCCACGGCGCGCCAGCACCCTGAGTACGCCCTCCGTCATGCTGGTGCTGTTGGGGAAAATCACCTCCGGCCACTGCGCTCGGTCATGACCCGACAACCACTCGTCCAGCGCGCGCTCGGCCTCCTCTGCGGTAAACCACTCCGTCACCAGCAGGTCGCGCTTGGGCTCAAAGTTGACGTGAAAATGACGATACGCCTCTTTGATGCCGTCCAGCCGCGCGTAGAGCGTTTCCCGCCGCAGGCAGGTCAGGGTTAATACCCGACGATGCCCCTGCTCAAAAAGATACTGCATGGCGGTAAACCCGATGGCGCGATGGTCGGGCGAAACGGAATCGAGCAGGCGATCCCTGTCGACCGAATTAATTAACACACAGGGTTTATTCAGCGTCCCGGCCAGTTTAAAAATGGTGGAATCATCAGTTCCAATGATAATTACCGCGTTAATATTTTTATGGCTCGCCTTTTCGAGGAATAATTTTACGTCGGCATTCTGTTCTTCTAATCCGCAATAGCTCACCCAGACATTATGCGGTGCGCTGGCCTCTGCAATACCTTTGGTCACTTCCAGATAAAATATATCGCCGCGCCCCTGAAAGGTTCTTTCCGGAGCAAACACCGCAATGCCGTTAATCAGCAGACGCCCGCTGGCCATCGACTCCAGCACGCCCAGCTCCCGCGCGGTGCTGACAATGGCCTCCCGGGCCTTGTCGCTGGTATAGGATTTACCGCTTAACACCCTGGAAACGGTACTGACGGAATATCCCGTCAGGGCGGCGATCTCCTCCATTTTTAATTTTCCCGGCATTGCGTGACCTCGCTCACATTCGGTTTTTGCAAATATTTGCAGAAACAGCGCATTGATTTTAAAACCAAATTTCAATGTCGTTAGAGATTACTTAAGGAGGTTGCGAGTATTCTCACAAAAACACATTGTCGCTGCGTCATCCCTTTCTTATTTTCCGGTCATCACTCTTTTCGACTGAAATTAAGGTGTGACATGGAAAAGGTACGTTTTGGCATTATTGGAATCGGTAATATTGGTACGGTTCACGCGCGCTATTTACTGGCGGGCACCGTCAGCGACGCCTGTCTGACGGCGGTTTGCGACAATGCGCCGGAAAAGCATCCGGCGATTCGCCAGCTGACAGGCGATATTCCTCTGTTCAGCGACGCGCAGGAGATGCTCCAGAGTGGGCTTATTGACGCGGTTATCGTCGCCACTCCGCATTACGACCATCCGCGCCTGTCGATGCTGGCGATGCGCAGCGGCATTCATACCCTGTGCGAGAAACCGGCGGGGGTTTATACCGCACAGGTGCAGGAGATGAACGCCTGCGCCCGCGAGTGCGACGTGACCTTTGGCATCATGTATAACCAGCGCCCTAACCCGCTCTATCAGAAGGTTAAAGACCTGATCGACAGCGGCGAGCTGGGCGAAATCCGCCGCTCCAACTGGATAATCACCAATTGGTATCGCTCGCAGAGCTACTACAACTCCGGCGGCTGGCGCGCCACCTGGAAGGGTGAAGGCGGCGGCGTGCTGCTCAACCAGGACCCGCATCAGCTCGATCTCTGGCAGTGGCTGGTGGGCATGCCGGTGCGTCTGCGCGCGTTTTGCCAGTTCGGCAAACACCGCGATATCGAGGTTGAAGACGAAGTTACGGCCTACGCCGAATACGCCAACGGAGCCACCGGGGTGTTTATCACCACCGTCGCCGAAACGCCGGGCACCAACCGCCTGGAGATTGCAGGCGACCGCGGCAAAGTGGTCGTGGAAGAAGGCAAACTGCGCTTCTGGCGGCTGCGCGAATCCGAAACCGCATTTAACGCCCGCTGGCAGAACGGCTTCGGCGAGCCGGAGTGCTGGGAAGTCACGATCCCCGTGGCCCCGGAATACAGCGAACATCACGTCATTACCGCTAACTTCTGCGCGGCGATCCTGCGCGGCGAGCCGCTGATTGCCCCCGGTCTGGAAGGCATTCGCGGGCTGACGCTCTCCAACGCGATGCACCTTTCCACCTGGACCGACGACTGGGTGGAACTGCCGCTCAACGAAAAACAGTATCTGCGCCTGCTTCAGCAGCGCATCGCCACCTCTGCCGACAAAGAGGCCACCAGCATCACCCTGGATGCCTCTGGCACCTGGTAAAGACCGAGGAGAGAGCATGATCAATGTCGCCATCGTGGGAACAGGCAATATCTCCCATAACCATATTCAGGGCTATTTACAGTTTGGATCGCGCTGCCGGATTGTGGCGCTGGTCGATATCTACCCGGACAAGGCGCACGAGAAAAAAGTGCGCTACGGCCTGACGGACGCCCGGGTGTACGAAAGCCACCGGCAGATGCTGGAATCTGAACCCAATCTCGATATCGTTGACGTGTGTACCCCGCCCTACGTGCATGCCGGGATTAGCATTGACGCGCTTCATGCCGGTTGCAACGTGCTGTGTGAAAAACCGATGGCCGCCTCGCTGGAGGAGTGCGACGCGATGATCGCCGCCCAACAGTCGAGCGGCAAAATCCTCTCGGTAATTGCCCAGAACCGGTTTACCGACGCCTTCTGGCGGCTGAAGGCGGCGCTGGACTCGGGCCTTGCGGGGACTGTCTGCCACGCTCAGGTAGACTCCTTCTGGTGGCGCGGCCACTGCTACTACGACCTGTGGTGGCGCGGCACCTGGGAGAAAGAGGGCGGCGGCTGCACGCTTAATCACGCCGTACACCACATCGACGCCGTTCAGTGGATGCTCGGCTTCCCGTCCGAGGTGGTGGCGATGATGACCAACGTGGCGCACGACAACGCCGAGGTGGAGGATCTCAGCGCCGCCATTTTCAAATACCCCAGCGGCGCGCTCGCGCAGATCACCGCGTCGGTGGTCCATCACGGGGAAGATCAAAAAATCATTATTCAGGGCGATAAGGCGCGTATCTCCGCGCCGTGGCAGGCCTATGCCAGCGTCAGCGCCGACAACGGTTTCCCGCAGGAGGTACAGGATCGGCAGCGGGAAGCGCGGCTTAATGCCGTGTTTCAGGAGACGCCAACGCTTAAATGGACGCTGCACACCGGGCAGATCAACGACCTGCTTGATGCCATTGAGCAAGGCACGGCTCCGCTGGTCGACGGCGTGCAGGGCAAGCGTGCCCTGGAGCTGATTACGGCGATCTATAAATCGTCGATTACGCGCGCGGTGGTGTCGCTGCCAATCCTTCGCGACGATCCGTTTTACCGCACCGGCGGGACCAACGCGCTCGCCCCCCGCTTTTACGAGAAATCCGCCAGCGTCGCTAACTTCAGCGAAGTGGGCGCTATCCCTCTGGGCAAAGATCTGGATCGAGGAGTCTGACAATGAATAAAAATGACGGAATGAACTACGCGCCGGTCGGCAAGCCACAGCCGGTCGTGCAGGAAGGCGAGTTTGTCTTTGCCGCCGCCGCGCTCGATCACGGGCATATCTACGGCATGTGCAACGGGCTGATTGAGGCGGGTGCGACGCTGAAATGGGTTTACGATCCCGATCCAGTGAAGGTGGATGCGTTTGTGCAGCAGTATCCGCAGGTGCAAGTGGCCCGTTCGCTGGAGGTTATTCTCAGCGATGACGCGGTGCGCCTGGTGGCCGGGGCCGCCATTCCCTCCGGGCGCTGCGCGCTGGGGCTGAAAGCCATGGCCGCCGGTAAGGACTATTTTACCGACAAAGCGCCGCTGACCACCCTTGAACAGCTGGCCGACGCCAAAGCAATGGTGGAGAAGACCGGTAAAAAATACGCGGTTTACTACAGCGAACGCCTGCACGTAGAAAGCGCCGTGTTCGCCGGACAGTTGGTGCAGCAGGGGGCGATTGGCCGCGTGGTGCAGACGCTGGGCATGGGGCCACACCGTGAGGGACAGGGCCGCCCGGCGTGGTTCTACGATCGCCGCGACTTCGGCGGCATCCTCTGCGACATCGGCAGCCACCAGATCGAGCAGTTCCTGTTTTACACCGGCAACCACGAGGCGCACATCGTTGCCAGCCAGGTGCGCAACGTGAACCATCCGCAGTACCCGGCGTTTGAAGATTTCGGTGACGCGATGATCAAAGGTGAGAACGGCGCGAGCGGCTATTTCCGCTGCGACTGGTTCACCCCAGACGGGCTGTCGACCTGGGGCGACGGACGGCTGACGCTGCTGGGTACCGAGGGGTATATCGAGATCCGCAAGTACGTCGATTTGACCCGCGGCGAGCAGGACGTGGTGTATCTCGTCAACAAGGAGGGTGAGTTCCGCTACCCCGTTGCCGGGCAGGTCGGGTTCCCGTTCTTTGGCGAACTGATCCTCGACTGCCTGCACCGCACGGAAAACGCCATGACCCAGGCGCACGCCTTTAAGGCCGCCGAGCTGTGCGTGAAGGCGCAAATGCTCGCGAACGCGGCAGGATAAGGGAGACGCCGATGGACATCCTCAACAGCGCCATTATCGGCTGCGGGGCCATTCATAGCTGCCATGTGAACGCCCTGCGTCAGATCCCCAACGTCGCGCTGCGCGCGCTGGCCGATACCGACAGCGTGAAAGGGCTGAAGCTGGGAATGGCCTATCAGTGCCGCTTTTATCAGGATTACCGGGAGATGCTGCTCGATGACACCCTCGACGTGGTGCACATCTGCACGCCCCATTTCGAGCATAAAAACATGATCCTGGCGGCGCTTAACGCCGGTAAGCACGTATTTTGCGAAAAACCGGTGGTGATGAACAGCAGTGAACTGGCCGACATCATGGCGGCCGCCGCACAGGCGACCGGCAAGCTCGGCGTGTGCTACCAGAACCGGCTCAATCCGACCAGCCTGCGCATCCGTAAAGAGCTGGAGGACGGCGGGCTGGGGAGAATGCTGAGCATCCGGGCGGTGCTCACCTGGTCCCGGTCGGGGGCGTATTACACCGACAGTCCCTGGCGCGGTCGTCTGGCAACGGAGGGCGGCAGCCTGCTGATTAACCAGGCCATTCACACCCTCGACCTGATGCAGTGGTTCGCGGGCGGCGTCACCCGGCTAAAAGGGGTGGTCGACAGCGGCGAACTGGCCGACGTGACCGAAGGAGAGGACAGCGCGATGGCCACGCTGCACTTTGCCAACGGCGCGCGCGGGCTGTTTTACGCCAGCAACTGCAATACCACGGACTCGCCCCTGCTGCTTGAGATCCACTGCGAGCACGGCACGCTACAGCTTAACGACAACACCCTCTGGCGGATCGCGTCCGGGGAGCGCATCCGGCTGGCGAGCGACTCTGCCCCGGACGGCACGGCCAAAAGCTACTGGGGGCTGGGCCACCAGCAGGCGATCCGCCGCTTTTATCACGCCCTTCTTCACCCGGAGGTCACGGACTACACCGATATCCGCGCCGCCGGACACTCACTCAGGCTTGTGGAGGCAATTTATAGGTCATCTCAACTACGGCAATGGATAGATATCACCCACTAAATCGTAATTTGCATTCCAGAACTTAATAAAAATACGACCCGAAAACGGGTCATTCATTACCCTACACTGGACAATATTATGGTCAAACCAACTGAACGTAGAGTTGGTTATGGCGTGGCGCTTGGCTACGGCATAACCGATCTGTTTGGCGGAGGCGCTTTCGCCATTATCGGCACCTGGCTGTTATTTTTTTACACTACCTATTGCGGGTTGTCGGTCGTCGAGGCCGGCTCCATCTTTGCCATCGCCCGCGTCATTGATGCCCTCTTAAGCCCGATTATGGGCTACGTTACCGATAATTTCGGTGATACCTGGCTCGGGCGTAAATTCGGGCGGCGGCGCTTCTTTCTATTGCTGAGTTCGCCCCTGATGTTTCTCTATGCCCTGCTGTGGCTGACGGACATGGGCTACTGGTACTACCTTGGCACCTATCTGTCCATCGAGTTGCTGTCGGCGATGGTGCTGGTGCCGTGGGAAACGCTGGCGGCAGAGATGACCAACCGCTACGAGGAGCGTAGCCGCCTCTCCGGGGTACGGATGATCTGCTCGCAGCTGGGGGGCTTTTTAGCGGTCTCCGTTCCCGGCGTTATCATGCAGTTTACCGGCAAAGATAACCCGTTTACTTATACCCTCACCGGACTGATATTTTCCTGCGTCTTCTGTATCGCGGTCTTTATTACCTGGTTTACCACCTGGGAAGCCAAAGACGTACAGCAGGAGTCCAGCTTTAAGGTCGATAATCAGCGCAGCAGCGGTCTCGTCAACCATTTAAAATATCTGGTGCTCGATCTCTTCTCGTCCTTCCGTATTCGGGCGTTCCGGCTGCATATCATGATTTATATCTTCTCGTTTACCGCCATGGACGTGTTTGGCTCAGTCTTTACCTACTACGTGGTGTATTGCCTGAGTCAGGATGCCGCCGCCGTGTCCGGCTGGCTGAGTATTGCCGCCTTTGCTTCGGTGCCGGGAACCTATGGCTTTATGCTGCTGTTAAACCGGCTCAACATGACCCCTTCCGCCGCGCTGCGGTTCTCCTACGGCTGTATTTTCTGCGTGCTGGCGTTTCTTTTTACGGTCTATCTCACCAAAACGCAGGTGCCAACCCTGGTGTTCTCGGCGGTCTTTATCCTGCTGGGTGCCGCGCGTTCCGGGCTTTATTACATCCCCTGGAACATCTACAGCTTTATTCCCGATATTGATGAGATGGTCACACAGCAGCGCCGCGAAGGAATTTTTGCAGGCGTGATGGTGCTGACGCGCAAAAGTACCGTGGCGATTGCCATCATGATTATCGGCCTGGTGTTGCAGGAGTCTGGTTTCGTGAAAGGCAGCGGCGCGCAGCCGGAAAGCGCGCTGAACGCCATCATCGGGCTGATGATCTTCGCCACGGCGGCGCTGCTGGCGGTGAGTTTCTTCACCACCTACCGGTTCAAGCTCACCCGGGAAACCCACAAAACGCTGCTCAGGGAGATTGCCCGCCGCAAGCTTGGCGGTGATTACCGCGACTGCGACGACACTACCCGCGTCGTCATCAAGCAGCTCACAGGCTATGAGTATGACGAAGTGTGGGGAGGTGATGCCACGCGTCGCACGACAGGAAACGTTAGTCTGTCAGGCGCAAAATAGGCGCTCAGGGTAGACTGCCGGGCCGCCAATGGCCCGGCTCCTGCCACAGCTGCCGTGACGAAACCGTGACCTCTGGCAGATTTACAGGTCTTTACGCTATACTACCGCTGAAATAATCGGCTCAACGCTACGAGCCGTATTCTATGTGTCTTCACACAAACGTAATCAACTTCCCTTCCGAGGATCTGGCTGAAGCCGGATAAACTATGTTAAACAGTATTTTAGTAATACTTTGTCTTATCACGGTCAGTGCATTTTTCTCGATATCCGAGATCTCGCTGGCCGCCTCCCGTAAAATCAAACTCAAGCTGCTTGCCGACGAGGGCAACATCAATGCATCACGCATTCTGAAGATGCAGGAAAACCCCGGCATGTTCTTTACCGTGGTGCAGATTGGCCTGAACGCGGTCGCCATTCTGGGCGGTATCGTGGGCGATGCGGCGTTCTCGCCGGTATTCCACGGCCTGTTCTCACGCTACTTTTCACCGGAACTCTCCGAGCAGTTGAGCTTCATCCTCTCCTTCTCGCTGGTGACGGGCCTGTTCATTTTGTTTGCGGATTTAACCCCGAAACGCATCGGTATGATTGCGCCTGAAGCCGTGGCTTTGCGTATCATCAACCCGATGCGCTTCTGCCTGTTCCTGTTCCGCCCGCTGGTCTGGTTCTTCAACGGTCTGGCCAACAGCATCTTCCGCCTGTTCAAAATCCCGATGGTGCGTAAAGACGACATCACCTCTGACGATATCTACGCGGTCTTCGAAGCGGGAGCCCTGGCGGGCGTGCTGCGTAAGCAGGAGCACGAGCTTATCGAGAACGTATTTGAACTGGAATCCCGTACCGTGCCGTCGTCCATGACCGGACGTGAAAACGTGATTTGGTTCGATCTGCACGAAGACGAACAGAGCCTGAAGCAAAAAGTCGCAGAACATCCGCATTCTAAGTTCCTGGTTTGTAATGAAGACATTGACCACATCATCGGTTACGTCGACTCCAAAGACCTGCTGAACCGGGTGCTGGCGAATCAGAGCCTGGCGCTCAACAGCGGCGTGCAGATCCGCAATACCCTGATTGTGCCGGACACCCTGACGCTCTCTGAAGCGCTGGAAAGTTTTAAATCTGCCGGGGAAGACTTCGCGGTGATCATGAACGAATACGCGCTGGTGGTGGGGATTATCACCCTCAACGACGTAATGACCACGCTGATGGGCGACCTGGTCGGCCAGGGGCTGGAAGAGCAAATCGTTCAGCGTGATGACAACTCATGGCTGATTGACGGCGGTACGCCAATTGAAGACGTGATGCGCGTTCTGGATATCGACGAGTTCCCGCAGTCCGGCAATTACGAGACCATCGGCGGCTTTATGATGTTCATGCTGCGCAAAATCCCGAAACGCACCGACTCGGTGAAGTTCTCCGGGTTTAAGTTTGAAGTGGTGGATATTGATAACTACCGCATCGACCAGCTGCTGGTGACGCGCATTGACAACAAACCGACCGTGCTGGTGCCAAAGCTGCCGGATGCGGAAGAGAAGGTCTCGGCATAACGTGCCTGTCCCCACAAACATCAACGGCTCCCATCGGGAGCCGTCTTTTTATCTACTACTGCTTATTTACTACTGCATAGCACGTTGGTTAAGCCATCTCAGTTTGCAGACGCATAACCTGACGGTTGACTTCGGACATCACAGAAAAATGCTGTTTGTCCTTCACTTTTGGGATAAGGATTTTGCCCTTATCGAACTCAAAAGCGCCAACATCCTTGATGTACAACCGTCCACGGAACAGGATCTTCACGTACTTCGCCACCTGAAGCGGGTTGTAGCGTTGGAAAATTTTCATTCTTGTCTCTCCTGCGAATCATACGCTCTTGCGGCGCCACAATCGGCCCGACTGTCCGGAGCGCAAATTTTATTGCCCAATGACTATAGACCAGAACCTCGTTGTTACCCAGTGTGCATAAGTTTATTTACCGTATGATTACAATTAATCAGAATAATCTATGCAAACCGTGACTGAGCGCAGTATAAGCCGTCGTTTTTTCATGGATATGTGCGTTCACCCGCAAACTGGCATCGGGATTGCGGGAAAACCTCATTGATCGCACTTATGATTAAAAGTGCATGACCAAGTGGTCGGATCACCTGCAAATAATAAGGAAACACCATGACCCTACGTAGCATCCTGGGAGCAGCATGCCTGCTTCTGCCCCTGTGGGCTTGCGCGCACAACATTGAAAAAGGACAACGCGTACCGCCAGTCGGTATTGCAGACCGGGGAGAATTGATTCTCGACAATGATAAGTTTAGCTACAAACCCTGGAATAGCGCGCAGCTCGCAGGGAAAGTGAGAGTTGTACAACATATTGCTGGCCGTACATCGGCAAAAGAGAAAAACGCAACCCTGGTGGAAGCGATCAAGACCGCAAAACTGCCGCATGACCGCTACCAGACCACCACGATTGTGAACACCGACGATGCCATTCCCGGCTCCGGGATGTTTGTGCGCTCAAGCCTTGAGAGCAATAAAAAGCTCTACCCCTGGTCGCAGTTTATCGTCGACAGCAACGGTGTGACGCGTAAAGCCTGGGCGCTGGATGAAGAAAGCTCGGCGATTATGGTGCTGGATAAAGAGGGCCGCGTGCAGTGGGTGAAAGACGGGGCGCTGACGCAGGATGAGGTGCAGCAGGTCGTCGCCCTGCTGCATAAGCTGCTGGATTAGTACAGCGAAACGCGAAAGCCGGGATTGAGGAAAGACTCGCGCGGGGTGTAGTCCAGCGGCTTGCCCTGCCAGTCGTGGACATGTGCCCCGGCCGCCGCGGCAACCGCGTGGCCTGCCGCCGTGTCCCAGACGTTGGTTGGCCCGAAACGCGGATAAAGCTGCGCCTGCCCTTCTGCCACCAGGCAGAACTTCAGCGAAGAGCCAATCGAGGTGGTCTGGTGCTCACCCAACTGTTGCAGATATTCCTGCAGCTCGCTGTCGCTGTGCGAACGGCTGATGACCACCAGCGGCGGACGCGCATCGCGGACCTGGATCTGCTTGCGCACGCCGCACTCCTCTTTCCAGGCCTTACCTTCTGCCGCGCTGTACATCACGTTCATGACCGGCGCGTAGACCACCCCCAGCACCGCTTTGCCTTTTTCAATCAGGGCGATATTGACCGTGAATTCCCCGTTACGCTTAATAAACTCTTTGGTGCCGTCCAGCGGGTCCACCAGCCAGTAACGCTGCCAGTGCTGGCGCTCATCCCAGCTTTGCGGGGCTTCTTCTGATAACACGGGGATATCTGGCGTTAGCGCCTGCAGGCCTTTCAAAATAATGCCATGCGCCGCGATATCCGCCGCCGTCACCGGGGAGTCGTCCGCTTTGCTGACCACGTCCATCGGCGTTGTACCGTCGTAAACCTGCATGATGGCATCACCCGCATCCCGTGCGAGCTGACAAATTTTATCTAACATTCTCCACCTCTTCGTTAACGCAGTGGGCATAACTTATTGTTTTAGTTATATCGTAATGTGAACAATTCCGCTATCTGTGAAGCAATCCCGGTTAAATCATCCTCATTTCTGGCAGGATTCACACTTCTGTAAGCAACGCACTATAGATACATATTCTTTTGTGGCCTGGATCGAAAAAAGGACTCCTGTGATGATTAAGTTTAGCGCAACCCTTCTGGCAACGCTGATTGCAGCAAGCGTACAGGCGGCGACGGTGGATCTTCGGATCCTGGAAACAACCGACCTGCACAGCAACATGATGGACTTCGATTACTACAAAGATACGCCTACTGAAAAATTTGGACTGGTACGCACCGCAAGTTTGATCAACGCCGCCCGGGGCGAAGTGAAAAACAGCGTGCTGGTCGATAACGGAGATGTGATCCAGGGCAGTCCGCTCGGGGATTACATGGCGGCGAAAGGGATAAAAAAAGGGGAGATCCACCCGGTCTATAAAGCGATGAACACCCTGGATTATACCGTCGGTAACCTCGGTAACCACGAGTTCAACTACGGCCTGACGTACCTTCACGATGCGCTCGCTGGCGCGAAATTCCCGTACGTTAACGCCAATATCATCGACGTTAAGACCCAAAAGCCCCTGTTCACCCCTTACCTGATTAAAGAGACCCAGGTGGTCGATAAAGACGGTAACACCCAGACGCTGAAAATTGGCTATATCGGTTTTGTCCCGCCACAAATCATGACGTGGGATAAAGCGAACCTCGACGGGAAGGTGACGGTGAACGACATCACCGAGACCGCGCGCAAATACGTACCGGAGATGCGCGAGAAAGGGGCCGATGTGGTGGTCGTTGTCGCCCATTCTGGCCTGTCAGCCGATCCGTATCAGGTCATGGCGGAAAACTCGGTCTACTACCTGAGTGAAGTGAAAGGCGTGGATGCGATTCTGTTTGGTCACGCCCACGCGGTCTTCCCGGGGAAAGATTTCGCCAGTATCAAAGGCGCGGATATCGACAAGGGCACGCTCAACGGCGTGCCGTCGGTGATGCCGGGCATGTGGGGAGACCATCTTGGCGTGGTGGATCTGGTTCTTAATAACGACAGCGGCAGCTGGAAGGTGATTCAGTCGAAAGCCGAAGCGCGCCCGATCTACGACGCAGCTGCCAAAAAATCGCTGGCGGGTGAGGATAAAAAGCTGGTCGAGGTACTGAAGCATGACCATGACGCTACGCGTGAATTCGTCAGCAAGCCGATTGGTAAATCAGCCGATAACATGTACAGCTTCCTGGCGCTGGTGCAGGACGACCCGACCGTTCAGGTGGTTAACATGGCGCAGAAAGCCTACGCCGAACACTATATTCAGGGCGATCCGGACCTGGCAAAACTGCCGGTGCTCTCCGCTGCCGCGCCGTTCAAGGTGGGCGGGCGCAAGAACGATCCGGCCAGCTACGTTGAGGTTGAAAAAGGCCAGCTCACCTTCCGTAACGCCGCCGATCTTTATCTCTACCCGAACACGCTGGTCGTGGTGAAAGCGACGGGCAGCGAGGTGAAGGAGTGGCTGGAGTGCTCCGCCGGGCAGTTTAACCAGATTGACCCGAACAGCAGCAAGCCGCAGTCGCTGATCAACTGGGACGGGTTCCGCACCTACAACTTCGACGTGATCGACGGCGTGAAATACCAGATTGATGTCACCCAGCCCGCAAAATATGACGGCGAGTGCCAGGCCATTCATCCGCAGGCGGAGCGCATCAAGAACCTGACCTTCAACGGCAAGGCTATCGATCCGAATGCGACCTTCCTCGTCGTGACCAATAACTATCGCGCCTACGGCGGGAAGTTTGCCGGCACGGGTGACGACCACATCGCCTTTGCCTCACCGGACGAGAACCGCTCGGTGCTGGCGGCGTGGATCGGCGCAGAATCGAAGAAAACGGGCGCAATTCATCCGGCGGTCGACAACAACTGGCGTCTGGCACCGATCCACAGCGATACGCCGCTGGATATCCGCTTTGAAACCTCTCCGTCTGATAAGGCGGCCACGTTTATCAAGGACAAGGCGCAGTATCCGATGAAAAAGGTGGCGACCGATGATATCGGGTTCGCGATTTATCAGGTAGACCTGAGCAAGTAGCGGTGATTGTGTCGGGTGGCGCTTCGCTTACCCGACCGTGTAGGCCGGGTGAGGCGCAGCCGCCACCCGGCTTTTACGCCGCCCGCTCATCCCGGTTCGCCAGCACCTGCGGCGTGTTCAGTTCTATCCAGTCGGCCAGCGCGGCCACCTTCTCGCTCACCTCAATGCCTAACGGCGTGAGGCTATATTCCACGTGCGGCGGTACGACCGGATACGAAACCCGGTCGACAAACCCGTCCTGTTCCAGCGCCTGCAGCGACTGGGCCAGCATCTTTTCGCTCACCCCGCCCATCTTGCGCCGCAGATCGCTGAAGCGATGCGTCCCCTGGCGTAGCGCCACGAGGATCAGCACGCCCCAGCGGCTGGTGACATGCTTGAGCACGTCACGGGAAGGGCACTGCTCGGCAAAGAGATTTCCGTCGCGCATTTGCTCGCTGAGCGTCGGTATCGTCATTTTCATACTTACCTTTTTGTACGTACTTACTAAAAGTTAGTGATGATGCTAGTGTGCCATAACACCAGACAAACACGAAGGAGAATGATCATGATCGCGATTACCGGCGCAACCGGCCAGCTTGGCCACCTCGTTATTGAACAGCTGTTAAAAACCGTTCCGGCGAACCAGATTGTCGCCATTGTGCGTAACCCGGCGAAAGCCGACGCGCTGAGCCAGCAGGGAGTGGTGGTTCGCCAGGCGGATTACGCTGACGAAGCCGCGTTCACCGCCGCGCTGGGCGGCGTGGATAAACTGCTTTTAATCTCCTCCAGCGAAGTGGGCCAGCGCGCCACGCAGCATCAGAACGTGATTAACGCCGCCAAAGCCGCCGGAGTGAAATTTATTGCCTACACCAGCCTGCTGCATGCGGATACCTCGCCGCTGGGCCTGCACGTTGAGCACGTACAAACCGAAAAAGCGCTGGCAGAGTCCGGCGTGCCTTACGCTCTGCTGCGCAACGGCTGGTATACCGAAAACTATCTGGCAAGCGCGCCACCGGCCCTTGAGCACGGCGTGTTTATCGGCGCGGCGGGTGAAGGCAAAATTGCCTCTGCGACCCGTGCGGATTACGCCGCGGCCGCCGCAAAAGTGATTTCAGAAGAGGGCCACGCTGGCAAGGTTTATGAGCTGGCGGGCGATAACGCCTGGACGCTGAGCGAGCTGGCGGCTGAGCTGAGCAAACAGAGCGGGAAAAAGGTGGCCTATCAAAACCTGAGCGAAGCAGATTTTGCCGCCGCACTGAAGGGCGCAGGCCTGCCTGCCGGTCTCGCGGATATGCTGGCTGACTCCGACACTGGCGCATCGAAAGGCGGTCTGTTCGACGACAGCCGTACGCTCAGTAACCTGATTGGTCGCCCGACGACGCCGCTGGCGCAGAGCATCAGCGCCATCCTGTAACTGTTACGGCCTGGTTATTTTTGTGGCATCCCCACGGGTCATCTCTGATAATAACGAGATGACCCACAAGGAGGCTCACCGTGCAAGGCGTACCCGATCAGTTCACCGATGAGAGAGACAGCGCGCGCTTTCGCCATCTGCCGCAGCTGCCGGGCCTCGAGCTTTATCACGCGCATATCTCCGGCTACGCCTTTGAGCCTCACACCCACGAAGCCTTCGGCATCGGCACTATCGAGACCGGTGCCGAGCGCTTTCGCTACCGCGGCACGCAGCACCTTGCGCCGGAAAAATCCGTTGTCACCATGAACCCGGACGAGATCCACACCGGCGAGTCCGCTACGGAAGATGGCTGGCGCTACCGGATGGTCTATATCGAACCCGGGCTACTGGAAGAGGTGACCGGCCTGCGCCACTGGTGGTTTAGCGACGTGACCCGCTACGACCCCGTGCGCTCGCAGCGAATTGGCCAGCTGATCTACGGCCTGTGGCATACGCAGGATCCGCTGGCGCAAAAAGGCCTGCTGCTGACGTTGATTGAGAGCTTCCAGCCCCTCGCCCGCCACGCGCCGGTGGTTCAGGAAGGCGCGCACCGCTTCGAACGCGTGCGCGAGTATCTGCACGACAACTACATGCACTCCCTGACGCTCGACGAGCTGGCAAACGTGGTCTCGCTTAGCCCTTACCATTTTCAGCGCCAGTTCAAAGCCCATTTTCACGTGACGCCGCACCAGATGCTGATGGCTATCCGCCTGTGGCGCGCCAAGGCATTTCTCACCCAGGGCATGCCCGCCGCCGATGTGGCTGCCGCAACCGGGCTGACCGATCAGTCGCATTTAACCCGCGCCTTTACCCACCGCTACGGCATTACGCCCGTGCGTTACCAGAAGCAGGTTACGTCGCGTTAATGCGCAACCTCATACAATACGTACACATTTTCCCCTCCTACACTGGATGTTGAACAATTCAATGTGGATGGAAAAATGATTAGCGGCGTGTTGTATGCCCTGCTTGCAGGTCTGATGTGGGGGCTGATTTTTGTCGGCCCTCTGATCGTGCCGGAGTACCCGGCCATTTTACAGTCCACTGGACGCTACCTGGCGCTGGGGCTGATCGCTATCCCGCTGGCGTGGCTGGGCCGTGCGCGGCTCCGGCAGTTGAGCCGCCGGGACTGGTGGACGGCGCTGGGGTTAACCATGATGGGTAACCTTATCTATTACGCCTGCCTGGCAAGCGCCATTCAGCGCACCGGCGCGCCCGTTTCGACCATGATTATCGGCACGCTGCCGGTCGTTATTCCTGTGTTCGCAAATCTGCTTTACAGCCAGCGGGATGGCAAACTGGCGTGGTCGAAGATGCTGCCCGCTCTGGTGTGCATTGCCGTGGGGCTGATATGCGTGAATGTTGCCGAGCTGCGTCACGGGCTGGCCGACTTCAGCTTATGGCGCTACGGTTCGGGAATTTTTTTAGCCTTCATTTCTGTCGTGTGCTGGGCGTGGTATGCCCTGCGCAACGCGCGCTGGCTGCGGGAAAATCCCGACAAACATCCGATGATGTGGGCGACAGCGCAGGCGCTGGTGACGCTCCCTGTCTCGTTGGTGGGCTATGCCGGGGCGTGTCTCTGGCTGGGGAGCCAGCAGTCGGCATTCGCTCTGCCGTTGGGGCCGCGCCCGTGGGTATTCGTCGGGCTGATGATTGCCATTGCGGTGCTGTGTTCATGGGTGGGTGCGCTGTGCTGGAATATCGCCAGCCAGAAGTTGCCGACGGTGATCTTAGGGCCGCTGATTGTCTTTGAAACCCTCGCCGGGCTGCTCTACACCTTCCTGATGCGCCAGAGCGTGCCGCCGCTGTTAACGGCCTGCGGGATCGCGTTGCTGGTGATTGGGGTGGTGATAGCGGTGAGGGCGAAGCCGGAAAAACCGAGGGTTGTTCCGGCGTCGGAGGTGTGAGCTTTTCGCCGGGTGGCGGCTGGCCTTACCCGGCCTGGAATGTTCTCGAACGTAGGCCGGGTAAGCAGCATGATGTTAAAACGTTTCCCAGTTCGCTTCAGATGCCGTCGCGACGGGCTGCGCTTTTGGTGCGTAGGTTTTCACCGGGGCCGCTTTCACCGCCTGGCTGCGGGTAATCTTAAACACCGCCACCGCGTCGTTCAGGCGAGCGGCCTGATCTTCCAGCGCCGCCGCTGCTGCCGCAGACTCCTCCACCAGCGAGGCGTTCTGCTGCGTCACGCGGTCCATCTCGGCTACCGCCTGGCCGACCTGATCAATGCCGCGGCTCTGCTCGTCAGACGCCGAGGCGATTTCACCCATGATGTCGGTGACGCGGGTTACCGCGCTGACGATCTCCGCCATGGTCGCACCGGCCTCATTGACCAGCTGTGAACCTGCGCTGACGCGCTCGCCGGAATCATCGATCAATCCTTTGATCTCTTTTGCCGCCTGCGCGCTGCGCTGGGCAAGCGTACGAACTTCGCCCGCAACGACCGCAAAGCCGCGGCCCTGCTCGCCCGCACGTGCCGCTTCAACTGCTGCGTTCAGCGCCAGAATGTTGGTCTGGAAGGCAATACCGTCAATCACGTTGGTAATCTGCGCGATTTTGCTGGAACTGGTGGCGATCTCATCCATCGTGCGCACCACACCCTCTACCACGTTGCCGCCCTTCTTCGCGGTGGAAGACGCATCCAGCGCCAGACGGGACGCCTGACGGGCGTTATCGGCGTTTTGCTTCACGGTCGCGGTGAGCTGTTCCATGCTGGCGGCGGTTTCTTCCAGCGACGCGGCCTGCTGCTCGGTACGGGAAGAGAGATCGTTGCTGCCCGCAGAGATTTCACCCGCGCCGGTATAGATTGTGTCTGCGCCTTCACGCACCACCCCGACCGTGTTCGCCAGCGACGTTTGCATCTCCTGAACGTTGCGCGCCAGTACGGCCATCTCATTCTTACCCTGCGCCTGAATCGGCTGGGTTAAATCCCCTGCGGCGATAGCGCGGATATGCTGAATCACCTCGTCCAGCGGCAGCAGCAGCACACGACGCATCGCTATCCAGCTGGAGATAATCACTGCAATCACCAGAAGCATCACCGCCGAGAGGATCCACAGAATGCGCTTATAGTCGCTTTCATTATCCTGGATACCTTTACTGGTCAGCGCAGCCTGCGCTTCACGCCACTCGCGATACACCTTTTGCATCGCCGTCTGCTTCTGTTCAGCATTTTGCTTGAACATATCTTCCAGATTGCCCTGGCCCAGCAGAACGTTCATTTGCGTCAGCGTGGCGGAGTAAATGCGATACTGCTCTTCCAGCCGGTCGGCCAGTTTTTCATCCATACCCGGCGTTTCAGGCAGCGCGTAATATTTGTCGTAATGCGCCTGCGCATCGGCCAGCAGGTTTTTCGCGGTGTTCACCAGCTCGTTCAGCTGCCCGCCGTTAATTTGATTCGCCATGCTGCTTTGCAGACGCAGCATGCCTCGGTTCAGGGTCACGCGTGCCTGGTTCAGGCTGATCCACGCGTCGGTAAACTCCGCCACGTTCTGGCTGGAAAGCTGAGAAACGGTGAAGTTTTCTTTATCGTTATTCAGCGCATTAATGAAAATGCCCGCAGAGATCAGTTGCATGATGCCGAGCACCAGCAGCACCGAAATCAGAAGGGTTATGACTTTTATACGTTTAAACATGCGTTGCCTTTTTATATGCAGGTATTGTCCGACGTGTATCTATCGGCAGGCGCGGCAGGTTGTTTACTGTTTCTCCACCTTTAAAAACTTTCGAAAGCCATTTCCTGCATTCATTCAGCAAGTTAACTAAGAGGATTTTTTTGTGATCGCCGTCGTGTTTTGCCCTTGCCCCTAAAGGGTTATAGCTTCGGCTTAAAGATGCATTTAAAATGCATCTTATATTATTGATGATGAGGTAACTGCTATGGCCTTCCGCGACCAACCCCTCGGCGAGCTGGCGCTCTCCATCCCGCGCGCTTCTGCGCTGTTTCGTAAATACGACATGGATTACTGCTGCGGCGGTAAGCAAACGCTGGCGCGTGCCGCAGCGCGCAAAGAGCTGGATGTCGGGGTTATCGAAGCCGAGCTGGCAAAACTGGCCGAGCAGCCTGTCGAAAAAGACTGGCGCACAACCGCGCTGGCCGACATCATCGACCACATCATCGTGCGTTACCACGACCGTCACCGCGAACAGCTGCCAGAGCTGATCCTGCAGGCGACCAAGGTTGAGCGTGTACATGCCGACAAACCGTCCGTCCCGCGCGGGCTGGCGAAATACCTCTCCATGCTGCACGAAGAGTTATCCAGCCATATGATGAAAGAAGAGCAGATCCTCTTCCCGATGATCAAACAGGGAATGGGCAGCCAGGCCATGGGGCCCATCAGCGTGATGGAAAGCGAACACGACGATGCGGGCGAGCTTCTGGAAGTGATCAAACACACCACCAACAACGTCACCCCGCCGCCGGAAGCCTGTACGACGTGGAAAGCGATGTACAACGGCATTAACGAAATGATCGACGACCTGATGGAACACATCAGCCTTGAGAACAACGTTCTGTTCCCGCGTGCCCTCGCAGGCGAATAAAAAAAGGCGCCCGAGAGCGCCTTCATGAAGTCCGAATTCGGCCACACCTGGTGTGGCCTTTTTTTACTTACGCATGCCAGCCATACGTTTTTTGCCGATAAACAGCCAGCCCAGCCCCAGCGCGATAAACCACAGCGGCGTGACGATCAACGCCTGACGGGTATCATCTTCCAGCGTCAGCAGCACCAGCACGAACACGAAGAAGGCCATGCATACCCAACACATCAGCTTGCCCAGCGGCATCTTGTAGATTGATTTCTCATGCAGATGAGGACGCTGTTTGCGGTACACCAGATAGGAGCACAGGATGATGGTCCAGACGAACATGAACAGGATCGCCGAGACCGTGGTGATCATCGTGAACGCCCCGATCACGCTTGGGTTAACATAGAGCATCACCACGCCGCCCAGCAGGCAGATACAGGAGAAGGTCAGCCCTTTCGCCGGTACCGCGCGCTTAGAGAGTTTGGCAAACGCGCTCGGCGCGACGCCTTCCTGCGCCAGACCAAACAGCATACGGCTGGTCGAGAACACGCCGCTGTTGGCAGACGAGGCCGCTGAGGTCAGTACCACAAAGTTGATCAGGCTCGCTGCCGCAGGCAGCCCCACCAGCACGAACAGCTCTACGAACGGGCTCTTGGTTGGCACCACCGAGCTCCACGGCGTGACGGACATGATAATAATCAGCGCGAACACGTAGAACATGATGATACGAATCGGAATCGAGTTGATGGCGCGCGGCAGGGATTTCTCCGGATCTTTAGTTTCCGCCGCCGTGGTCCCGACCAGCTCAATCCCCACGAACGCGAATACCGCAATCTGGAAACCAGCAAAGAAGCCGCTGATGCCTTTCGGGAACCAGCCGCCGTCATTCCACAGGTGAGCAAATGACGCCTGAACGCCGGTTGGTGACTGGAAGTGTGTCAGTACCATCACCAGGCCGACCACGATCAGCGCGACGATAGCGACGATTTTGATCATCGCGAACCAGAACTCCATCTCACCGAACATTTTTACGGTGGCCAGGTTCAGGCTCAGCAGCAGGACAATCACCGCCAGCGAGGCCACCCAGTCCGACAGACCGGGGAACCAAAATTGTGCATACGCCGTGATGGCAACGACGTCCGCCATGCCGGTCACTACCCAGCAGAACCAGTAGGTCCAGCCGGTGAAATAGCCTGCCCAGGGGCCGAGCAGATCGGAAGCAAAGTCGCTAAAGGATTTGTATTCGAGGTTCGAGAGCAGCAATTCACCCATTGCACGCATCACGAAAAAGAGCATAAAACCGATGATCATATAAACGAAGATGATCGACGGCCCGGCAAGGCTAATGGTTTTGCCCGACCCCATAAACAGCCCGGTACCGATGGCACCCCCAATGGCAATAAGCTGGATATGACGGTTTGTGAGATTTCGCCGTAGCGACTGTTCAGACGCCGCCTCTTCAGCGGCGGCGACTTTAACCTGATCTACCATGTGATATTTTCCTGTATATGCCTGTCTGTGTTGTTAAGGCTCTTCTGGCCTTTAAATACGTCAAAAAATGACGGTCCCTGCGTAAGGACTCATCGATATTAGGTAAGAATCGGCGGGATGAATACTATGATTTGGATATTATGTTAATAATATGTTTAAAGTGAGTGTCATATCACTCATACAACGCGAAACAGCTCACAAAAATACACGCAACTGTTTTGTTTGCAAGATAAAATGTTGATTCCGGCGTAACTATAGGTTTTCTCGCTATTTTCCTCTCCCCGGGCGGAGAGAGGAAAATAAGAAAAGCCGATTACAGGATTTCCAGCAGCTCGACTTCAAAGACCAGGGTGCTGAATGGCGGGATGGATGCGCCTGCACCACGTTCACCATAGGCCAGGTTCTGAGGGATAGTCAGTTCCCATTTAGAACCCACTGGCATCAGGGTCAGCGCTTCGATCCAGCCTGCGATAACGCCGTTGACCGGGAATTCAGCCGGTTCACCGCGCTGTACGGAGCTGTCGAACACGGTGCCGTCGATAAGCTTACCGGTATAATGTACGCGAACGTGGTCGGTACGCGCCGGGATAGCGCCGTCGCCCTGCTTGATCACGCGGAACTGCAGGCCAGACTCGGTGCTGTTCACGCCTTCACGCTCACGGTTTTCTTCCAGATATTTCACGCCATCTGCTGCCATCTCTTCGAAGCGCGCGCGACGCACGGCGTCAGCACGTTCATGAATTTCACGCAGCGCGCGGTGAACAACGTCAACCGGAACGGCCGGGTGATTGCCTTCCAGCGCGTCAGCGATACCCGCCACCAGCGCTTCCGGTAACAGACCTTCCAGGCCGGATTCGCTCAGCTGCTGTCCTACCTGCAAGCCGATGCCGTAGCTTGCCTGCGCTTCGATAGTGTCAAAAGTCGGGGTGGTCATGGGTTTTCCTTCCATCACATTTAAAGTAGCGGGCAGCATATCAGCCATGCTCTTATGGGTAAAACTTTGTCTTAAGTAAAGGTGACAAACCGCAGCGAAACAGAAACAATAGAGGGGACCAGGATTAATCCCGAACTGATGTCACGGATGTCGGGTTTGCCACGCCGTTCAGGCAGTTAGCGAACTATACTTCGGAGCACAGGATAAAAAGACGCGGAGCAGGAGGAGAGCCATGCCCGGGCGATTTGAACTGAAACCTACCCTGGCGAAAATCTGGCATGCGCCGGACAATTTTCGCCTCATGGACCCGCTGCCTCCTCTGCACCGCAGAGGGATCATTATTGGCGCGCTGCTGGTCATCATTGGCTTCCTGCTTCCTTCGGGGGGCGACGACGCCGACACGGCACCCGTTACCCGCAATGCGCAGCTGGATATCCAGTCCCAGACCCGGCCGCAGCCAGACTCGCAGCCGATGCAAACTCAGCTTGTTACGCCGTCCAACGATCCGGGTCAGATGGCACCGGTCGAACCTGAACCTGTTCAGGAAGAGCAGCCCCAGGATCAGGCCGCTGCGCCCGTTGAACCTCAGGCTCAGCAGCCAACCGGCATTGAGCAGCAGTGGCGCTCTTATCGCGTAGAGCCGGGTAAAACGCTGGCCCAACTGTTCCGCGACCACAACCTGCCAGCGACAGACGTTTACGCCATGGCGCAGGTAGAAGGCGCGGGTAAACCGCTCAGCAACCTGCAAAACGGCCAGATGGTGCAGATCCGCCAGAACGCCAGCGGGGTGGTCACCGGCTTAACGATTGATACAGGAAATGGTCAGCAGGTGCTGTTTACCCGCCAGACGGACGGCAGTTTTATCAGAGCACGTTAATTCCGCAGGCCGGGTAAGGCGAAGCCGCCGCCCGGCATTCTGTTCTCAGGCACGCCGCTTATTCACCCACCAAATCCCCGAACAGACCAGCACCAGCGCAATCGCATATTTGATATCAAGAATGTTTTCACCGAGGAAGATAGCGGACAGCACAGTGCCCGCCACCGGCACCACAAAGTTGAACGGGGCAATCATGCTCACGCGGTTCACCTTAAGCAGCACGCTCCACAGGGCAAATGCCACGGATGACAGCAACGTCAAATACCCCAGCACCGCCGCGGCGGTGAAGCTGTGCACCTCCAGCGTGCCGCCCGTTACATATCCGCCGATTACCAGCACAAGGCCGCCAATCGCCAACTGCCAGCCCGTCATCACCGTGGGGTCGACGGTCTGGGAGATGCGTTTCCCGTAGAGCGTCGCCGCCGACAGAATAAAGGCGGCCAGCACCACGAACCCGTCGCCGTTCCAGACAAAGTGGAACTCACTTAGCCCGCTGTGAAAATTCACCAGCATTACGCCGGCAAACCCGAGAATACAGCCAAGCGTTTTGTTATAGCTCAGCTTGTCGTTGTGGTAGATAAAGTGCGCCAGAAGCACGCTGAAAAACGTCCCGGTCGCATTCATGATCGAACCGTTAACGCCCGTGGTATAAGCCAGGCCGATATAAAAGAAGGTGTACTGAATCGAGGTCTGGGTCAGGCCAAGGATCGTAAGCTGACCAAACTGTGCAGGCGTAAGCCTGGCAATGGGCTTTCGCTGTGCCAGCGCAAAGAGCAGCAGCAACGCACCGGCAAACAGGAAACGGTATCCGGCAAAGACCACTTTTGACGGGATATCATCTGTCGCAATCTGGAAAAGTTCGTAGCCGCTTTTAATCGCCGGGTAGGAGCTCCCCCAAAGCAGACAGCAGAGCGTGGCGCAGGCATAGGCTACGTGTCGACGGGCAAAGACGGGCACAGGCAGAGCGGTATCCATGGCAAATCTCAAAGATAAAATGGCGTTTCAATTTATTATCAAGAATGCGCCAGGAATGGCTGCCCTACAAGGATAAAAGCGAAATTCTGAGAGGTCTGAAAAGCAAAACGCCGGCACAAGGCCGGCGATTTGACGTGAGCAGAGTAAAAAATTACTCAGCTACAACGTTAACAACCAGTTTAGCGAACACTTCGCTGTGAACCTGGAAGTCAACTTCGTGCTCACCAGTGGTACGCAGAACGCCGTTCGGCATACGAACTTCGCTCTTAGCCACTTTCACGCCTGCTGCAGTTACTGCATCAGCGATGTCGCGGGTACCGATGGAACCGAACAGTTTACCTTCGTCGCCAGCTTTAGACGCGATGGTAACGGTGCCCAGTGCGTTGATTGACTCAGCGCGAGCGTTAGCAGCCGCCAGAACGTCAGCCAGTTTGGCTTCCAGTTCAGCACGACGTGCTTCGAAAAACTCTACGTTTTTCTTGGTAGCTGGAACAGCTTTACCCTGTGGTACCAGGAAGTTACGAGCGTAGCCCGCTTTAACGTTAACCTGATCACCCAGGCTACCCAGGTTTGCTACTTTATCAAGCAGAATAACTTGCATTACCTTATCCTCTTAAAGTCGTTAATAGACAGCGGCCGATTACTGATGACGATCGGTATACGGCAGCAGGGACAGGTAGCGAGCGCGCTTGATGCAGCGAGCCAGCTGACGCTGGTATTTTGCACGAGTACCGGTGATACGGCTCGGGACAATTTTACCGCTTTCGGTAATGTAGTTTTTCAACGTTGCGATGTCTTTGTAATCAATCTCAACAACGCCTTCCGCGGTGAAACGGCAGAACTTGCGACGACGGAAATAACGTGCCATTTGGCTAGTCTCCAGAATCTATCAAATCAATCTGCTCGGCATGCAGAACCATTTTGCTCAGGCCGTTCTTTGCCTTGTGGCATGAAATGAACCCCTGAACCGTTACTGCGCTACCGACCGTTATACTGTGAGTAATGGCCTGGTTTTCGTGTCCGCTAATGATAACGGGCATTTGGCACCACGCCTGCCGGTGAAACCCGGCTTCCTCTTGCACAGAACGATGCTCAAGCACGAACTGGCAATGCGGAATTCCTGATGGGCTGACCTTTCGAAGGGGGGTCCTGCACACGGTACCGGACAACACCAGACGGTTGGTCATCAGAAATTACTCTTCAGAATCCCCAGCATCAGAATCATCTGCGGTTTCGTTTGCGAAATCATCGCGACGCTCACGGCGCTCGTCTTTCGCTTTAACCATCGGAGATGCTTCGGTCACTGCGTGTTTGGTACGCATAACCATGCTGCGGATAACGGCATCGTTGAAGCGGAAGTTAGTTTCCAGCTCATCGATCGCTTCCTGCGGCGCTTCAACGTTCATCAGAACGTAGTGAGCTTTGTGCAGTTTGTTGATCGGATAAGCCAGCTGACGGCGGCCCCAGTCTTCCAGACGGTGGATCGTGCCTTCTGCTGCAGTGATTGCACCAGTGTAGCGCTCGATCATGCCCGGAACCTGTTCGCTCTGGTCAGGATGGACCATAAAAACGATTTCGTAATGACGCATCGAATTGCTCCTTACGGATTATTCAGCCTCCTGTCTGGGTCAGCCGAGGCCCGGGGAGGCAAGGAACGTGTTAAAGGTCGGCTGAAAAATTGACGCGTCATAATACTTGCGTGCCCCGGGAAACTCAAGCGAGTTGCACAAATAATTCGCACTAAGCGTAAAGCGGGGTTAAGTGGATGATTTAAAATTAATCACATTCATAAGCGCTGTTTTTTTGAACAAGTGCATCAGAAATGGTCACGCATCCCCGTCACAGAAGCGATTACACTTTAATCAACGCCAATCCAAAGACAAAAGGAGAGCACTCACCGTCACACAGCACGCAGTCGTGGAGCGCATATCATGAAAAAGATCGCAATTGCCGTAATGGCTGCGCTTTTGCTCAGTGCAAACGCGATGGCAGCCATCAAGATAGATGGCCGACAGGCCAAAAACATGGATGATGTGCAGAGCTTAGGCGTAATCTACATCAATCATAATTTCGCCACAGAAAGCGAAGCAGATCAGGCACTTAATCAAGAGACCGATGCACAGGGGGCCACCTACTATCACGTCATACTGACGCGTGAGCCCGGCAGCAACGGCAATATGCACGCCAGTGCAGATATCTACCGATAACGCTAGCACCAGGAAAGCCAACAACGAGACATAGCCATGCTTTTATTTGCCCCCTGCCCGGGGGCTTTTTTTGTGAATGGCTCCGGAATACCGCCGGTTACAACTGTTTTGGTATTCCAGAGCACTTATTTACTTCTGCCCGTAATAGGCATTCGGGCCGTGCTTGCGCATGAAATGCTTATTCATCAGGTAATCATCGATGTCGCGCAGCTGCGGGTTAATGCCGCGGGCAATCCACGCCATCTTTGCGACCTCTTCCATCACCACCGCGTTATGCACTGCGTCGTGGGCGTCTTTACCCCATGCGAACGGGCCGTGCTGATAGACCACAATCCCCGGCGTATGCAGGGGCTCACACTCGCCCAACGTGTCGATAATCACCTTCCCGGTATTGAGCTCGTACTCGCCTTCCACTTCGGCCTGCGTTAATGCACGCGTGCACGGAATGTCGCCAAAAAAGTAGTCGGCATGCGTCGTGCCCAGCGCCGGGATCGCCAGCCCCGCCTGTGCCCATGCGGTGGCGTGCGTGGAGTGGGTATGCACCACACCGCCCAGGGAGGGATAACGCCGGTACAGCGCCAGGTGCGTGGCCGTATCCGACGAGGGACGCCAGCTGCCGTCGACGACGTTTCCGTCGAGATCCACCACCACCATGTCGTCAGCCTTCATGACCTCATACGCTACGCCGCTGGGCTTAATCACTATCAGCCCCCGCTCGCGATCGATGGCGCTGACGTTACCCCAGGTGAACGTCACCAGGCCATAGCGCGGGAGATCCATATTGGCTTCAAACACCTGCTGCTTAAGCCTCTGCATGTTCAGCCTCCAGCAACCCTGCCCGGGCCATGCGCTCGCGCACCCAGTCGCGCGCTTTCGCCACTTCAGCCGCCGGGTCTTCCGACGTTTCGCTCCACATCTCAATCAGGTAGGGTCCGCAATAGCCGGTCTGTTTGAGCGTTTCGAAGCAGCGCTCGAAATCCACCACCCCGGTGCCGAACGGCACGTTTTTGAACACACCAGGGCGGGTGTCTTTAACATGCACCGCCACGATATGCCCGATGCCCGCCTGCAGCTCCATCTGTACGTCGTTATCCCACGCCGATAAATTGCCGATGTCCGGGTAGAGCTGGAACCATGGATTGTTCAGATAATGGGCGTAACCAAGCGCTTTGCTGATGGAGTTCATGAGCGGGTAGTCCATGATCTCCATAGCCAGCGTCACCTGCGCGCGGCTTGCCATCTCAACGCTCTCTTTCAGGCCGTCCCGAAAGCGTCGGCGCGTTTCGTCGTTGGCTTCCTGATAGTAAACATCGTAACCCGCCAGCTGGATCACGCGGATACCGACATCCTGCGCGAAACGAATGGCTTTCCGCATAATCGCCAGACCTTCAGCGCGTACCGCATCATCTTCGCTGCCAAGCGGAAAACGGCGGTGGGCGCTAAGGCACATGGACGGCACGCGTACGCCGGTTTCCGCAACCGCGTTCACCAGCGCCAGGCGCTGCTCGCGGCTCCAGTCGAGGCGTGCCAGACGCGCGTCCGTCTCGTCCACAGACATTTCGACAAAATCAAATCCCAGCTGTTTTGCCAGCTGCAGCCGCTCCAGCCAGCACTCCCCCGCAGGGAGTGCCTTTTCATAAATGCCAAGCGGGACCTGTTTAGACAACATATCCGCTCCTTAGCCCCAAAGCTGAGCGATTGAACGTTTGAACTGGCGCGCGGCTTCTACCGGAGACGCCGCATCACGGATGCTACGGCCCGCAATAAAGACGTGAATCGGAATGCCCTTGAACAGCGGCAGATCTTCCAGCGCCAGGCCACCGGTCACGGTGACTTTAAAGCCCATGTCCGCCAGTCGTTTAATCGCGCTGATGTCGGCCTCGCCCCAGGCAACGCCCGCAGCCTGCGCATCGCGGCTGCGGTGATACACCACCTGTTGAATACCGGCATCGCGCCACTCCTGCGCCTGTTCCCAGGTCCAGAAGCCGGTTAGCTCAATCTGCACGTCGCCATTAAACTCTTTCGCCACGTCCAGCGCCCCTTTGGCGGTGTTGATATCCGCACAGCAGATCACGGTGACCCAGTCCGCGTTGGCTTCAAAACACATACGGGAGAGAATTTTGCCCGCATCGGCAATTTTGGCATCGGCCAGCACGATTTTGTGCGGATAAAGCGCTTTCAGGTCACGAACGGCGCGGACACCTTCGCCCACGCACAAAATGGTGCCCACTTCGATAATGTCCACTTCTTCCGCAATCAGGCGGGTCGTTTCATAAGCGTGAGAGAGCGTCTGGTTGTCCAGCGCAACCTGCAACATCGGTAATGCCATGATAAATTCCTCTTAAACGGCCGCCGCAGTGGCGTGATCAATTAAATCCAGGACGTCCTGCGCGGTACGGCAGGCACGTAAACGGTCAAAATTCGCTTCGTCATCAAACAGGTTGACGATCTGCATGATGCCGACCTCCTGATGGGTGTTGGCATCGACAGCCGCCATGGTGATCAGGATGTCGACCGGGTCGTTATCTTCATGGTTGAACGCCAGCGGCGTTTTCAGTGTTACCAGCGCAAAACCGGTTTTTTTGACGCCCTCTTCCGGACGTCCATGCGGCATCGCCAGCCCTGGCGCAATGACGAAATAGGGACCATGCTGCTCAACCCCGTCGAGGATCGCCTGGTAGTACCGCGGTTCGACAACGTCGGCGTTAACCAACAGATCCACACCAAGCTTCACCGCCTCTTGCCATGTGCTGGCCTCGGCCTGTAAAAGAATGGAATTATTCTCTGCCAGCGAATCACGTAGTTTCATGTGGCGTCCTTACTTCACGTCTTGAGGGAAGTGTTCTTTGATTACGTCCAGCAGCTTTGGACCGAAATCAGCCGGCGAGAGCATGTTGCGCACGCCCACCACATGCTTGTTGCCCGTCACGGTGATTTCACCGGCGATATGGGTAGAGGCGATGATGATGTCCGCGCCGTTCAGTTCACTTTTGTATTCACCCACCGCGCAGCTGTTCACCGTGTGGTCAATGTTTGACTGGGTTAAAAACTGATCCACTTTCATCTTCATGATCATGGAGCTACCTTGCCCATTGCCACACACAGCCAGGATACGTACGGTCATAATCGAAACTCCTTAGTGAGCAGAAACTTCTGCTGTTTGTTTTTCCGCATCTTCTTCAGCTCGCAGCGTACGGCCAGCGAAGAACATATAAACCAGTGCAATCAGGATGATGACGGCCATAAAGACCAGCCCAACGGAGGCGAAGCCCTGCATCATTGGCGGCGCCAGAATTGACCAGTCGGCCATACCCATCCAGGCGCTCATGCCGGTGAGCTTGACCGCCCACACGCAGCCGAAGATCTCAACCATGCCCATCACCAGACAGATCTTGAGCGCCGCGCGCCAGCCGCCGAAGTGGTTCGCAAAGACGCCGATCGTGGCGTTGGAGAAGAACATCGGGATAAAGCCAGGAATGATCAGAATGGACGAGCCGCAACCCACCAGGATACCCACCGCAATCAACTGACCGATGGTGCCCCACATAAAGCCCCAGACCACGGCGTTTGGCGCGAAGCTATAGATAGCTGCACAGTCAATTGCCAGCACTGCGCCAGGGATCAGCCGCTGAGAGATACCGTTAAAGGCCTCTGACAGTTCAGCGACGAACATGCGCACGCCCTGGGTGATGATGAAAATGGCGACGGCGAAGGAGAAACCGGTCTGCAGGATATAGACCGTCCAGTGGGTTTTGCCCGCCATCGCCTGCACCACGTCAATGCCAAAGGAGAGCAGAATGGCACCGAAGAAGATCGTCATTACAATCGCCGTCGAGACGATGTTGTCGTGGAAAATATTCAGCCAGCCGGGCAGCTTGAGGTCTTCGACGCTCTCCTCTTTTTTGCCCAGGTACGGCGCAACTTTATAGGCGATCCATGAGGCAAACTGCTGCTGGTGGCCGATGGAGAAGCCGCAGCCGTCGGTCACTTCCTGGGTCGGCTTGTACATCATGTTGGAGGTGATGCCCCAGTAGAGTGACACCATCACCGCCGTGAAGATGATGGTGGTCCACATTGGGTAGCCGAAAATATAGAGGGAAACCGCAATCAGCCCCGCCTGCTGAAACATGATGTGGCCCGTCAGCATGATGGTGCGAATGCCCGTTATCCGGCGTAGCAGCACATAAATGATGTTCAGCGCCAGCGCGAGCAGAACCGCATAGCCCACCCAACTGTAGGCATCACCCATACGATCAATGGTGGCCATCATGGAAGCGTAAGTATCTGAGATCGCACCGTTAATGCCGTACACTTCCGACATTTTGGCCACCACCGGTTTAAAGGTGCCGGTCAAAATGCCCGACCCTGCCTGCAGCAGCATGAAACCGATAATGGTTTTGATGGTGCCTTTGATGATGACGCTAACGCTTTTACGCAGAAGGATGTAGCCCAGGCACGTCACGATACCCAGCAGCAGCGGGGCGTTGGTCATTACCTGATTAAAGAACACGGTAAAGACGTTGTAGAGGATCTCCATAACTCTCTCCAGAAAAGGGTAACACGAGGGGCAAACCCCGGGTGGTTGGTGCCATCACTCTATTAATCACAAATAATCACCACAAGATTGCATTTGATTATTTGTGACGCATCACGCAATTTATTTCCACATCAGCAGTAATGATTTTCACTTCCAATTCTCAAGAATAATTTTATTCTTATATTTCATTGAATTAACCATAAATACTTGATGCTTTAACAACTCAAAAACGGATGTGCAGTGGAATTCACCGGAAAAATAGCTGCAATTTAGCCATTGCAAACCGAATCAAAGAGTGCCAGCATTAATCATATCAAATCACAATATGATTACTTTTGATTGAACGCAGGAGTCGAACGATGAGTAAAGTGAACACCATCACCCGTGAATCATGGATTCTGAGCACCTTCCCGGAATGGGGTTGCTGGCTGAATGAAGAGATTGAGCAGGAACAGGTTGCGCCTGGCACCTTTGCAATGTGGTGGCTCGGCTGCACGGGGATTTGGCTGAAATCTGAAGGCGGCGCCAACATTTGCGTCGATTTCTGGTGTGGGACGGGCAAACAGAGCCACGGCAACCCGCTGATGAAAAAGGGCCATCAGATGCAGCGCATGGCAGGCGTCGAAAAACTTCAGCCGAACCTGCGCACCACGCCGTTTGTGCTTGATCCTTTCGCCATTCGCCAGATCGACGCCGTGCTCTCCACCCACGATCATAACGATCACATCGACGTCAACGTCGCTGCCGCAGTGATGCAAAACTGTGCCGATGATGTTCCTTTCATCGGGCCACAGACCTGCGTCGATTTATGGATCGGCTGGGGCGTGCCAAAAGAGCGCTGCATCGTCATGAAACCGGGCGACGTGGTGAAAATCAAAGATACGGAGATCCACGCGCTGGATGCCTTTGACCGCACGGCGCTTATCACGCTGCCTGCCGACCAGAAAGCCGAAGGCGTGCTGCCGGACGGCATGGACGAACGTGCGGTGAACTACCTGTTCAAAACACCGGGCGGTTCGCTGTACCACAGCGGCGATTCACACTACTCCAACTACTACGCGAAGCACGGTAACGAGCATCAGATTGACGTTGCGCTCGGCTCCTACGGCGAAAACCCGCGCGGCATTACCGATAAAATGACCAGCGCCGATATGCTGCGCATGGCGGAAGCGCTGAATACCAAAGTGGTGATCCCGTTCCACCACGATATCTGGTCAAACTTCCAGGCCGATCCGCAGGAGATCCGCGTGCTGTGGGAGATGAAAAAAGATCGTCTGAAGTACGGCTTTAAGCCGTTCATCTGGCAGGTTGGCGGCAAGTTCACCTGGCCGCTGGATAAAGACAATCTTGAATATCACTATCCGCGCGGATTCGATGATTGCTTCACCATTGAACCAGACCTGCCGTTCAAATCATTCCTTTGATTGATGCGCCCCGTCGCCAGGCCCAAAGCCTGGCGATTTTCCATTTATCTTAGTAATTTCATGCTATTTCAAATATCATCTTTTCAAATCAATACTTATCGGAATAGCTCATGACGGAAGCGCAACGACATCAAATATTACTGGAACTCCTGGCGCAAACGGGGTTTATCACCGTCGAAAAAGTGATTGAACGTTTAGGGATTTCCCCCGCAACGGCACGGCGAGATATCAACAAGCTGGATGAGAGCGGCAAGCTCAAGAAAGTCCGTAACGGTGCAGAAGCCATCAGCCAACAGCGCCCGCGCTGGACGCCGATGAATATTCATCAGGCGTTGAATCATGATGAGAAAGTGCGTATCGCCAGAGCGGCGTCGCAGCTGGTTAACCCGGGCGAAAGCGTGGTGATTAACTGCGGTTCAACGGCGTTTCTGCTGGGCAGGGAAATGTGCGGTAAGCCGGTGCAGATCATCACCAACTATCTGCCGCTGGCCAACTACCTTATCGATCAGGAGCACGAAAGCGTGGTGATCATGGGCGGCCAGTATAATAAGAGCCAGTCGATCACGCTGAGCCCGCAGGACAGTGAAAACAGCCTCTACGCCGGGCACTGGATGTTTACCAGCGGTAAAGGGCTAACCACCGACGGCTTGTATAAAACCGATATGCTGACCGCCATGGCAGAACAGAACATGCTTAACGTGGTCGGTAAGCTCGTTGTTCTGGTCGACAGCAGCAAAGTGGGCGAGCGCGCAGGTATGCTGTTCAGCCGGGCTGAGCAGATTGACATGGTGATCACCGGAAAAAGCGCTAACCCTGAGATCCTCCAGAAGCTGGAAGACCAGGGCGTAACGGTGCTGCGCGTTTAAAGATGCTGGCGGAAAAATGCCACGGTCGCGTCCAGCGCCGTCGGCGTAATGCGGTGCCGCACACCGGCTTCCCACAAACAGGTGAGATTGCTGTCCAGCCCTTCACGCTGTAACGCCTGCTGCAGACGGAACGTTTCGCCGGGCGGCACGACGTCGTCCGCATCGCCATGCCATAACAGCAGCGGACGATCGGCCAGCTGCGCCAGCGCATGGCTGACGTCCCATTCCGCCAGCAACCCTTCAATTTCCTTGGGTGCCTGCGGCGGGAAAAGCGTTTTCGCCAGCGTGGTAAAGTAACCCGATCCCATCAGGCAGGCCACGGCCCTCACCTCCGGATGGTGGGCCATAATGCCCAACGCCGTCATCCCGCCCATGGAGGCTCCCGCGACCGCCAGGCGGTCATCCGCCACCAGCCCTGACTGACGAAGCGCATCACGCAGCCCGGCGAATTCCGTGAGATTGCCGTGCAGGATGTGCCAGAACTGACCAAGCCGGGCCGCCTCGTTACCTGTGAATCGCGCGCCGTGGTCGGGGGCATCCGGCATCACGACGCGAAAACCCGCCTGCGCCAGCGCCACGGCAAAATAGCTGTATACCAGCTTCGATGAGGTAAACCCATGGTAAAAAACCACGGTGGGCAGCGGGTGTTCACCTTTTCCGGCGGGAAAAGCGTGTAATATTTCATTATCGCCGAGGCGTCGTGTTTCAAGTTCAATCATTGTCACTCCTGGGCTACCGGATGATTCATAATGTTGAGAACTGGGTTACGGTTTCACGATATTTTCATTCGAAAATTACGCCCCAGCTAACACTTCGGGAACATTCCCCCAAAACTAAATTTACAGACAACTACACTATGGCTATCAGGAAACGAGATATGGTTATGCGCAGGTTTGCTGCTTTATTGCTGGTCTCTCTGCTTGGCGGCTGTAGCGCGCTGCAGGGCACACCACAACCCGCTCCGCCGGTCACCGATCGCCCGCAGGAAATTCGTCGTAATCAGACGGAAGGATTACAACGAATGGGCACCGTCTCTGCGATGGTGCGCGGTTCCCCGGACGACGCGGAGGAGGCAATCAGAGCACAAGCCGTCGCCGCCAAAGCAGATTATTACGTCATCATTATGGTCGACGAAACCATTATTACGGGACAGTGGTACTCGCAGGCCATTTTATACCGTAAATAACGGCGATCATTTGAACGACATTTACACTGCTTTGCGTCCATAGACATTTTCCTGTCCACAATAAACTCCATGCCAGCAACAATGGAAGTGAGTTTATTCGCGAAGGATTGCCCGGCGGATACCGGAGACATGTGAAATGGAGCTGACAATGAAACGAACTCTTGCTTTAACCTCTCTGTTGCTCTCAGCGGGCCTTGTAAGCACGACCGCGCAGTCGGCGGAATTCGCCAGCGCAGATTGCGTAACGGGTCTGAATGAGATTGGTCATATCTCCGTAAATAATATTTCGGGAAGTCCACAAGACGTTGAACGTGTCGTTGCATTAAAAGCCGATGAGCAGGGTGCGTCGTGGTATCGCATTATCCAGATGCAGGAAGACCATCATGTCGATCACTGGCGAGTACAGGCCATTCTCTATGCATAATCCCTCCCAGTAAAAGCCACTTACTTTTAGTGGCTTTTCATTTTTGCAAATCTTTCATCACCTTATAAGCCGTTAATAAAACAAATAAATAACATCCAGTTACATTTATAGAGTAAATGTTAGCCCTGCTCTGCCGTTGAAAAGCCATACCTTTTTAATAATGAGCAATTTATGATCAGTTTTTTCCGCCGTGCAGGCCTGGGCACTAAGCTATCGCTGCTGACCGGCGTGAGCGTCGCCATTCTGTTTCTGCTGTTCACTTTTCTTCTCAGCCATAAGGCCAGCCAGCAGCTGGAATCACTGGCCGTTGAGGATCTGCATAATCAGTCCACCGGCATGGTGGATATGGTCGAGATGTTCAACACCAGCCTGAGCGAAGAGGTCGAAAGTTATACCCGGCTTTTCACCACCTTTCTTCCGCAACCGTTACATGTCGATTCCGCCGAGAGCAGGACGATCAATGGTTTAACCGTTCCCCTGCTGAAAGGCGGCGAGACCGGGCTGCATGATAACAATGCCCTTTCCGACGACTTCCTCAATCGAACCGGTGCGATTTCGACGCTGTTTGTCCGCAGCGGTAATGACTTTATCCGTGTCGCCACGTCCCTGCGCAAAGAGAATGGCGAACGCGCAATGGGTACCGTGCTGGATACCACCAGCCCGGCGTTTGCCGCCGTCACCAAAGGGGAAGTGTACCGTGGGCTGGCGCTGCTTTTCGGCAAGCGTTATATCACCCAGTATCAGCCCGTCAAAAGCAGTGACGGCCAGGTGATCGGCATTATTTTTGTCGGGGTGGATATCACCCACTCCTGGAACGTCATGCGCGAGAAAATCCTTAACCGTCGCCTCGGTGAAAGTGGACACTTTTTCGTTCTCGATCGCAGCACCGGGAAGACCCGCGGGCACTACCTGTTCCACAACAGCGAAGAGGGACAATTGCCCAAATGGGATAGCGCCACGCAACAGCAGTTGCTGAGCGATACCGCCGGTACGCTGGAGCGGATCAGTGATGATGGCCGCACGCTCAAAATGGCCTACACCCCGCTTCCGGGCTGGAACTGGACCATCGTGGGCGAGGTGGATAAAGCAGTACTGCTCTCAAACGTGAATCACCTGCGCGATCGCTTCTTGCTGGCGGGCGTGGCGTTATCGGTGCTGTTTGCAGGGCTGTTCGTCATGATTATCCGTCGCATGCTTACGCGCCCGTTACGTAATGTGATCCACCTTGCCCGCCTGTACGCAGCAGGCGATCTGCGGGCAAACCTGCCGGTGACGCGCCAGGATGAGGTCGGGCAGCTGATCGCGGCGATCAACGGTATCGGGGATGGCCTGCAAAAGATCGTTATTCAGGTCCGTGAGGCTGCAGGCGACATTCGGACCGGAACCAACGCGCTGGCCAACGATAGCGGCGAAATTTCAGAGCAGATCAACAAGCAGGCCAGCAGCGTAGAAGAGACCTCCGCCAGCATGGAGCAGCTGGCCGCGACGGTGCAGCAAAATGCGGCCAACATGGAGCAAACGCAGCAGCTCGTCGGAGAGACGTCACGCGCGGTGTATCAGGGCGGTGAAACGGTCACCCACGCCGTCGCCACTATGGATGATATTCGTGATGCGTCGAAACGCATTGAAGATATCACGCGTGTGATCGAGTCAATCGCTTTCCAGACCAACATCCTGGCCCTCAATGCGGCAGTCGAAGCGGCGAGGGCGGGCGAGCATGGCAAAGGTTTCGCGGTGGTCGCGCAGGAGGTCCGCGCCCTGGCAGCACGCAGCGCCAACGCGGTGAAAGAGATTGAGCAGCTGATTGGCGACACGCTGAAAAAAGTGGGCGAGGGGCACGCGCTTTCCGAGCAGACGCGCCTGGCGATGGATGCCATCATCGTTCACATCGATAACATCAGCCAGCTGGTGACTGAAATTAACCAAGCCTCCCGCGAACAGTCCGCCGGGATTGGCCAGGTTAACCTGGCCATGACCCACATTGGCGAAGCGTCGCACATCAACGCCGATCGCGTTTCACGCAGCGAGCAAACCGCACACGCGCTGCGCGAGCAAGGGTCGCACCTCACCCGGCTGGTAAGCCTGTTCCAGCTGAAAGATTAACCCACCCTGCCCGTGGCGCGCAGCAGCAGGTCATTTTGCACCTGTTCGCTCATCAGCGTTCCGCCACGGGTATCCAGCATCATGCGACACCACGCCTGCGCCATCGGCGGCGAGGCGTGCCGCAGCATCTGGCTTCCCGCGCCCAGCAAACTGAGCTGGCGGGCAATCTCCCTGCCCTGCGCCTCCTGAGGCTTACGCAGCTTCTGCTGTAGCTGCCGCCAGCTGCGATCGAAGTGGCGATCCTGCCCTTTTACCTGGGCGAAGTCGTCGCTGAGCAGGTCGAGCATTCCCGGCTGCTTCGTCAGGACCCGCAGCACGTCCAGGCACATAATGTTCCCGGAGCCTTCCCAGATGCTGTTCACCGGCATTTCCCGGTACAGGCGTGGCAGTTCGTTATCTTCGCAGTAGCCTGTCCCCCCCAGCACTTCCATCGCTTCCGCCACAAAGGGAATGCCTGCCTTGCATACGCTGAATTTCGCGGCCGGAGTGAAAAGCCGCGCCCAGGCCATCTCCTGCGGATCGGCGCGCTTATCCCATGCGCGGGCAAGACGAAACAGCAGCGCGGTTTGCCCCTCCAGCACCAGCGCCATCCGGCTAAGCACCTCGCGCATCAGAGGCTGGTCGATCAGGTTTTTTCCAAACGTCTGCCGCTGATGGGCATGATACAGCGCCACCGAAAGCGCCCTGCGCATAAGCCCGTGGCTGCCGAGCGCGCAGTCGAAGCGCGTGAGCCCGCCCATTTTGAGGATTTGCCGAACCCCTTCCCCCTCCTCGCCCAGCAGCCAGCCGGAGGCATCCAGAAACTCGGCCTCGCTGCTGGCGTTAGAGCGGTTACCCAGCTTGTCCTTCAGGCGCTCCAGGCGCACGGCGTTGCGCTGTCCGTCAGGCAAGAAACGCGGAACAAAAAAGCAGGATAAACCGCCCTTCGCCTGCGCCAGCACCAGATGAGCATCGCTTTGTGGGACGGAGAAAAACCATTTGTGACCCACCAGACGGTAGCTGCCGTCACTGCATTTTTCCGCCTTCGTGGTATTGCTCAGCACGTCGGAGCCGCCCTGTTTTTCCGTCATCCCCATACCAATAAGCAGCCCTCGTTTCTGCCCACCGGGGGCCAGATGCGGATCGTAGCGGTCACCGAGCAGCGGGTTTCGCCAGCTTTCGAAGGGCTTGGGCAGCGCCTGCAGCAGCAGCGGCATGGCGGCAAAGGTCATGGTGATGGGGCAAAGCGTGCCCGCTTCCACCTGCGCATGCAGCACAAAGCGCGCAGCCCGGGCGACGAAAGAGCCTTTACGCGCCTCCTCTTCCCACGCCAGGTTATGCACCCGGTTGGCGCACAGCCCCTGCATCAGCAGGTGCCACGCGGGGTGGAAACGGACGTCGTCAAGCCGCTCGCCCATCGCATCATAACGCAGCAGTTCGGGCGGGTTCACGTTGGCCAGCCTGCCCAGCTCCAGCGATTCCGCCGTGCCCAGCTGCTGCCCAATGCTGGCGAGAAGATCCATGTCCCATTCGGCACCTTCGCGCGCCACCGCGTCGCGCAGGGCGCAGTCCGAGAGGAAAAGATTGCTGTTAGAGAGCGGGGAAGGTTGATTGAAAACGGTGTGAGTCTGCCAGTGCATACTGTCTCCCTCCTTCAGTGGCAATGAAGATAAGTATGGACAGAGCGCCTGCGGGCTGCATGGGAGTCGGGTCACATGCTGGCGATCGCATTGAAAGGCTTCGTGAAATAGCTCACAGAACATAAGAATAAACTATTTCATGTTAGCGATTTTGTTGAATAATTTATTCTTACTCTTTTCTGCGAGGATCGTTATGCAACCGGATGCGCACAAGCGTGCATTAATTGCAGGCTCCATTGGTAACTTCATCGAGTGGTACGAGTTTGCGGTCTACGGTTTCCTGGCGACCGTGATTGCGAAGAATTTTTTCCAGCTCGACGGTGAAACGGGGCTAACCAGCCTGATCCTCACCTACGCCTCGTTTGCCATCGCCTTCTTCTTTCGCCCGCTGGGCGCGGTGGTGTTTGGCCGTATTGGCGACAAGATTGGCCGTAAACCGACGCTGATTATCGTGCTGGTCCTGATGACGCTCGCCACCGCCGCCATCGGTATTGTGCCGGACTATGCCAGCATCGGGATTGCCGCACCGCTGATCATCACCCTGCTTCGCATCCTGCAGGGGCTGTTTGCCGGAGGGGAATATGGCGGGGCCGTGTCACTGATGACCGAGTTCGCACCACGCGGCAAGCGCGGCCTGTACGGCGCGTGGCAGTCCTTCACCGTGGCGCTGGGGCTGTTAGCGGGTGCGGGCATTGTGGCGCTGCTCTCCGTACTGCTCACTCCCGAGGCGCTCCACGACTGGGGATGGCGCATTCCGTTCTTCCTCGCGCTGCCTATGGGCGCGGTCGCGCTGTGGCTGCGGGTCAGCATGGAAGAGACGCCAAGTTTTGTGCAGCAAAAAGAGAAACCGGCTGTCGCTCAGGCCGACACTGCGGCTACGCTTCGGGCCATCGTGACGGGCATTGGCCGGGTCATGGTGTGGTCCGCAGCGGGCTATACCTACCTGGTGATCATGCCAACCTATCTGCAGTCGGCCCTGCATACCGGATTCAACCAGGCGCTGCTGATTGCGGTGATTTCAAATATTGGCTTTGCGCTCACCATCATTCCGTCGGGGATCCTGAGCGATAAGATAGGACGCCGCACAGTGATGATTATCGCCGCCGCGCTGCTGCTGATCCTCGCCCTTCCGCTGCTCAACATCCTGCAGGCGGAGTCGAGCACGCTGGCCGTCAAAGCCATCGTGGTGCTGATTGCAGGGGGTCTGGTAGGGATGCTGGCGGGGCCAGGTCCGGCCATGCTCTCGGAGATGTTTCCGACGCGCGTGCGCTATACCGGGCTTGGGCTGGCCTATTCCCTGTCGAATGCGATTTTCTCGGGCTGTGCGGGCTTAATCATTACCAGTCTGATTAAAGAGACGGGCAATCTTGATATTCCGGCCTATTACGTAATGGCAACGGCGGTGGTGAGCATTGTGGCGCTGATGACATTGAGGAAGGATGACCATTTGCGGTCGCTGGAGGAGTGAGGTTGTTTTGCCGGGTGGCGGCTTCGCCTTACCCGGCCTACAAAACCGTAGGCCCGGTAAGCGAAGCGCCACCGGGCGAAAATCAACTACGCTGACGCACCGCTTCAAACAGGCAGATGCCCGTCGCGACGGAGACGTTCAGCGACGACACGCTACCTGCCATCGGAATGCTGATCAGCTCGTCACAATGCTCGCGCGTCAGGCGACGCATGCCTTCCCCTTCTGCGCCCATCACCAGCGCCATGCGGCCGGTCATCTTGCTTTGGTACAGGGTGTGATCCGCTTCGCCAGCCGTACCGACGATCCAGATATTCTCTTCCTGCAGCAGACGCATGGTGCGCGCCAGGTTGGTCACGCGGATCAGCGGTACGTTTTCCGCCGCGCCGCAGGCCACTTTTTTGGCCGTCGCGTTCAGCTGCGCTGAGCGGTCTCTTGGTACGATCACCGCGTGGACGCCCGCCGCATCGGCGCTGCGCAGGCACGCGCCGAGGTTGTGCGGATCGGTCACGCCATCAAGGATCAGGAAGAACGGGTTATCCAGCCCGGCAATCAGATCCGGCAGATCGTTTTCCTGGTACTGACGGCCCGGCTTCACGCGCGCAATAATGCCCTGGTGAACCGCGCCTTCACTTTTCTCATCCAGGTACTGACGGTTCGCCAGCTGGATCACCACGCCCTGCGCTTCCAGCGCGTGGATTAGCGGCATCAGACGTTTATCTTCACGCCCTTTCAGAATAAACACTTCCTGAAAACGCTCCGGCGCGCGCTCCAGCAGGGCCTGCACCGCGTGGATGCCGTAAATCATTTCACTCATTGATGGTTCTCATTATGACAATGCTTGTCCCCCTCCCTTTTCGGGAGAGGGTCAGATTAGCAGAGTAGTTTACTCCGCCTGCTGTTTCTTCGCAGCGCGTTTCGCTTTGGTAGCGGCTGCGATTTTCTGGGTCTTGGTGGAAGGCTTCTTCGCTTTCCGGGCATCTTTCTTCGCTGCCTTCGGCTTCTGTTTCTTCTCGCCACGGAAGGCGCTGTCCGGCTCAAAGTTTACCTTTTTACCGGCCTGACGGCGTTTACCGCCCGCGTTGCCGTTGCCGCCTTTCTTCGCTCTTTCACGCTCGGTTTTGCCGACGTTACGCGGCGCACGCTCGCTGGAGATCAGGCTAAAGTCGATTTTACGGTCGTCCATATTGACGGCTTCAACTTTCACTTCCACGCGGTCGCCCAGGCGATAAGTCTGGCCACCGGATTCGCCAATCAGGCGCTGGCCCACCTGGTCGAAGCGGTAGTAGTCGTTATCCAGGCTGGAAACGTGCACCAGACCGTCGATAAACAGCTCATCCAGACGCACGAAGAACCCAAAGCCGGTCACGCTGGCAATCACGCCTTTAAAGACGTTGCCGACCTGATCCAGCATAAAGTCACACTTCAGCCAGTCAGCCACATCACGCGTGGCTTCGTCGGCGCGGCGTTCAGCCATGGAGCAGTGCTGACCAAGCTGCAGCATCTCGTCCATCGAGTAGTGATAGCCGCCGGTTTCGGTGGTGTTACCTTTGTGACCCTGCTCCTGAGCCAGCAGATACTTGATGGCGCGGTGCAGAGAGAGGTCCGGATAACGACGGATCGGCGAGGTAAAGTGCGCGTAAGACTGTAGAGCCAGGCCAAAGTGGCCCCGGTTTTCCGGATCGTAAATCGCCTGCTTCATGGAGCGCAACAGCATGGTTTGCAGCATTTCTGCATCCGGGCGGTCGCCAATGGACTCCAGCAGCTCGGCGTAATCACGCGGCTCGGGCTTGTTGCCGCCAGGCAGTTCCAGTCCTAATTCGGACAGAACGGTGCGGAACGAATTCACTGCTTCCGTCGTCGGCTTATCGTGGATACGGAACAGCGCCGGCTCTTTGGCTTTCTCAACGAAACGTGCCGCTGAGATGTTCGCCAGGATCATGCACTCTTCAATCAGCTTATGCGCATCGTTGCGCTGGGTCTGCTCGATGCGCTCGATACGACGTTCGGCGTTGAAGATAAACTTCGCCTCTTCGCTCTCAAACGAAATCCCGCCGCGCTCTTCGCGCGCCTGATCCAGCGTTTTGTAGAGGTTATGCAGCTCTTCGATGTGCTTGACCAGCGGCGCGTACTGTTCGCGCAGATCCTGGTCGCCCTGCAGCATATGCCAGACCTTGGTATAGGTCAGGCGCGCGTGCGAGCTCATCACCGCTTCGTAGAATTTGTAGCCGGTTAAGCGGCCCTTGGTCGAGATGGTCATTTCGCAGACCATACACAGACGGTCAACCTGCGGGTTCAGCGAGCAGAGGCCGTTGGAGAGCACTTCCGGCAGCATCGGCACAACCTGTGACGGGAAGTAGACCGAAGTTCCACGGCTGCGCGCTTCGTTGTCCAGCGGGGTATTCGGACGCACATAGTAACTGACGTCTGCAATCGCAACCCACAGACGCCAGCCACCACCGCGTTTCTTCTCGCAGTATACGGCATCATCGAAGTCGCGGGCGTCTTCGCCATCGATGGTCACCAGCGGCAGGGAGCGCAGATCCACGCGGCCCACTTTGGACTCTTCCGGCACTTCTTCACGCAGGTTTTCGATTTGCTCTTCAACCGCTTTCGGCCAGACGTACGGGATCTCATGGGTACGCAGCGCCATATCGACGGCCATACCGGTGCCCATGTTATCGCCCAGCACTTCGACGATTTTACCTACCGCTTTGGTACGGCGGGTTGGACGCTGGGTGAGTTCAACCACCACCACAAAGCCCATGCGCGCGCCCATCACCTCTTCGGGCGGAATAAGGATGTCGAAGCTCAGACGGCTGTCGTCCGGCACCACAAAGCCCACGCCCGCATCGGTAAAGTAGCGACCCACAATCTGGCTGGTTTTCGGTACCAGCACGCGCACCACGCGCGCCTCACGGCGGCCTTTACGATCGGCCCCCAGCGGCTGCGCCAGGATCTGATCGCCGTGAATACACATCTTCATCTGTTCGGATGAGAGATAGAGATCGTCTTTACGGCCTTCCACGCGCAGGAAGCCAAAGCCATCGCGGTGCCCAATGACCGTGCCTTTCAGCAGATCGAGACGTTCAGGCAGGGCGTAGCACTGGCGGCGGGTAAAGACCAGCTGCCCGTCGCGCTCCATGGCGCGCAGGCGGCGGCGAAGGGCTTCGGTTTGCTCTTCACCTTCAATGTTTAATTCAACGGCAAGTTCTTCACGATTGGCGGGTTTTTCGCGTTTGGTTAAGTGTTCAATGATGAACTCGCGGCTGGGGATAGGATTCGCGTATTTTTCGGCTTCGCGTTCCTGGAAAGGATCATGTGACATGTCGGTTCCTCCGTTGTCAGCTCCGGTGGAAATTTTCTTCATTCCACCAGCAATAATTTATAAAGCGGTTGATTCTCTTCAACCAAATCGGCCAGCGTGTAGTTATCCAGTTCCTTGAGAAAACTTTGCACGGCCTGAGAAAGCGCCTGTTTCAGGCGACAAGCGGGGGTAATGTGGCAAAATGCGCTGCTGCAGTTCACCAGAGACAAGGGCTCCAGTTCACGTACCACATCCCCAACACGAATACTCTGCGCCGGTTTACCCAGGCGGATCCCGCCATTCTTCCCGCGGACGGCAGCAACGTATCCGGCACGACTAAGTTGATTGATTATTTTGACCATATGATTACGGGACACGCCGTATACCTCTGTGACTTCAGAGATACTTGTCATTTTCCCGGCGGGTAACGACGCCATGTAAATGAGCGCGCGTAAGCCGTAATCGGTGAAACTTGTTAACTGCACATCAACCTCAGGAAATAAGGAAAAACGCGGTCAAACCGCAGAGATATTCATTAATGATGATAAACCAGCCAGCCAGGTAGCGGCTAATTTATTTGACAGACGGGGCGAAAAAGCGGATATCCAGGAGCGGTCGCCGGATGGCGCTACGCTTATCCGGCCTACGGGTCACCCCGCAGGCCAGCAGTCACGAAGATTATGCGTCGAACGGATCGCGCAGGATCATCGTTTCAGTACGATCCGGGCCGGTAGAAATAATATCGATCGGCACTTCGGTCAGTTCTTCAATACGCTTGATGTAATCCAGCGCCGCCTGCGGCAGGCCGCTACGCTCTTTCACACCGAAAGTGGTCTCAGACCAGCCCGGCATGGTTTCGTAGATTGGCTCGATGCCTTCCCAGTCGTCAGCAGCCAGCGGCGTGGTGGTTACTTCGCGGCCATCTGGCATACGGTAACCTACGCAGATTTTCACCTCTTTCAGGCCGTCCAGCACGTCCAGCTTGGTCAGGCAGAAGCCAGACAGGGAGTTGATCTGCACGGCACGACGCACGGCAACCGCGTCCAGCCAGCCGGTACGACGACGACGACCGGTGGTCGCGCCAAACTCGTTACCCTGCTTGCACAGGAACTCGCCGGTCTCATCAAACAGCTCGGTCGGGAATGGACCTGCACCCACACGCGTGGAGTACGCTTTGATGATACCCAGAACGTAATCCACATAACGTGGACCCAGACCAGAGCCGGTCGCCACGCCACCAGCGGTGGTGTTAGAGGAGGTAACGTACGGATAGGTACCGTGGTCGATGTCCAGCAGCGTACCCTGCGCACCCTCGAACATGACGAAATCGCCACGCTTGCGCGCCTGGTCCAGCAGATCGGAAACATCAACAACCATACCGGTCAGGATGTCAGCAATCGCCATGACGTCATCCAGCACTTTCTGGTAGTCAACGGCGTCAGCTTTATAGAAGTTAACCAGCTGGAAGTTGTGATATTCCATCACTTCTTTCAGTTTTTCAGCAAAGGTCGCTTTATCGAAGAGGTCGCCGACGCGCAGACCGCGACGTGCTACTTTGTCTTCGTAAGCCGGGCCGATACCACGACCGGTCGTCCCGATCGCTTTCGCGCCACGCGCTTTTTCACGTGCAACGTCCAGCGCCACATGATAATCCAGAATCAGCGGGCAGGCTTCGGAGAGCAGCAGACGCTCGCGAACAGGAATACCACGGTCTTCCAGGCCTTTCATCTCTTTCATCAGGGCAGCAGGAGACAGCACGACGCCGTTACCGATGATGCTGGTGACGTTTTCGCGAAGAATGCCTGATGGAATAAGATGGAGGACGGTTTTTTCACCGTTGATTACGAGAGTATGGCCTGCGTTGTGACCGCCCTGGTAGCGTACAACATATTTAGCCCGTTCAGTCAGAAGATCAACGATCTTCCCTTTACCTTCGTCACCCCATTGGGTGCCCAGTACGACGACGTTGTTACCCATTTTTTCAAAATCACCGATTGCTTAAAAATGGATTCTACCATCGCTTTTTCAGATATACAGCACTTTTTGACCCTAAAACATGCCAAATCCGACCACTTTTTGATCAGCCAATCGTTTTCCTCAACATGTAGTAGATAACGATCCCGGCAACCACAAGAGCACCGCCAAATCGACGCAACGTATTTTCTGGCAAGTGTGTCATCGCCAGAATCATCTTCTTCCACGCACGGGGATAGAGCATCGGCCCGAGACCTTCCAACACTAAAACCAAAGCAAGCGCCAGCAAGATGTGTGAGTTCACGCGACTATCCTTCTTACTATTATCGAATCGTATCCGTTGTCATGCCAGTGACTGTAACATACCTTGGCCCTCATTTTTCCTGCGCTTTTTTCGTTTAAAATATGAACAACCCGAAAGATACACTTAAATAATAAATATAAAAGGCAAGTTATATTTATTTAACAAATATACTCCTGGAATATTATTTAAAGGCAGGTAATCATGAGTAAAATCATAAAGTATGTCAGACTTAACCCATAGCATGCTCCCCACTTTGAATATTATCTAATGTTCAAAATCCATAAAGATTACTTAAAATACATGTAAGCAATTGTTGATTGTAACAATCAATGATTCAGATTATTCTTGTAAAACAATATTAAATACACTTAGTTCATGAGTTTACATTACCTAAGTTATTTGTCTCTTTTTAAAGTGTTCCCCTCCCCTTCCTCCGATCGGGTTATGAATTGCTTTCAAAGATGCTGGAGATCGAGGCATACCTCCGCTTGGTTATCAATAACCGCATATCTATTAATGCCTGTTTTTTAATACATTAAGGATGAAAAATGAAAAACGTTGTTAAAACGACGCTCGCTGCTGCGTTGGTTTTGGGTAGTGCAATGTCTGTCGCTCAGGCAGAGGAAACTACAACCGGCGCCAACGATGGTACCGTGACGTTTGTCGGCAAAATCGTAGAATCTCCATGCTCTATTAAGATTGGAGACGAAAACCAGACCATCAGTTTGGGCGAAAACCTGGGTACTGCATCACTGAAAGCAGGCCTGACACAGAAAGTTGATTTTGACATTGAACTCGTAAACTGCGTATTCGACGCTCAGACAAATATGTCCATTGTCTTCAACGCAAATGGTAACGAATCGACTACCCACGCCGGTAACCTGGCTTTAATGGGTGCTGGCGGTGAAATGAAAGGCGCCTACATTGTGATGGCTGACAGTAAAGGTACCGAACTGCGTATGGGTACAGCCTCAACCCAGCTAATGACAAAAGATACAGCGGGTAAAGCTATGGCCGATCAAACCCTGCGTTTCAAAGCTTGGGTTCAGGGCGATACTGCTGCGGCAACTGTCGACACGGGTGAATTTTCTAGCATGACCAGTTTCCAGATTACGTATCTGTAATAAATATATTCCCCTGCTGCATGATGCGGCAGGGGAAAATGAAACAACATGACATCGGAATGTCGAAGGAATAATTCATACTATGCCGCCCGGTCCTCATTTCAGCCTCAAAAGTTTGACAAATGTCATAGCGTTTACGCTTGCCTGTCAATCATATATTGGCCTGGCGGAAGAAAACGTAGAATTCAATACCCAATTCCTGGAGTCTCAGGAAGGGGCGAGTTATGACATTAGTCGTTTTTCTCGCAAAGGATATGTATTACCGGGTTCTTACGATCTCCAGGTTTTTATAAATAATAGCGCCTTGCCAGATGAGCATACCATTATCTGGTACGCTACGGATGATGCATCAAAAACTAGCTTTGCGTGTTTGTCACCTCAGCTGGTCTCCTTATTAGGTATTCAACCCGCACTGACAGAAAAATTCATTTGGATTAAAGATGGCTCCTGCCTGAAACCCGGGCAGTTAGACGGCATGGAAATTGAAGCCGATCTCAGCCATTCCGCATTAAATATCACGCTTCCTCAGGCTTACCTGGAATACACCGATAAAAATTGGGATCCCCCGTCGCGCTGGGATAACGGCGTCTCAGGTATTCTTTTTGACTATAACGTTAACGCTGACCATGAACATCGCATGGATGGCAGCGGTAATGAGCATGATATTAGCGGTAACGGGACAGTAGGCGCGAATATCGGCGCATGGCGTTTACGCGCCGACTGGCAAGGAAACTATCAGCGCCTGGATGACCAAACATACCAACAGTGGAACTGGAATCGCTACTATGCGTATCGTGCTCTGCCCAGTCTTAGCGCGCAGCTGACGCTGGGTGAAGATTATCTGCAGTCAGATATCTTTGACAGTTTCAACTATGCTGGCGCCAGCATACGTACAGACGACCAGATGCTCCCCCCCAATCTTCGAGGCTATGCGCCGGACATCATTGGCGTCGCCAGGAGTGTCGCTAAGGTCATTGTTAGCCAACAAAATCGCGTTCTGTATGAGAAGCAGGTACCGGCAGGGCCTTTCCATATCCAGGATATCAGCCAGTCGACCACGGGCGATCTGCACGTACGCGTCGAAGAACAAGACGGCAACGTTCAGGAATATGATGTCACCACGGCCTCTATCCCGTTCCTGACCCGCCTGGATCAGGTTCGCTATAAGGCGGCAGTGGGTCGACCACAAAGCTGGGACCTTCATATGGAAGGATCCCCCTTTGGCGTTGGAGAAGCGTCCTGGGGGATCGCTAACGGATGGTCGTTATACGGTGGAATGATTGGCGAACAAGATTATCAGGCACTGGCATTGGGTGTGGGCCGCGATCTGGCTATCCTCGGTGCACTCGCCGTTGATGTGACAAACTCCCGTACACACCTGACCGAAGACACCGGTTATGGGACCGGGACGTTGCAGGGCAATTCTTTCCGCATCAGCTATGCCAAAAACTTCGACGAACTGCACAGCCGTCTCTCCTTTGCGGGTTACCGCTTTTCTGAAGAAAAGTTCATGACGATGAATGAGTCTCTTGACGCTCGCAATGGCGAAAACATTCGCGCGGGCCACGATAAAGAGATGTTCACCATGAGTTACAACCAGAATTTCATCGGACCTGGGCTGAACATGTATTTCAACTGGACGCAACGAACCTATTGGGATCGTCAGGACCAGAATAACTACAACGTTATGGTTTCTAAATATTTTGATATCAGCCGTATCAGGAATATCAGCCTGTCGCTCAACGCTTTTCGCAATGAGTTCGATAATGAAAAAGATGACGGTCTCTATTTATCGCTGAGTGTACCTTTGGGTGATAACCGCACGCTAAGCTACAGCGGTTCATTCGACGATAACACTACCTCGAACCGGGTTGGCTATTATGAGCAACTTGATAACCATAACAACTACCAGGTTAATGTTGGTCAGTCAGAACATGCCACATCGGTGGATGGTTACTATCGCCACACAGGTAGCTATGCCGATGTGGATATGAATGCCAGCTATGTGGATGGAGACTATTCATCGGTGGGATTATCCCTAACCGGCGGGGCAACGTTAACCACCCAGGGCGGCGCGCTGCACCGTACGTCAATCCCCGGCGGTACGCGCCTGCTTGTGGACACCAGCGGCGTCCCGGATATCCCGGTTGGCGGTTACAGCGATCCGGTTTACACCAACCGCTTTGGCAAGGCCATTATATCCGATGTTAACGACTACAATCGGAACGATATCCGCATCGACATTGATCACCTCCCGGAGAATGCTGAGGCCTTGCGTTCAATTGCTCAGGCAACGCTCACGTCCGGCGCAATTGGCTATCGTCAGTTTGATGTGATCAGCGGCGTGAAAGCCATGGCGGTACTGCGCATGAGTAATGGTAGCCACCCACCGCTTGGTGCAGAGGTAAAAAACCATCGCCAACAGCAGGTAGGGCTGGTTGATGAAAATGGCAGCGTGTATCTGGTGGGCGTTAACCCCGGCGAGAAAATGCAGGTTTCATGGAATGGCGACGATCATTGCGAGATCGCGCTTCCATCCCCACTACCGAATGACCTGTTTAATGGCGTGTTTTTACCCTGCCGCAACGATAAACCCGTCGGTCCAAACACGCCGGTGCAAACCATTCCGGCCATTCAGCAACAAACCAATCGGCTTGAGCTGCCCCCTACACCCGAAAATATTTCCGGGATACCCGCTCTCGCCACCTCCTCAGGAAAAGCACTATGAAGATTTTTCATTCACATACCGTAAAACTCATCGCAGGTTGCCTGCTGATGTCCACACTTGCGGCTCATGCCGCAGTCGTTCCTGACAGAACGCGCGTGATTTTCCGCGGCGATCAAAAATCGGTCAGCATCACGCTCAGAAACGACAACCAATCGCTGCCGTATCTGGCGCAGGCATGGATCGAGACCAGTACAGGACAAAAGATCACCTCGCCACTGACTGTACTGCCGCCCGTTCAACGAATTGAACCCACGGCCACCGGTCAGGTAAAAGTACAGGGAATGCCTGGACTGGCCTCTTTGCCGCAGGATCGCGAGACGATGTTCTATTTCAACATCCGCGAAATCCCGCCGAAAAGCAGCAAACCTAACGTATTGCAAATCGCTCTTCAAACGCGGATTAAGCTGTTTTATCGTCCCGCGGCGCTGCCTGCGCTGGATCCCCAGCATCCGTGGCAACATAAGCTGACGCTTACCCGAACCAGCGACAGCTATACGGTGAAGAACCCCACGCCATATTTTGTGATCATCAGCAGTGCCGGTCCCAGCAAGGATAAAACTGCCGCTGGCTTTGAGCCCATTATACTCGCCCCCTTCGCCAGCCAGCCGCTGAAGGTGAAATCTGCCGATCTCGGCAGCGAACCTGTTCTGGGATACGTCAATGACTACGGCGGACGTCCCCCTTTGTACTTCACATGCGCAGCGAATACGTGCAGCGTAAATGAAGAAAAGAGTCTGAAGAAATAGTCGCAGGAGAAAAATGAAATGCTGCGCACTGTCCTCTGGAGTCTGATCATCGTGTTCATCAGCGCAAACACAGCATGTTTTGCCGGCAGTAAATCCGTCGATATGTCGCTTACGGTATTGATTAATGTTCCAATTCCCTGCGTCATCAACGGCGGAACGGTGGAGTTTGGTACCGTTGTCACCACCAAAGTGAACGGTGAGCACTATACACAGCCCGTGAACTACGCAATGGATTGTCAGACGAGGATAAGTGATTATCTCAAGCTACAGTTACAGGGCGAGACGACCGTCATTAATGGCGAACAGGTGCTCAAAACCAACATTGAGGGTTTTGGGCTGCGCTTACAGAATAAAGCGGATAAAACACTGATCAAGCCAGGAACAACCGACTGGCTTAACTTTACTTATACCCAGGCCGCTCCCGAACTGGAAGTCGTACCAGTAAAAGAAGCATCGGCATCACTTCAGGCGGCTGAGTTTAATGCCACCGCAACAATGGTGGTCGATTACCAATGAAACCATTGATGCTTGTATTACTCCTCGTTTTCACGCATGACGCCATGGCCAGTGCCGATGTCAACTTTCACGGTTATCTTGTGAACCCGCCACAATGCGTCATTAGCAACAATGAAACCATTGAAGTTCCCTTCGCTGAAATGCAGATCGATGATATCAACGGCATTAACTATATGAAGGAAATCCCTTATACCATCGACTGTGATTCGACGGTCCGTGATGCATACATGACCATGACGTTAACGCTAATGGCGACGCAGTCCGACTTTAACGATGCCGCCGTCAACACCGATATTAACGGTCTTGGGATAAAAATAACCCATGATGATCAACCTTTTACCATCGGCACAGCGCTCACTATTAATCCAGCGACGCAACCGGTGCTAAAAGCTGTGCCGATTAAAAAGGATGGCGTTACGCTTCCTGAGGGCACGTTTGAAGCATGGGCAACGCTTCAGGTGGACTATCAATGATACATCGAAAAACAGCGCGACTCCTGATAGGCGGGCTATTGCTGTGTGGGGGGCTTCAGCCCCTGTTTGCCGCGACGGATAACCTTCATTTTAGTGGAACCTTGCTGACCACCTTCTGTAAACCCGTGATACAGGGGGGCACGTTGGATGAGGTCGTGTTTCCAGAAATGGCTGCGCCGGATTTAATGTTGCGCGGTCAATCAGCACGCGCAAAGCTGGTTATTTCGCTTAAAGACTGCAGCGGACCAACGCTAAAAAACGGCCTGCGGGTGACATTTTCAGGCTCAGAAGAACAGACGCTGCCGGGGTTTCTGGCCCTGGATAGCGGATCGACCGCCAGTGGTTTTGCGATTGGGCTTGAAACATTGGCAGGCACGCAAGTGATGTTCAATCATCCGACGGGGGCAACGTTCGCGTTAAATCCGGGCAGTAACGAGCTGATCCTGAACGCATGGCTACAAACCGTTGCCGGGACTCGGGTGATGCCAGGTACTTTTATCGCAACGGCAACCGCCACGTTTGAGTATTTATAAATGAAAAAATTGCCTGCATTATTTATTCTTTTTTCGCTTATGTTGGCGATGTTATTTACATCATCAGCAATGGCGGCTACCGATAACCTGAAAAGCCAAACGCACTTTCTCGTTTATTTTGCTTATCTTAAAAACCCCAGTGTTCAAGCTAATATTCAGCTTCACGTGTCTTTCCCATCCTCTAATTCCACTGAAAACGGTATTTACGATGCAACCGATGCTGTAGAGAACGGATTAGGCACGCCCACTTTAATTTCCTGGAGCACCTCTCATCTCCCCAGAATAGAAATACTCCATGCTCAAAAGAATGACATTGCCTCATCGCACTGCCCTGGAATTGATACCACCCTGTGGGCATGCGGGAGTTTAGATGTTTCGTACACCGTACACTTTGAGGGTCAGGATTGCCCGTGGAATATCGCGCAATATACCATGAGTGTCGATCCCTCTACCGGTAAATCGTGGACATCTCCCCCAACACGCGAAACGGCTTGCCCGACCGTACCTGTCGCCACCTACGATATTTCCTGGAGTAAAGACCAGGTTCAACATGAAAAACAACTGATTCTAACCCCCAATGGCGGCAGGGTAGAAACGATATTACAAACCTATTTAATGGAAGGGGGTCAGTTGTGCGATGGTAGCCAGATGAACGATCGTGGCGTCTATTGTCGCTACGTTTCCACCGGTGTTTCCGTCAGTGTGTTGGGTTGCGACGATCCCCGCGTCACCACCAGTATTTCTAAACACCCCATGACCGACACTGAGCTTTATGATATTCATGTTCAGGCAGACACCCAGCACCTTGGCGCGGGTTTATTCAGTACGACCTGTAATTTTCGTTATCTGATCGATGAATTGTAACCAGACGCAGACCTTACACTTAACGTAAAAAGGGTGGCCCATTGGCCACCCTTTCGCTTTACGACTTACCTAATGTGAATTAATTAGCGTGTCGCGTTACTCGGCGTCTTCATATAACGGAAGAAATCGCTGTCCGGGCTGAGCACCATCACATCCTGGTTGCTCTGGAAGCTATTCTCGTAAGCACGCAGGCTACGGATGAAGGCGTAGAAGTCAGGATCCTGGCTGAAGGCATCAGCAAACAGTTTCGCCGCTTCGGCATCACCTTCACCGCGCAGGATACGGCCCTGACGCTCAGATTCCGCCAGCGTCTTGGTCACTTCGTAGTCCGCCGCTGCACGCAGCTTCTCAGCCTCTTCCTGGCCCTGTGAACGGTGACGACGGGCTACCGCTTCACGCTCGGCGCGCATACGGTTGTAAATCGCCTCAGACACTTCTGCAGGCAGGTTGATCTGCTTGATACGCACATCGACCACTTCGATACCCAGCGCCGCCATACTGTTCGGATTGATCACCGGCACGTTGCCGTTGGTTTCCGTCTGAACACGCTCAGCCGCTTTGGCAATGGCGTCATCCGCTGCCGGGGTTTCCACTTCGTCTTCCGTACCCGCAGAACCGGAGTTCAGCGCATCACGCACTTCGAGAGTCAGACGACCACGGGAGTCGGTAACGATGTCTTTCACGTCCAGACGACCAATTTCAGAACGCAGACGGTCAGAGAACTTACGTTTCAGCAGCACTTCTGCCTGAGAAACGTCACCACCGCCTGTTGCCAGGAAGTAGCGGCTGAAATCACTGATGCGCCATTTGATGTAGGAATCAACGATCAGGTCTTTTTTCTCTTTGGTCACAAAACGGTCGGCCTGGTTATCCATGGTCTGAATACGCGCATCGAGCGTTTTCACCGACTGAATAAACGGAACCTTGAAGTGCAGGCCCGGCTCATAGATCACCGGACGCTTGTCGCCATCACGCACGACGCTGCTGAACTGGAATTTGATCCCACGCTCGCCCTCTTTCACCACAAAGATCGAGGTGTAAAGCACGACCAGTACGATGATGATGATCGCAATAACTGACTTACGCATCCTTATTCCCCCTGACGCTGGTAGTCGTTACGCTGCGCGTTAGCACGGCGTTGGTCCATAATGTCACCATCGTTCGAAGAAGGCGTTGTGTTCGCGCTGGAGCCGCCCTTTGAGGCTGGCGGCAGACGCAGCAGGTTGTTTGCGCCGCTGGTGTCTTTCGCAGCCGGTGCAGAACCGCCTTTCAGCATCTGATCCAGCGGCAGAACCATCAGGTTCCCGCCCTTGCTGTCGTTAACCAGCACTTTACGCGTGTGGCTCAGCACTTTTTCCATGGTTTCGATATACAGACGCTCACGGGTAATTTCCGGAGCCGCTTTATATTCCGGTAGGATCTTCGCGAAACGCGCCACCTCACCCTGTGCTTCCAGGATGGTCTGCGTCTTATACGCACGCGCTTCTTCCAGAATACGCTGCGCCTGACCGTTAGCACGCGGCTGAACTTCGTTGGTGTACGCTTCCGCTTCACGGATGTACTGCTGCTCGTTTTCACGCGCGGCAATCGCATCGTCAAATGCGGCTTTCACCTCTTCCGGCGGACGTGCAGCCTGGAAGTTGACGTCCAGCAGGGTGATACCCATGTTGTACGGGCGAATGGTCTCTTCCAGCTCGCGCTGGGTATCGCTACGAATAACGGTACGACCTTCCGTCAGGATGCGGTCCATGGTGTACTTGCCGATCACGCCGCGCAGGGCGCTGTCGGTTGCCTGACGCAGGCTGTCGTCCGCGCTGGTCACGCTAAACAGATAACGTTCTGGATCGGTCACGCGGTACTGCACGTTCATTTCAACGCGCACGACGTTTTCGTCAGAAGTCAGCATTACGCCAGAGGCGGCCAGTTCACGGACGGATTCCACGTTTACCGCGGTCACGTCGTCAATGAAGGTCGGTTTCCAGTTCAGGCCCGGCTCAACCAGATGGCTGAACTTACCAAAACGGGTAACCACGCCGCGCTCCGCTTCTTTAATGGTGTAGAACCCGCTGGCCGCCCAGATGATCACCACGGCAGCAGCAACAATGCCCACGATGCGGCCACCCATTTGCGGGCGAGGTCCCTGAGTGGAATTTCCACCCGTGCCAGAACCTTTACCCCCACCTAACCCACCCAGCTTTTTGCTGAGCTTACGGAAGATGTCATCCAGATCCGGCGGCCCCTGCTCGCGACCACCTTTGTTGCCATTTCCCCCAGAGTTGCCGCCTTGATTATTGCTGCTTCCCCACGGGTCGCGGTCTTGTCCGTTATTACCGGGCTGATTCCACGCCATGTATATGCTCCATATTTGTTATGCAAGGGCGAATTATTCAGGCATCCCCTTTCTGATCAGACGATATAGTCGATCAGCGCAGGTTCTTGTTTACAGAGGCGACGCCAGTCAACGATCGGCATACGCACCTGCATCCCCACGCTGCCGTCATCCTCCATCCACTCTTTTTCTATCGCCTGAAGCTGATAAAACCGGCTGCGCAGCCTGCCTTCCTGTGGCGGCAGTCGCAGCGTGTGCTGAGCTACCTCACCGGAAAGACGTTCTGTCAAAGCCTGGAAAAGCAGTGGCACACCAACACCGGTCTGGGCAGAAAGCCAGACCCGAATCGGTTTGTTCTCTTCATCTCGGTCGATACGCGGCTCGAAATCCTCCAGCATATCGATTTTGTTCATCACCAGCAGCGTCGGGATTTCGTGGGCCTCGATCTCTTCGAGCACCACGTTTACCGCGTCGATGTTCTCCTGCACGCGCACGTCTGCTGCGTCAATAACGTGCAGCAGCAAGGTCGCCTGGCGCGTCTCCTGCAGGGTGGCTTTAAACGCTGCCACCAGATCGTGCGGCAGATGGCGGATAAACCCTACGGTATCCGCCAGCACCGTTTCACCGACGTCCGCAACGTCAATACGACGCAGCGTCGGGTCCAGGGTCGCAAACAGCTGGTCTGCGGCATACACCTGAGCCTCGGTTATCTGGTTAAACAGGGTGGATTTACCGGCGTTGGTATAGCCCACCAGCGACACCGTCGGGATGTCGGCTTTCGTTCGCGCCCGACGTCCCTGCTCACGCTGTTTCTCTACGCGTTCCAGGCGTGAGAGGATCTGGGTAATACGGCCACGCAGCAAACGGCGGTCGGTTTCGAGCTGGGTTTCACCCGGACCGCGTAAACCAATCCCGCCCTTTTGTCTTTCAAGGTGGGTCCAGCCACGCACAAGACGCGTCGCCAGATGGCGCAGCTGCGCCAGCTCAACCTGCAGCTTCCCTTCATGGGTACGCGCACGCTGAGCAAAAATATCTAAAATTAGCCCAGTACGATCGATAACCCGACATTCGCAAAGTGCTTCAAGATTACGCTCCTGAGCGGGAGACAGCGCGTGATCAAACAACACGACTGATGCGCCGGTTGCTTTAACGGCATCCGCAATTTCAACTGCTTTACCTTCACCAACAAAATACTTCGGGTGCGGCGCTTTACGGCTACCGGTAATCACCTGCATTGCTTCGACGCCAGCGGAAGAGACCAGAGTTTCAAACTCCTGGAGGTCTTCCATATCTTTGTCTTGCGAAAAATAGATGTGTACCAGCACCGCCTGCTCACCGGCATCATAACGGTCAAACAAGCGTAAACCTCTCAATAAAGATCAACGGGGAACGCAGGATCCCTGGCTCCCCGTGTGGATAACAGCCGAAACCTTATTCGGTATCGTCGCTGTCCTGCGCAGGGGCAGCAGAACCCTGTGCGTTGCTACCATGATGGTAGTTACTACCTGTGCCGCCGCCAGCGTTATTGCTGTGATGAGATACCGGACGAGACGGAACAACAGTAGAAATAGCGTGCTTATAGACCATCTGGCTGACCGTGTTTTTCAACAGAATCACGAACTGATCGAAAGACTCAATCTGACCTTGCAGCTTAATACCATTCACCAAATAAATAGAAACTGGAACACGTTCCCGACGCAATGCGTTCAGGAACGGATCTTGTAAAGATTGCCCCTTAGCCATTCTATCTTTTCCTTATATGCTTGTTTTGTACTTAGAACCTTGCGATTCTGAAAAATTGCGCACGATACGGCTTAATTGTACACATTCAGTGAGCGATATCACCAATAACCTCAATCACTTCGTTTAACGCCTGTTGTGGTTTTTCACTGTCTAACCAGTGAACCCCCTCCCAACCGCGCAACCAGGTGATCTGGCGCTTCGCTAACTGCCTCGTGGCGCAAACACCTCGATAAACCATTTCATCGTATGAAATCTCACCTTCAAGATACGACCACATCTGGCGGTATCCCACACAACGAATGGAAGGCATGTCCGTATGCAAATCTCCACGGGCAAAAAGCGCCCGCACTTCTGCTTCAAAATCTGAAGCCAACATCTGATGAAAACGCTGCTCAATTCGTTGATGGAGCAGTTCACGGCTCGCCGGGGCGATGGCGAACTGATGCACCTGATACGGCAGAGCCTCTCCTGACGTTTGCGTCAGTTCCGTTAAAGTTTTACCCGAAATGAAAAAAACTTCCAGTGCCCGGGAAAGCCTTTGCGGATCATTTGGATGAATCCGTGCTGCGGCAACCGGATCGACTTGTGCCAGTTGCTTGTGCAAAACGTCCCACCCCTGCTCTGCCGCCTGCTGCTCAATCTTTGCTCTTACCTCAGGATCCGCCGATGGCAGAGGTGATAACCCCTCCAGGAGCGCCTTAAAGTAGAGCATGGTACCGCCAACCAGCAGCGGTATTCGTCCTGCCACCGTAATGTCGGCCATTTCGGCCAGGGCATCGCGGCGAAAATCGGCTGCCGAATAAGCCTGAGCCGGGTCAAGAATATCCAGCAAACGATGCGGTGCCGCGCGCAGTTCGTCTGCGTCTGGCTTCGCCGTGCCAATGTCCATCCCCCGGTAAATGAGGGCAGAATCAACGCTAATCAACTCTACAGGCAAAACTTTACGCAGCTCAATGGCTAATGCCGTTTTACCGGAGGCCGTCGGCCCCATTAAAAAAATTGCCTTAGGCAGGCTCGCCTTGCTTACATCAATCATCTTTCAGGGCGGTCATCGCCGTTTTTAAATCAACAGGTTGTAATAATCCACCCGGTGGCGCTTTTACCAGATGCGGACAAAGGCGTTCCACCTCCGCCAGCACGGTAATGGCCTGCGCCATACTCCATGCAGCGTGTTCACTTGCCAGATGGCGAGCAATCCACTGCGCGGTATTCGCGGCATCAGACGTTGTCTGTTGCGCCAGGTAGCCTATCAGTTCAGGAATCAAGTTTTGTAAATTTTGTTGGCGTAAGGGTAAAGGCACTGCGCGAATGGTCACATGCTGCGCTTCGAGTGCGATTTCAATACCCATTTCCGCCAGTAACGGCGTTGCACGCTGCAATACCGCTGCTTCCTGTGCGGTTATTTTCAGGCGTACGGGGATCAGGAGCGGCTGTGCGCAAGCGGCATTGATCCCCGGCGTCAGTTGCGCCTGTTTGAGCCAGCGTTCCGCCACCGGCAGCGCCAGCAGCATCAGTTGCCCTTCGCGTTCGAGCAGCGCGACATCCGGCGCGATGATGGTCAATACCCGTCCAAAGCTCTGGCTGTGGCCGTCCAGCGAAGGCGTAGAGACCGCAATGCGTTCTTTATGCTCAACGGCTGGCGTATCCAGCAGCTTGCGGTACAACGCCCCCTGCTGCTTTTGATAACCCGGCTGGGCGTTCGGGTAGTTCGCCCCCGTGGCTCGCGGCGTGTTGCCGGACGCGGCGAATCGCGGTGCCGCCGGTTCACGCGCAACGGCGGGTTCGGCAAAGTGGTTACGCCCTGCGGCGACCCGGTTTTCCGGCAGTGAACGCGCAGACGGCTCGCTGTCGTCCAGCGGTAACGTCGGCTCTGCCTGCTGCTGCAATACGCTCACCACGCCCTGATAAATAAAATCATGCACCAGACGCGACTGATGGAAACGGACCTCATGCTTGGCCGGATGAACGTTAACGTCAACCTGGTGCGGGTCAATATCCAGATAGAGCACAAAGGCGGGCTGCTGATCCGCACCGAGCTTCTCTTCACAGGCCTGGCGAATTGCGTGGTTGATCAAGCGATCGCGCATCATACGCCCGTTGACGTAGCAGTACTGAACCTCAGCAAACGCGGCGCTGCTCACCTTAGGATCGGCCACCCAGCCGCGCAGGGCCAAATCGCCATGCTGCCACTCAATCGCCAGCGCGTGCTCAAGGAAGGGCGTTCCGCAGATGGCACCCAGGCGGCGCTCTTTTTGACCGCCTTCAGCGACCGCGCGGTACTGGCGCATGACTTTGCCGTTATGGCTGAGGTTGATCGTGACATCAAACCGCGCCAGCGCAATGCGGCGAATAATCTCATCGATATGGCCGAATTCGGTCTTCTCGGTGCGCATGAACTTGCGTCGGGCGGGCGTGTTGTAAAACAGATCCAACACTTCCAGCGTGGTGCCAACGGGATGTGCGGCAGGTTTCACCGTCACATCCATGTCGCGCCCTTCGGCGTAGGCTTGCCAGGCCTCCTGCTGTTCGGCCGTGCGGGAGGTGAGCGTAAGACGTGAAACGGAACTGATACTGGCAAGCGCCTCGCCGCGAAAACCCAGGCTGATAATCGCTTCCAGGTCGTCAAGCGAGGCGATTTTACTGGTGGCATGGCGCGCCAGAGCTAACGCCAGCTCGTCCTTTTTGATGCCGCAGCCGTTGTCCCGAATGCGGATAAGCTTCGCGCCACCGCGTTCGATATCAATATCGATGCGGGTTGCGCCCGCATCGAGACTGTTTTCCACCAGCTCCTTCACCACCGATGCAGGGCGTTCAACCACCTCACCGGCGGCGATTTGGTTCGCGAGCTGCGGCGGGAGAATCTGAATCGGCATGACGTCTCCTTAATTGGTCGCGGTCATCTCACCCGGTAACGCAGCGCTGGCCGTCTGGCTCACGCCGCCCTGCGGTGCTGCCTGCAGCGGATGCGCGTCAAAATATTTACGCAGACCGTTATAAATCGCTTCGGCAATTTTCTGCTGGTAGCTGTCGCTTCCCAGCAGACGTTCTTCACCGTTATTACTGATAAACCCGGTCTCCACCAGAATCGACGGGATATCCGGCGAGCGCAGAACGCCGAGGCTGGCGTGTTCAGGACGCCGCTTGTGCAGCACGCCCACGCTTTGTAACTGGTTCAGTACGTTGGTGGCGACATCATACCCGACGCGCTGAGAATGACCGAACTGTAAATCCAGCACGGCCTGGCTGAGATACGGGTCAGACTGGCTGTTTGCCAGCACGTCGCCCGCGCCGCCTAACAGCTCGGACTGTTTCTCATGCTGCTCCAGCCAGCCCGCCATTTCGCTGTTGGCGCGACGGTTTGAGAGCACCCAGACGGACGCTCCGGTGGCATCACGATTCGGAGCCGCATCCGCATGAATTGACACCAGGAAGTTAGCATTCTGCTTACGCGCCACGTCCGAGCGGCCCATGACCGAGATAAAGTAATCCCCGTCGCGGGTCAGCACGCCTTTAAACATCGGGTCGTCGTTGAGCAGCGTACGCAGCTTGCGGGCGATGGCGATAGTGACATTTTTCTCGCGCGTGCCGCCCGGCCCAATTGCACCGGGGTCTTGCCCACCGTGACCGGCATCAATGGCGATAATCACCTTGTCTCCACTGACCGTCGCACGACGCGCACTGGCCGCCGGGCGCGTCACCGTATTGCTGCTGGTCGCCACAGTGATGCGATCGTCCTGCGATTTGAACGGATTACGGGCAGGCTCAGCGGGACGCGGAGTATAAACCGGCGTTTCCACGCGTTTCGCGACCACCGGCGCAGGCGGCGGTGGAGGTGGCGGAGGCACATCGGCGTTGATGGTAAAGACCACCGTATAATTCGAGCCGTTTTGCTGCTTAACCGCCTTCGTTTTCCCTTTTTCGGTCAGATCCACCACCAGACGTAGTGACTGGCTGTCCTTTGGCGTTCCGGATCGGATGCTTTTCACCAGGTTATTTCCGCTAAACTGCAGCGGCAGCCCCTGGATCACGCCGGTTTGTTTGATATCGAGCGCCACGCTGTGGCTGTCGATTTGTGAAAAGGCATACTCAGGATCACCCATAAAGCTGAAGGTGATGCGGGCCTGGCTATCGCCATTGGAGACCTGAATATCCGAAAGATTCGCCGCCCCGGCCTGCGCACACAGCAGCACCGTTGCAGCTAACAACCAACCTTTAACGCGATTAATCATCCCGTCATTCCTACGCTTAACCGGCCAGACGGGCCAGTAAGGAACACCCTGATGAGGAAACAGCACTGATGCGTGCCTCACGCCCTTGCGCCTGGTACTCTAAGTGAATTTCGACATCCGGGTCAGGCAGCACACCCGCACCTTGCTGCGGCCACTCCACCAGGCAAATGGCGTCGTTGGCAAAATAATCGCGGATCCCCATAAACTCCAGCTCCTCCGGGTCCGCAAGGCGGTATAAATCAAAGTGATAGACCGTAACATGGTCCAGGGTATACGGCTCAACCAGCGTGTAGGTTGGGCTTTTCACATTCCCTTTATGGCCTAACGCCTGCAGGAACCCACGGCTGAAGGTTGTTTTACCCGCGCCTAAATCTCCATACAGATAAATGACGGTTGCCCCCTGACAGGCCTGCGCCACGCGCGTGCCGAAATCTAAAGTGGCTTGTTCATCAGGTAAAGAAATCGCTCGATTAGTCATTTTCTACGTCAATCACATCCGGGTTAACTACACGCCGCAGCGTGCAAAAAAGATCGGTGGCCAGCATACCGCGCGTGCCGTAACGCGCTGCCAGCCTGTCGGCTGCCGCCCCGTGGGCTACGCAGCCCGCGCAGGCTGCATCATATAGGGGAAGTTTCTGTCCGAGCAATGCGCCAATGATGCCGGAAAGCACATCGCCCATGCCGCCGCTGGCCATTCCCGCGTTACCGGCATCAATGATGCCCTGCAAAACGTCGCTGGCAACGACGGTCCCTGCCCCTTTGAGGACAACAACACCTCCGTAACGTTTTACCAGACGCTGGGCAGAAAGTAAGCGATCGCTTTCAATTTCTGCCACGCTGCAGTTAAGCAACCGCGCGGCTTCACCGGGGTGCGGCGTCAGAATGCGATTGTGACGCGTATCCGGGTTGATTGCCAGAAGGTTCAGCGCGTCGGCATCCCAGAGCATCGGTTTACGGAAATTCTCCACCTTTTGCAGGGCTTGTTTGCCCCAGGCTTCTTGTCCCAGCCCCGGACCAATCACCACCACATCCGCCCACTCGAGACTCTCCTCAAGCGATTTTGGGGTCAATTCATGCACCATCAGTTCCGGGCGGGCGGTGATAATCGGAACAATATTTTCGCTGCGCGTCAGCACCCGCACCAGCCCTGCTCCGCAGCGCAACGCCGCTTCGCCGGTCATGCGGATCGCGCCCGCGGTACCGGTATCGCCTCCGATAATCACCAGCCGCCCCTGGTCGCCCTTATGGGACGTTGGACGGCGCGGCGGCAACCAGTGGGCAAGCTGCGAGGCATCAAAACGTGAAAGATTTGTCTCCTGTCCGGCCAGCCAGCCGTCCAGCCCCAGCGTACTGTGGTGCAACAGGCCGACCACATCCCGCGCTTTACCGGTGAGCAGGCCAGGCTTGAGGGCGATAAAGGTCACGGTGTGAGCGGCGTTAATCACCGCCCCCGGCGTGGCTCCGGTCTGCGCGATCAATCCGGAAGGGATATCCAGCGCCACCACCGGTGCAGCATGCGCGTTGGCGCGTTCAATCAGCGCCGCAACGCTGTCGCGCGGCGCGCTGTGCAGCCCGGTCCCCAGCAGCCCATCAACGATCAGCGCGACATCACCCGGCCAGAGAATGTCCGGCGCGTGGATCATACCGCCCGCGTTAAGCCAGGCGTCCCGCGCGGCGCTGGCTTCTTCTGGCAGGGGCTTATCGCTCTCCTGCGCAAGCAGCGTGACGCGAAGACCGGCGGCAACGGCCAGACGTGCGACCACATAGCCGTCCCCGCCGTTATTACCGTGCCCGCATAAAATCAGCCAGTGCGATGCATCCGGGTAGGCCGTCCGGGCAACGTTAAATGCCACTTCGCCCGCGCGCAGCATCAGCTCATACAGGGTAATCCCCAGGCTGTCGGCCGCCTCTTTTTCGGCATGGCGGAGGTCATCCGCATGCCAGATGGAATGTGGTATACTGGCGGGGTTTTTCTTCACAGTATGGTCCGTCATGTCACAGCCCCTCGATCTCAATCAGTTAGCGCAAAAAATTAAACAGTGGGGTGCTGAACTTGGCTTCCAGAAAGTGGGTATCACCGATACCGATCTCTCTGCCAGCGAGCCAAAATTGCAGGCATGGCTGGACAAACAGTACCACGGCGAGATGGAGTGGATGGCGCGTCACGGTATGATGCGCGCCCGTCCACACGAGCTTTTGCCGGGCACGTTACGCGTGATCAGCGTGCGCATGAACTACCTGCCTGCCAACGCGGCATTTGCGCGCACGCTAAAAAATCCCTCGTTGGGCTACGTCAGCCGGTATGCCCTCGGGCGTGATTACCATAAGCTTCTGCGTAACCGCTTAAAAAAACTTGGGGAAACTATTCAGCAGCACTGTGTTTCGCTGAATTTTAGACCGTTTGTTGACTCCGCGCCTATTCTTGAGCGTCCGATTGCCGAAAAAGCCGGGCTTGGCTGGACAGGTAAGCACTCACTTATCCTGAGCCGTGACGCCGGCTCCTTCTTTTTCCTCGGGGAGTTGCTCATTGATTTACCGCTGCCCATTGACGGGCCGGTAGAAGAAGGCTGTGGGCGCTGTGTAGCCTGTATGACCATCTGCCCGACCGGGGCAATCGTCGAGCCGTATGTCGTCGACGCGCGCCGCTGCATCTCCTATCTCACGATTGAACTCGAAGGCGCAATCCCCGAAGCGTTTCGCCCGCTCATCGGCAACCGCATCTACGGCTGCGACGACTGCCAGCTGATCTGCCCGTGGAACCGCTACTCGCAACTTACCGAGGAAGAGGACTTCAGCCCGCGCAAAGCGCTTCATGCGCCACAACTCATCGAACTGTTCGCCTGGACCGAAGCCTGGTTCCTGAAAGTCACGGAAGGTTCGGCTATCCGCCGTATCGGCCACCTGCGCTGGCTGCGTAACGTCGCCGTCGCGCTGGGAAATGCCCCCTGGGATGAAGCCAATATTCAGGCGCTTGAAAGCCGCAGAGGTGAGCACCCACTTCTCGATGAACACATAGAGTGGGCGATTGCGCAGCAAATTGAGAAGCGAAATGCCTGCGTCGTTGAAGTGCAGCTGCCGAAGAAACAGCGCCTGGTGCGGGTGATTGAAAAAGGGCTGATACGGGATGCTTGATATATTCACAGCCTGTGAATAAAAATAAAAACTCAAGCGCTATCAGGGCTGACAACGAGATCAAGCGATCGCGTTAACATTTTGCAATCAAATTTTCTTCATGAAAAACAGCATGTTAAAAAGATATTATTCACCCTGCTAAGGTTTAAGCCGTTTCGGATACATCAGGCGTTCTGTGGATAAGTCTGTTCACAAGAATATTTCAAATGCAACGGGAAACGTCCCCAGCATGACTTTACGCTGTGGATAATTTTGACTGGAAGAAGAATTTGGAGCGGGAAACGAGACTCGAACTCGCGACCCCGACCTTGGCAAGGTCGTGCTCTACCAACTGAGCTATTCCCGCTTGGGTGGTTCGTGCTGTGAAAGCACTTTCAAATTTTGGAGCGGGAAACGAGACTCGAACTCGCGACCCCGACCTTGGCAAGGTCGTGCTCTACCAACTGAGCTATTCCCGCTTGGGTGGTCCGTGCTGTGAAAGCACTTTCAAATTTTGGAGCGGGAAACGAGACTCGAACTCGCGACCCCGACCTTGGCAAGGTCGTGCTCTACCAACTGAGCTATTCCCGCAAATCTGTACTGCTTTTGTTGCTGTCGTAACGTGTAATTCTCTGTCGTTACGGGAGGCGCATTATACGAGAAATCCGTTTAGCTGCAACCCCTCCTGAAGCGATTTTTTTGAAATTTCGTTCAAGTGATTAATTAATCAGCAAGCTGAACAATTTAACGGCAAAAACCCGGCAACGCAAGCGTGCCGGGCCTCAAAATCAAAGCTTAATAAAGTTTTCGCGGTAGTAGGCCAGCTCAGCCACCGACTCACGGATGTCATCCATCGCCTGGTGGGTCCCCTGCTTTTTGAAGCCATCCAGGATTTCCGGTTTCCAGCGACGGGCCAGCTCTTTCAGCGTGCTCACGTCCAGATAACGGTAGTGGAAGTAAGACTCCAGTTCCGGCATGTACTTAAAGAGAAAACGACGATCCTGACCGATGCTGTTCCCACAGATAGGTGATTTCCCTTCCGGCACCCATTGTTTGAGGAATTCGAGGGTGGCCAGCTCTGCTTCGCGGTCGCCCTGGGTGCTGGCCTTCACGCGGTCCACCAGACCACTCCCCGTATGGGTACGCACGTTCCACTCATCCATCAGCGCAAGCTGCTCATCGGACTGATGCACCGCGATGGTTGGCCCCTCCGCCAGAATATTGAGGTTCGCATCGGTGACCAGCGTTGCGATTTCAATGATGCGATCTCGCTCGGGATCCAGCCCGGTCATTTCAAGATCGATCCAAATCAGGTTGTTTTCGTCCGCGCTCATGTTATTTTCCACCCTTCTCGCATAACCGGCAGTAGCAGGTTAACTAGTATTAATTAGAGTGTATCATAGAGGTTTTGCCCGTTACGGGCGACCAGGAGCCAGCGCGATTGAGTAAAAATAAACTCTCCAAAGGGCAGCAGCGTCGGGTGAATGCCAATCACCAGCGCCGTCTTAAAACCACTACGGAGAAGCCCGATTACGACGACAATCTGTTTGGCGAAGGGACGGAAGGCGTAGTGATTAGCCGTTTCGGTATGCACGCCGATGTCGAAGCCGCCGACGGCGCGATCCACCGCTGCAATATCCGACGCACCATCCGTTCGCTGGTGACCGGCGACCGCGTGGTATGGCGCCCGGGTAAAGAAGCGGCGGAAGGCGTAACGGTAAAAGGCATTGTCGAAGCCGTACATGAACGCACCTCGGTGCTGACCCGTCCCGATTTCTACGACGGCGTGAAGCCCATTGCCGCCAACATTAACCAGATCGTTATCGTGTCGGCGATTTTGCCCGAGCTGTCGCTCAACATTATCGACCGCTATCTCGTGGCCTGTGAGACGCTGCAGGTTGAGCCGATCATCGTGCTGAACAAAATCGACCTGCTGGATGACGACGGCATGGCGTTCGTCAACGAGCAGATGGATATCTACCGCAACATCGGTTATCGCGTGCTGATGGTGTCGAGCCACACCAAAGACGGCCTGAAGCCGCTCGAAGAGGCGTTGACCGATCGCATTAGTATCTTTGCCGGGCAGTCCGGGGTGGGCAAATCGAGCCTGCTGAATAACCTTCTTGGCCTGCAGCAGGAAATCCTGACGAACGACGTTTCTGGCGTCTCGGGTCTTGGTCAGCACACCACTACGGCTTCACGCCTGTATCATTTCCCGCACGGCGGCGACGTGATCGACTCCCCGGGCGTGCGTGAATTCGGTTTATGGCACCTTGAGCCGGAACAAATCTTCAACGGATTTGTCGAATTCCATGACTATTTAGGCGCTTGCAAATACCGCGACTGTAAACATGACAATGATCCAGGCTGCGCCATCCGCGAAGCGGTCGAAAACGGTAAGATTGCAGAAACGCGTTTCGAAAATTATCACCGCATTCTTGAGAGCATGGATCAGGTAAAAACGCGTAAAAACTTTTCCGATTCTGATAACTGACAACTACGCTAAGCATCGCTAAAATCGTCCCCCTTTTTAAGGATCCGGCTGTCTGCAGTCGGATCAGGAACGACAAAACAATGGCCTGGAGGCTACCTTGTTAAACTCATTTAAACTTTCGCTTCAATACATTCTGCCAAAACTGTGGCTCACTCGCCTGGCGGGCTGGGGCGCAAGCAAACGAGCGGGCTGGCTGACCAAACTGGTCATCGATCTGTTTGTGAAATACTACAAGGTCGACATGAAAGAGGCGCAGAAGCCGGACACCGCCAGCTACCGCACCTTCAACGAATTCTTCGTGCGCCCCCTGCGCGACGAAGTTCGCCCGCTTAACACCGATCCTAACGTGCTGGTGATGCCTGCCGACGGCGTGATCAGCCAGTTGGGTAAAATCGAAGACGACAAAATTTTGCAGGCGAAGGGCCATAACTACAGCCTGGAAGCGCTGCTGGCGGGTAACTATCTGATGGCCGACCTGTTCCGTAACGGTTCGTTTGCCACCACCTATCTGTCACCGCGCGACTACCACCGCGTCCATATGCCGTGTAACGGTATCCTGCGTGAAATGATCTACGTGCCGGGCGATCTCTTCTCCGTGAACCACCTGACCGCACAGAACGTTCCAAACCTGTTCGCCCGTAACGAGCGTGTGATCTGCCTGTTTGATACCGAATTTGGCCCAATGGCGCAGATTCTGGTAGGCGCAACCATCGTCGGCAGTATCGAAACCGTTTGGGCGGGCACCATCACCCCACCACGCGAAGGGGTGATCAAACGCTGGACCTGGCCTGCCGGAGAAGATGAAGGCTCTGTTGCCCTGCTGAAAGGCCAGGAGATGGGCCGCTTTAAGCTCGGCTCTACCGTGATCAACCTGTTTGCGCCGGGAAAAGTGCACCTGGTGGAACAACTCCAAAGCCTGTCGGTGACCAAACTCGGCCAGCCGCTGGCAGTTTCTGCCGAAGCGCTCGTCACACCAGACGCAGAGCCTGCACCGCTGGCGGAAGAAGAGATCAAAGCCGAGCACGACGCCAGCCCGCTGGTTGACGACAACAAAGACCAAGGCTAACAACAGAAGGATCGCTGACGTGCGCCCGATTATCGTTCTACTGATGGCCTGGTGCCTCAGCATGGGGGCGTACGCAGCGACGGCCCCCGACGCCAAACAGATAACCCAGGAGCTGGAGCAGGCAAAAGCGGCGAAACCCGCTCAGCCAGAGACCGTTGAGTCGCTCCAGGCCGCGCTGAACGCGCTTGAGGAACGTAAAGGCTCCCTCGAGCGCGCCCAGCAGTATCAGCAGGTTATCGATAACTTCCCTAAACTTTCGCAGACCCTGCGCTCGCAGCTTAATAACCTGCGCGATGAACCTCGCAATGTTCCCGTCGGCATGACGTCTGACGCGCTGAACCAGGAGATCCTCCAGGTCAGCAGCCAGCTCCTCGAAAAAAGCCGTCAGGCCCAGCAGGAGCAGGAGCGCGCGCGTGAAATTGCCGACTCGCTCAGCCAGTTACCACAGCAGCAAACCGATGCCCGCCGTCAGTTAAATGATGTCGAACGCCGCGTCGGTACCCAAACCGGCAGCACGCCTCAAAGCCAGGCGCAAAACCTTGGCCTGCAGGCAGAATCCGCCAGACTCAAGGCGCTGGTTGATGAGCTGGAGTTGGCGCAGCTTTCCGCCAACAACCGCCAGGAGCTTTCACGCATGCGCGCCGAGCTGGCGCAGAAGCAGAGCCAGCAGTTAGACGCCTATCTGCAGGCCCTGCGCAATCAGCTCAACAGCCAGCGCCAGCGTGAAGCAGAGCGCGCGCTGGAAAGCACGGAACTGCTTGCTGAAAACAGCGCAAACCTGCCGACCGGGATCGTCGATCAGTTCAGGGTTAACCGCGAGCTTTCTGCCGCGCTGAACCAGCAGGCGCAGCGTATGGATCTGGTTGCCTCGCAGCAGCGTCAGGCCACGAATCAAACCCTGCAGGTGCGCCAGGCACTCAATACGCTGCGCGAACAGTCCCAGTGGCTTGGCTCTTCAAACCTGCTCGGCGAAGCGTTACGCGCCCAGGTTGCCCGCCTGCCGGAGATGCCAAAACCGCAGCAGCTTGATACCGAAATGGCGCAGCTGCGCGTTCAACGTCTGCACTTTGAAGACCTTCTCAACAAGCAGCCGCAAATCCGCCAGATCCGTCAGGCTGACGGCCAGCCGCTGACCAACGAGCAAAGTCGTATTCTTGAAGCACAGATGCGCACCCAGCGGGAACTGCTCAACTCCCTGCTGCAGGGTGGCGACACGCTGATCCTGGAACTCACCAAGCTGAAGGTCTCCAACAGCCAGCTGGAAGACGCGTTGAAAGAGGTCAACGAGGCGACGCACCGCTATCTGTTCTGGACGTCTGACGTGCGGCCAATGACCTTCTCGTGGCCGATTGAGATTGTGCAGGACCTGCGCCGCCTGATTTCACTTGATACCTTCAGCCAGTTGGGTCAGGCCAGCGTGATGATGATCACCAGCAAAGAGACCATCTTCCCGCTGCTGGGGGCGCTCATTCTGGTGGGGTTCAGCATTTACTCGCGCAGACACTTCACCCGCTTCCTCGAACGTTCCAGCGCCCGCGTGGGCAAAGTCACTCAGGATCATTTCTGGCTGACGCTGCGCACCGTGTTCTGGTCGATTCTCGTCGCCTCACCGCTGCCGGTGCTGTGGATGACGCTCGGGTATGGCCTGCGGGAAGCCTGGCCTTATCCGCTGGCGGTCGCGATTGGTGATGGCGTTACCGCCACCGTACCGCTGCTGTGGGTCGTGATGATTTGCGCCACGTTCGCGCGCCCTAACAGCCTGTTCATCGCCCACTTTGGCTGGCCGCGTAACCGCGTTGCGCGCGCCATGCGCTATTACCTGATGAGCATCGGGCTGATTGTGCCGCTGATCATGGCGCTGATCATGTTTGATAATCTTAACGACCGCGAGTTCTCCGGCTCTTTGGGTCGCCTCTGCTTTATGCTGATTTGTGGAGCATTGGCGATCGTAACGCTGAGTCTGAAACGAGCGGGCATTCCGCTCTATGTCGATAAGACCGGCAGCGGCGATAACATGTTTAACCGCTTGTTGTGGAATTTACTGCTAAGCGCGCCGCTGGCAGCGATTCTGGCGGCGGCGGTGGGTTACCTTGCCACCGCGCAGGCCTTGCTGGCGCGTCTGGAAACCTCGGTAGCGATCTGGTTCTTGCTGCTGGTGGTTTACCACATTATCCGCCGGTGGATGCTCATCCAGCGCCGCCGTCTGGCGTTTGATCGTGCCAAGCATCGTCGTGCTGAAATCCTTGCCCAGCGCGCCCGCGGCGAAGAGGAGTCGCATCACACCAACAGCACCGAGGGTACCGCAGAGGTGGACGAGGTCGAGCTGGATCTCGATGCCATCAGTACCCAGTCCCTGCGTCTGGTGCGATCTATCCTGATGCTCATCGCGCTGCTGTCGGTCATCGTCCTGTGGTCAGAGATCCACTCGGCGTTTGGCTTCCTCGAGAACATCTCCCTGTGGGATGTGACCTCGACGGTGCAAGGGGTTGAAAGCCTGGAGCCAATCACCCTGGGGGCTGTGCTGATTGCCATTCTGGTGCTGATTATCACCACCCAGCTGGTGCGGAACTTCCCGGCCCTGCTGGAGCTGGCGCTGTTGCAGCATCTGGATCTCACCCCCGGTACGGGGTATGCGATCACGACGATCACCAAATACCTGATTCTGCTCTTCGGCGGGCTGGTGGGCTTCTCAATGATTGGTATCGAGTGGTCGAAACTGCAGTGGCTGGTCGCGGCACTTGGTGTGGGGCTGGGTTTTGGTCTGCAGGAGATCTTCGCAAACTTCATCTCCGGCCTGATTATCCTGTTCGAAAAACCAATTCGTATTGGCGATACGGTGACGATCCGCGATTTGACCGGCAGTATTACCAAAATCAACACCCGCGCCACGACCATCAGCGACTGGGACCGCAAAGAGATTATCGTCCCGAACAAAGCGTTTATCACCGAGCAGTTTATCAACTGGTCGCTGTCCGACTCCGTGACGCGTGTGGTGCTGACGGTGCCTGCACCGTCGGATGCTAACAGCGAAGAGGTGACGCAGATCCTCTACACGGCGGCAGAGCGCTGTACGCTGGTGATCGACAACCCGCCACCGGAAGTGTTCCTCGTCGATTTGCAACAGGGGATCCAGATCTTCGAACTGCGAATCTACGCCGCCGAAATGGGGCACCGTATGCCGCTGCGCCATGAGATCCACCAGCTGATTCTGGCAGGCTTCCGCGAACACGGTATTGATATGCCGTTCCCACCGTTCCAGATGCGCCTTGAAACGCTGGATGGCCGTAAGACGGGAAGGACGCTGTCGTCAGCGGCGCGTACGCGCCCGGCAGGGAGTTTATAGTAAGCCCCTCCCGTTCGGGAGGGGTTTAATCCACTATGCCGTTTCTGTGAGATAGGCCGTCGTACGACGACGGTAATTCTCATAAATCCCCATCGCCATCAGCGAGAAGAAGATCGGGCCACCCACCATCCACAGCGCGCTGTTCCAGTCATTGGCCTCAATGACCGGCTGGATCACGGTGAAGATATTCGCAAAAGCCACCACCAGCACGACGACGGTTGTGGCCAGCAGCGTGGCGGCGCGGGTTTTGAAAATCACGAACGGACGTTCGAGATCCTGCTTCGCCTTAAAGAACGGGAACGCCAGGGTCAGGAAAAGATACGGCAGCGTCATTGATACGTTCGCCATCAGGGTTAGCTTGTTGTAAAACGCAGAGGCAGTATCCCCACCGAACGACACCAGAAGAATAAACACGCAGACCAGCAGGCACTGCATCCACATGGCGTTCGCAGGCATACCTGCCGTATTGAGCTGCGTCATGCGGGCTGGCCACAGCGCTTTTGGCGTTCCCTGGATAATCGCTTTTAGCGGCGAATAGATCAGCGTAAAGAAGGCACCGGTATAGGCGAGGAACATCGACAGGCCGGTGATACGCGCGAACCAGACGCCCATCGTCGTGGCCGCATCCGGCGTCAGCTGCAGTGCCTGCCCGAGCGTCATCCCCAGGCTCTTCATCAGCACGTAAGTAATATTGCCAAGGTTAGTAGTATCGTTGCTTAACACCTGCTGCCAGTTGGTGCTCACACCCCAGAGGAAAATCGCCAGCGAGTAGCCGACAGAGATAACTATCGCCGCGAAGATAATGCCTTTGGCAAAGTTCTTTTCCGGGTTTTCGGTTTTATCGACCAGGCCGCCCACCGCTTCTATACCCCCGTAGGCAAAGATGGCAAACACCACAAAAGAGAGCATCGCGAGGCCGGACTGATAGCTCGGGTTAGGTGACGAAACGAAATTCACCTCCTGCGCAAAGTGGCCGCCGTTGAGGCACAAAATCGCGATGCTCACCAACAGCAGGACCAGGTTCAGACACATAACTGAAATACCGCCCACGGCGGTTATGCGCGCGATTTTGTTGATACCTTTCGACGCTACCAGCGTCACCACCACCATCCAGCAGACCGCGAGGATCCCGACAACCTGCGTGGAGCTCAGCCCAGCCAAAGACCAGACCTGCGTTTTATCTGCCCCAAAGAGAAACGTCGAGAAGGGTACCCACACCTTGGCAGCCGTACTGACCATCCAGACCACGTAGGAAGAGAACCACATAAAGGTGCCGATAAACGCGTAGCGCGGCCCGATGCTGTTGTTCATCCACGAGTAAATTCCGCCCTCTTCCTTGCGATAAGCAGACCCCATCTCCGCCATCATCAGCGCAAACGGAATAAAGAAGAACAGAGCAGAGACGATATAAAACGGCGTCGCGCTGTAGCCCATCAGGTAAAACGCCGAGGGGCTGTTGGCAAAGCCAAACACTGACGTAAAAATCATCAGGATAAGACCGGTCAGGGTCATTTTTTTCATTGAGTGGGACATAGAACCATCCAAAGCGAAAATAAACTGCGCGGATGGTAGCAGATGACCAGACGAATAGTGTGGCTATTCAGGGCAAATTAGGAAAATAACCTGCGTAACGCGACGCTGGCAGTTATTGATGCCATGAATATTTACTGGAAAGGTTTATTGCCAGGGAGGGAGACACACCGGGCAGGCTCGCGCGCCACCCGGTATTGTATTACGCGCGGTCGACCGTAAATGCAATCACGTCGCCAAGCTGCTCTGCGCCAAGCGCCAGCATCACCAGACGGTCAACACCCAACGCCACGCCGGAACAATCGGGCAGGCCGGCTTTCAGGGCTTCCAGCAGATTCACGTCGATCGGCTGTTGCGGCAGGCCCCGGGCGTTACGCTTGCGGTTGTCCTGTTCGAAACGCTGCTGCTGTTCGCGCGCGTCGGTCAGTTCGTGGAAGCCATTCGCCAGCTCGATGCCTTTGTAGTAGACCTCAAAACGTTCAGCTACGCGGTGATCTTCCGTACTGATCTGCGCCAGCGAGGCCTGGCTTGCCGGGAAGTGATAGACGAACGTTGGGCGATCTTTACCGATCTGCGGCTCAACGCCGAAGGTAAACAGCAATTGCAGCAGCGTGTCGCGATCTTCTTCCGTCTCCGCCACGTTGCTGAGATCCAGTTTTGCCGCCGCGTCGCGCAGCTGCGCTTTATCCGCAGACAGCGGATCGATTTCCAGATGGCGCTGGAACGCCTGCTGATAGGAGAGCGTTTCGGCTTCCGCGCAGTCCAGCACCTGTTGCAGCAGATCGTCCACCTCGTTCATCAGGCGATACATGTCGTAATGCGGACGGTACCACTCCAGCATGGTGAATTCCGGATTATGGTGACGACCCATCTCTTCATTACGGAAGCTACGGCACAGCTGATACACCGGGCCACAACCCGCCGCCAGCAGGCGCTTCATGTGGTATTCCGGGCTGGTCATCAGATAGAGATTCATCCCCTGTGAGTGGCCAGGGCCAACAAAACGGGTTTCAAACGGGACCAGATGAATATCCGTTACCGTTGCCTGGCTCATGCACGGCGTTTCCACCTCAAGGACTCCGCGATCGGCAAAGAAACGACGGATCTCCGCCATAATGGCCGCGCGTTTAAGCAGGTTTGGGATGGATGCGCTCGGCTGCCAGGTTGCCGTTTCGCTCATGAGTTTTTCTCCGATTTCAGACAAGGGCACGAAGTCTACTCGACAGGCGGGGCAGAGACAAATTTTGCACAGTAAAAAGCGGCTTTTCATTCATGAGTGAAATTACGTGACGCAATTCATCAATCACCATGATAAATCACCGCACAGAACAGCAAAAAAATCGAACACGTCAAATTTCCCTCATATCCATCCGGTTATACTGTTTTACCCATAAAGGAGCAGTGGAATCGCTTTCGCAATCGTCCGTTTGGACAGGTGAACTGCCTTTAACTCACGCATTGCGGGAAAACAAAAATCTGGAGGAATGTCGTGCAAACTTTTCAAGCCGATCTTGCCGTAATAGGCGCTGGCGGGGCTGGATTACGCGCAGCAATTGCTGCGGCACAAGCTAATCCAAACGCTAAAATCGCTCTGATTTCAAAAGTCTATCCGATGCGCAGCCACACCGTTGCCGCTGAAGGAGGGTCCGCCGCCGTTGCGCAGGATCATGACAGCTTCGAATACCATTTCCACGACACGGTTGCAGGGGGCGACTGGCTTTGCGAACAGGATGTCGTTGACTATTTCGTGCATCACTGCCCCACGGAGATGACCCAGCTTGAGCAATGGGGTTGCCCGTGGAGTCGCCGTCCGGACGGCAGCGTCAACGTTCGTCGCTTTGGCGGCATGAAGATAGAACGAACCTGGTTCGCCGCCGACAAAACCGGCTTCCACATGCTCCACACCCTGTTCCAGACCTCCCTTCAGTTCCCACAAATTCAGCGCTTTGACGAGCACTTCGTCCTCGACATCCTGGTGGATGAGGGCGAAGCGCGCGGTCTGGTGGCGATGAACATGATGGAAGGCACCCTTGTGCAGATCCGCGCGAAAGCGGTGGTGATGGCAACGGGCGGTGCGGGGCGCGTTTATCGCTACAACACCAACGGCGGTATCGTCACCGGCGACGGCATGGGCATGGCGCTCCGCCACGGCGTGCCGCTGCGCGATATGGAGTTTGTCCAGTATCACCCAACCGGTCTGCCAGGCTCCGGCATACTGATGACGGAAGGCTGCCGCGGTGAAGGCGGTATTCTGGTTAACAAAAACGGCTACCGCTACCTGCAGGATTACGGTATGGGGCCAGAAACACCGCTCGGCGAGCCGAAGAACAAATACATGGAGCTGGGTCCACGCGACAAAGTGTCTCAGGCTTTCTGGCACGAATGGCGCAAAGGCAACACCATCTCCACGCCGCGCGGCGATGTGGTTCACCTCGATTTGCGTCATCTCGGCGAGAAGAAACTGCTTGAGCGCTTGCCGTTCATCTGCGAGCTGGCGAAAGCGTACGTTGGCGTCGATCCGGTGAAAGAGCCCATTCCGGTGCGTCCAACCGCGCACTACACCATGGGCGGGATCGAAACCGACCAGCAGTGTGAAACCCGCATTAAAGGCCTGTTCGCCGTCGGCGAGTGCTCCTCCGTGGGCCTGCACGGCGCAAACCGCCTGGGGTCCAACTCGCTGGCCGAGCTGGTGGTCTTTGGTCGCATGGCGGGCGAGCGCGCGATGGAGCGTGCCGCCACGGCAGGTGAAGCCAACGGTGCGGCGCTGGATGCGCAGGTTGCCGACGTTGAAAAACGGCTCAAAGACCTGGTGAATCAGGAAGGCAACGAAAACTGGTCGAAGATCCGCGACGAAATGGGCCTGTCGATGGAAGAAGGCTGCGGCATCTACCGTACGCCAGAGCTGATGCAGAAAACCGTCGATAAACTGGCGGAGCTGCAGGAACGCTTTAAGCATGTACGCATCACCGACACCTCCAGCGTTTTCAATACCGACCTGCTCTATACCATCGAGCTGGGCCACGGTCTGAACGTCGCGGAATGTATGGCGCACTCGGCGCTGGCGCGTAAAGAGTCACGCGGTGCCCACCAGCGTCTGGATGAAGGTTGTACGGAACGTGATGACGTCAATTTCCTGAAACACACTCTCGCCTGGCGCGACGCGGATGGCACCACTCGTCTAGACTATAGCGACGTGAAGATCACCACGCTGCCACCGGCGAAACGCGTGTACGGTGCAGAAGCAGAAGCCGCCGAGAAGAAGGAGAAGGCGAATGGCTGAGATGCAAAAAATGAAAGTTGAAGTGGTGCGCTACAACCCGGAAGTGGACACCGCGCCGCACAGCGCTTTCTATGAAGTGCCCTATGACGAGCAAACCTCCCTGCTGGATGCGCTCGGGTATATCAAAGACAACCTGGCGCCGGATCTGAGCTATCGCTGGTCGTGCCGTATGGCGATCTGCGGCTCCTGCGGCATGATGGTCAACAAGGTGCCGAAGCTGGCCTGTAAGACCTTCCTGCGCGACTACACCAAAGGCATCAAGGTTGAAGCGCTGGGCAATTTCCCGATCGAACGCGATCTGGTGGTCGATATGACCCACTTTATCGAAAGTCTGGAGGCCATTAAGCCGTACATCATTGGCAACCCGCGCACGCCGGATCAAGGCCCGAATACGCAAACCCCGGCGCAGATGGCGAAATACCATCAGTTCTCCGGCTGCATCAACTGCGGCCTGTGCTATGCCGCGTGCCCCCAGTTTGGCCTGAACCCGGAGTTCATCGGCCCGGCCGCCATTACCCTGGCGCACCGCTATAACGAGGACAGCCGCGACCACGGCAAAAAAGAACGTATGGCGCAGCTTAACAGCCAGAACGGCGTCTGGACCTGCACCTTTGTGGGCTACTGCTCCGAAGTCTGTCCAAAGCACGTCGACCCGGCTGCCGCTATTCAGCAGGGGAAAGTAGAAAGCTCGAAAGACTTTCTTATTGCAACCCTAAAACCACGCTAAGGAGTGCATGATGACGACTAAACGCAAAGCCTATGTGCGGCCGATGCCGTCCACCTGGTGGAAAAAACTGCCGTTTTATCGCTTCTATATGCTGCGTGAAGGGACGGCAGTTCCCGCGGTGTGGTTCAGTCTGGAGCTTATCTACGGCATTTTTGCCCTTAAGCACGGCCCCGAATCCTGGGCGAGTTTTGTGGGTTTCCTGCAAAACCCGATCATCGTGGTGCTGAACCTGATCGTGCTCGCTGCGGCGTTGCTGCATACCAAAACCTGGTTTGAACTGGCACCCAAGGCGGCGAACATCATCGTTAAAGGCGAGAAAATGGGACCAGAGCCTGTGATTAAAGGGCTGTGGGCGGTGACGGCAGTGGTTACTGTGGTCATTCTGTTTGTCGCACTGTTCTGGTAAGGAGACTACCGTGATCAATCCAAATCCAAAACGTTCTGACGAGCCGGTTTTCTGGGGGTTGTTTGGTGCAGGCGGCATGTGGAGCGCCATCATCGCACCGGTGATTGTCCTGCTGGTCGGCATTATGCTGCCGCTCGGGCTGTTCCCGGGCGATGCGCTGGGTTATGAACGCGTCCTCGCGTTTGCCAGCAGCTTTATTGGCCGCGTGTTTATCTTCCTGATGATCGTCCTGCCCCTGTGGCTCGGCTTGCACCGCATTCACCACGCGATGCACGACCTGAAAATCCACGTTCCAAACGGGAAATGGGTCTTCTACGGCCTGGCCACCATCCTGACCGTGGTCACCCTGATCGCCGTCGTCACCCTGTGATCGTTCTGGCCCGCCACCCGGCGGGCCTTCTAGTGCGGCATCTTCTCCACCAGCCACTGGGCGAATTCGCGCATGGCGGGCGTTTCCACACGCGACTGCAGCCGCGTCAGCCAGTAACTGCCCAGACCGATCTGCGTCGCAAACGGCTGCACGATACGCTCGCGGGCGAGTAAATGGCTAAACATATCGACAGGTGCGATAGCGATCCCCACGCCGGCCTGGGCGGCCTCCAGCATAGTGACGGACGAATCAAAGACCATGACCCGGTGCGTCGGTGAAGGTGGATGCTCGCCCACCGCCGCCATCCACGCCGTCCATTCATCCCGTCGATACGAACGCAGCAGAGTAAATTTCAGTATGTCGGCCGGGGTGCGCAGTCTGGCGGCAATGTCTGGCGTACAGAGCGGGGCCAGCGGGGCATGGCACAGAAACGTTGCCTCGGTGCCGTGCCACGCTCCGCCGCCGTAGCGGATCGTGTAATCCAGCCCTTCAGCCGCCGGATCGACGCGGTTGTTGTGTGTAGACAGCTGAAGATCGATATGCGGGCAGCGGCGGCGGAAATCATCAAGCTGCGAAAATAACATGCCGGTCGCAAACGTCCCCACGACGCCGATTTTCAGCTTCTCCTGCGCCCGGTGATTTGCAAAGCGATCTAACATACCGGCGATACGATCAAATGAATCGTTCAGCACCGGCAGCAAATTTTCCCCTTCCGTGGTCAGCATCAAACCCCGCGAAACGCGGATAAAGAGCTGGCAGTTCAGGTGCTGCTCCAGCGCCTTGACGTGCTGGCTGATCGCAGAGTGGGTAACGTTCAGCTCGATAGCGGCATGCGTAAAGCTCAGATGCCGGGCGGCAGCTTCAAAAGCACGAAGTGAATTAAGCGGAATGTAGCTGCGCGTCATAGGCTCGTCCGTTAGAAAAATTTACAGCTCATGCTAAATTTAACCGTTTGTCAGCGGCTGTCAAATCCCACAGACTACGCTCGTCTTATGGGCCCGGACACTCCCTTACACGCTATTACGGAAGATAACTGATGAAGAAAAAACTCGTTTGCTGCGCCCTGCTTCTCGGCGTTTCATGCTCAGCCCTCGCGTCCTCCCTGTCAGAAAAAGAGCTGGCAAAGGTGGTGAAGCGCACCGTGACGCCTCTGATGAAAGCACAGTCCATTCCGGGCATGGCGGTGGCGGTGATCTATCAGGGCCAGCCGCACTACTTCACCTTCGGCAAAGCCGATGTTGCTGCAAACACACCCGTCACGCCGCAGACCTTATTTGAGCTGGGCTCTGTCAGTAAAACTTTCACCGGCGTGCTGGGCGGCGATGCCATTGCCCGCGGCGAAATTTCGCTTAACGATCCGGTGACGAGGTACTGGCCTGAACTGACCGGCAAGCAGTGGCAGGGCATTCGCCTGCTGGATCTCGCCACCTACACCGCCGGTGGCCTGCCGTTACAGGTTCCGGATAACGTTACCGACCCGGCCGCACTGCTGAACTTCTATCAAACGTGGCAGCCGCAGTGGAAACCGGGCACCACGCGCCTGTATGCCAATTCCAGCATCGGCCTCTTTGGGGCGCTGGCGGTCAAGCCCTCTGGAATGGGCTTTGAGCAGGCCATGACCACGCGCGTCCTGAAGCCGCTGAAGCTCGATCATACCTGGATCCAGGTTCCGAAATCCGAAGAGCAGCATTACGCCTGGGGCTATAGCGACGGGAAAGCGGTCCGCGTTTCACCGGGTATGCTGGACGGCGAAGCCTATGGCGTAAAAAGCAACGCCGAAGACATGGCGAGCTGGGTGATGGTAAACATGGCACCGGAGCGCGTTCAGGCTACATCACTTAAACAGGGTATTGCCCTGGCACAGTCACGCTACTGGCGTGTTGGGTCGATGTATCAGGGGCTGGGCTGGGAGATGCTGAACTGGCCGGTCGATGGCAAAACGATTATCGATGGCAGTGATAATAAGATCGCGCTGGCAGCGTTACCCGCGCGAGAAGTAAACCCTCCGGCACCACCGGTTAAGGCCTCGTGGGTCCATAAAACGGGCTCAACCGGCGGGTTCGGCAGCTACGTGGCCTTCATTCCCGAGAAGCAACTGGGGATCGTAATGCTGGCGAACAAGAGCTATCCGAACCCTGCCCGGGTAGAAGCGGCTTACCAGATCCTTAACGCACTGCAGTAACACGTTGCCGGGTGGCGGCTTCGTCCACCCGGCCTCCGCCAACATCAACGCACAAAACCCGCATTTTCCTTGCTGTCATCTACACTTAACAAAAAACCAGTAAGGAAACACCTATGCGCATTCTGCCTGTTATCGCCGCAGTGACAGCCGCGTTTTTAGTCGTTGCCTGCAGCTCCCCTACCCCTCCTCCTGGCGTGACTGTCGTCAGCAATTTCGACGCACAACGCTTCCTTGGCACCTGGTATGAAATCGCCCGCCTCGATCATCGCTTTGAACGCGGATTAGAAAAAGTCACGGCACATTACAGCTCAATGGATGACGGCGGTATTCAGGTCGTTAACCGGGGATATAATCCGGATCGTGAGATGTGGCAGCAGTCTGTGGGTAAAGCCTACTTTACCGGCGATCCGCACAGAGCCGCCATGAAGATCTCGTTTATTGGCCCGTTCTACGGCGGATACAACGTGATCGCGCTCGACAGAGAGTATCGCCATGCGCTGATTTGCGGGCCGGATCGCAGCTATCTGTGGATACTCTCCCGCACGCCAACCCTTTCACCCGAAATGAAACAGCAGATGCTCGACGTTGCGACCCGGCAAGGGTTTGATGTAACGAAATTAATCTGGGTAGAGCAGCCGCATTAATGCGTGCTGAGCTTCAGCCCTATGATCCCGGCAACAATCAACGCGAGGCTGGCGATGCGCGCCAGGCTCGCTGATTCTCCCAGCAGTAAGATCCCGGTTATCGCCGCACCGACGGCACCAATGCCCGTCCAGACGGCATAGGCTGTACCCACGGGCAGAGAACGCATCGCCCATGACAGCAGGACAATGCTCACAATCATCGCGGTGACGGTAATGACGCTTGGGGTCAGGCGGGTGAAACCATGGGTATATTTCAGGCCAATGGCCCATACCACTTCGAGCAGACCGGCAATAAAGAGAATAATCCAGGACATCTCAGGCTCCTTAACTTCAGTGAAAGTTGGGGCCGTCCCCGGTGAAAGAGGCGCTTACGGGTCGTCCCGCAAGGCAGAGGTTACACGCCCTATTTTGGTTAGCGTGCAATTTTTTTTCAATCCTTTTTTGCTGAACGCGTTAAGGCAAGAAATAGCCTCAGTATGCCGTGCAGTTCAGGCATTTATCACTCATCCGACTTCTCTATTATGGTGTGCTTTCTGATGGCAGGAAGCCAAACCACTAGCCGACTGCGAATACAATATGTTCAAAATTCTTTTGATTGACCGTTGTCACTTCACCCGCGCCGGGATTGAAGACTGGCTCAATCACTCAGGCCTGTTTCCGGGTGACTTCGTTGTGACCGGCCTGAATAATCTGTTTCTTGCCCGAGAGCACATCCTGCAGTGGAAACCGACGTTAGTTATCGCTGACTTACACGGTTTCAGACAGGACATTCACCATTTTCAGCAGCTCTCTTCCTTGCTGATAGCCAGCGAAACGCTGCCTTTTATTTTATTGCAGTCGGGCGAGGAGAAAGCGATGGCCGATTATGTGGCGCAGTTCCCGGTATGGTCGTCACTGCACAAAAAAACCGATCTCGAACAGCTGGCAACGGTGATTAACGACGCGCTGACGATGTGTACGCGCGTGGCGATCCCGCAGGCGGCGGCCCCGCTGTTAACCCGGCAGGAAGAAAAAGTGCTGACGCTGTGGATGAATGGTGCAAGCAACCAAAATATTGCCAGCCACCTGAGTATTAACGGAAAGACGGTTTATACGTATAAACGCAATATTCGCATGAAATTACATATGGATACGCGCTTTTCACCGTTTTTATCGCTGCAGGAAAGTGAAAATTGACGGTACGGGGAGACGACACGCCGTACCGTCCTGTCTCATCAGTTCTGAGCTTTAGTCGCTGCACCAGAAATGGCACTACCACCGTCAGAGATATCTTCCCCTACACCACGGGTGGTATTACATGCGGTCAGTACCGAAGACAGCACCAGAACAGAAAAGATCGCTGCAATTGTTTTCTTAACCATAATATCTTCCTTTTATAGCCAAAGTTATTTTGTGTATAGCAACTTAAGGATAGACAAGATCCTGGCGATTGACGGAAAAGGAACAATTTTTAGGAAAATTAGACGGGATTAGCTGGCTGCGTGGGAAATGATATGGCCGAGATCCTGAATATCTTCGCCCATGCCGCGCGCGGTGTTGCATCCGGAAAGGAGCGCGCTGGAAAGCGCTAACAGAAGCAGAATTTTTACGATACGTTTCATCATCCGTGCCTGAAAATCAGGCGCAGCGGGCGCTGCGCCTTTCATCATCTACATGAATTACTTCACGCGAGATACGTATTCGCCGGAGCGGGTATCCACTTTGATCACTTCGCCAGTCTGTACGAACAGCGGAACTTTAACCACGGCACCGGTGGACAGTTTAGCTGGCTTACCGCCAGTACCTGCGGTGTCGCCCTTCAGACCTGGATCGGTTTCAACGATTTCCAGCTCAACGAAGTTAGGTGGGGTCACAGCGATAGGCTGGCCGTTCCACAGGGTCACGATGCACTCGGCCTGGTCCAGCAGCCATTTAGCGCTGTCACCTACGGCTTTCTCGTCAGCAGACAGCTGTTCGAAAGTCGTGTTGTTCATGAAATGCCAGAACTCACCGTCGTTGTACAGGTAAGTCAGGTTCATATCGACAACATCTGCGCCTTCAGCGGAGTCAGTAGACTTGAAGGTTTTTTCTACACGGGTACCGGTCAGCAGACGGCGCAGCTTAACGCGCGCGAATGCCTGGCCTTTACCTGGTTTAACGAATTCGCTGGCTTCAACCGCATACGGTTCGCCGTCCATCATGATTTTAAGACCAGCACGAAAATCGTTGCTATAGTACGTTGCCATAAGGCCCTCTAAATTTGTTAACTGGTAGCTAAGCCACAAAATGGCGCATATTGTAACCCTAAACACCCCGTCCAGAGAAGATTGGTTATCGCAACTTGCCGATGTAATCACCAGTCCTGATGAATTGCTGCGTCTCTTAGACCTCGAAGGGCATCAAACATTGCTCGCAGGCCGTGAGGCAAAGCGCCTGTTTGCACTGCGCGTGCCCCGCGCGTTTGTCGCCCGCATGGAGAAAGGTAACCCTGACGATCCGTTGCTAAAACAAACACTTACTTCTCAGGATGAGTTTGTCACTACGCCGGGTTACAGCACCGACCCGCTGGAAGAGCAGAACAGCGTCGTGCCGGGTTTGCTGCATAAATACCTTAATCGCGCTCTGCTGCTGGTGAAGGGCGGCTGCGCGGTAAATTGCCGTTATTGTTTCCGCCGTCACTTCCCCTACGCTGATAATCAGGGAAACAAGCGTAACTGGCAGGTCGCGCTGGACTATATCGCCGCCCACCCGGAACTGGATGAGATCATTTTTTCCGGTGGCGACCCGCTGATGGCAAAAGATCACGAGCTGGACTGGCTGCTGACCCAGCTTGAAGCCATCCCGCATATTAAGCGTCTGCGCATTCATAGCCGTCTGCCGATCGTGATCCCGGCGCGGATCACCGACGGGCTGGTTTCGCGCCTTGCGCAGTCTCGTTTACAGGTTTTGCTGGTCAACCATATCAACCACGCCAACGAAATTGACGATGAATTTCGGGCGGCGATGATTCGCCTGCGTCAGGCTGGCGTGACGCTGCTGAACCAGAGCGTGCTGCTGCGCGGCGTCAATGATAATGCCCGCGTGCTGGCCGATCTGAGCAATGCGCTGTTTGATGCAGGCGTGATGCCCTATTACCTGCATGTGCTGGATCGCGTTCAGGGTGCGGCACATTTCATGGTGACGGATGAAGAGGCGCGGCAGATCGTGCGCGAACTGCTAACGCTGGTCTCTGGCTATATGGTGCCGAAACTGGCGCGCGAGATTGGCGGTGAGCCAAGCAAGACGCCGCTGGATTTGCAGCTGCGTCAGAGCTAGTTTTCCCTCTCCCGACGGGAGAGGGAAAAGGCAATCAGTTCGGGCACTTATAGACCTGGCCGTTCATCTGGCTGGCCGTTGGGACGAAGCTGGACAGCATACTCTGCGTTGGGCTGCTCACGCCGTAAATCACGTTGCCTCCCATTGCTGCTGCCTGGTTACGCAGGGCATTTGCCGCGCCGCGCATAGAGCCGCCTTCTTCACCGTGTTGCCCGGAAAGCCAGTTGCTTTGTTTACCGGAGGCTGTGCCTAACAGCTGGCATTCGCTACCCGGCTTATCTTCCACAAAGCGAACGCTTTGACCAGCCGCCGACAGCTCATTGCTGGAGCTACAACCCGCCAGCAGCAATGCTGCACCTACGATCCCTGCACAGACTTGTACGCGCATGTTATTCCTCGTTTTCAAAAAGCTGGACTCAGTTGTCCGTGTGTAAATCTTATACCTAAAAGATGACCAAAAGAAAAACACTGAGCATTTCTGCGAGTCCGATTCCGCCTCGCATGCCTTTTCTATCCTAAATGAATTCCGATATTAACCTTTGAGGTATCGTGTTTTAGCCCTTAATCGTTTTTAGTGGTGCCACGTACAACTTTTGTACGGCATAAAAAAAGGGGGCTTCATGAGTAGATCATCCTCAGGAGAGGAAAAAGTGACATGGGTGGGCTATCTGGCGTTTGTGCTTACCATTGTATTTTTTTCAGGTTTCTTCGCCAAAAGCACCGAATGGTGGCGCGTGCTGGATTTTACCGTCATTAACGGCAGCTTTGGCGCGGTGAACGGCGCGCTGACGTTTCGCGGCGAGGGCGGTACGGGGGCGAAAGACGGGTTCTTGTTTGCCCTTGAGCTGGCACCCTCGGTCATTTTATCGCTCGGCATTATCGCCGTGACCGAAGGATTAGGCGGGCTGCGCGCCGCGCAGCAGCTGATGACGCCGGTGTTGCGCCCGCTGCTCGGGGTACCCGGCGTATGCTCGCTGGCGCTGATCGCCAACCTGCAAAATACCGATGCTGCCGCAGGGATGACCAAAGAACTCGCTGACGAAGGGACGATTACCGGGCAGGAACGCGCCATTTTCGCCACCTTCCAGACCAGCGGAAGCGCCATCATAACGAACTATTTCTCTTCAGGCGCTGCGCTCTTTACCTTTATCACCGTCCCGGTGATTACGCCGCTGGCCGTAATTCTGGTGTTTAAATTTGTTGGCGCGAATCTTCTTCGCCTGTGGATTGCCCGCATCGAAGGCCGACATAGTCAGGAGGAAGCCAATGATCGCCCAGCCGCGTAAAAACATCATGGATCTGTTTATCGAGGGTGCCCGCCGCGGCTTTACCATTGCCACCACCAGCCTGCTACCCAATGTGGTCATGGCCTTCGTTATCATTCAGGCGCTCAAGGTAACGGGCCTGCTGGATATAGTGGGTAAGGTATGTGAACCCGTCATGGCGCTCTGGGGGCTGCCGGGCGCAGCGGCGACGGTGCTGCTGGCTTCGGTGATGAGTATGGGCGGTGGCGTGGGTGTCTGCGCCAGCCTGGTGGCCGCAGGAACGCTGAATGGACACGATGCCACCGTTCTTCTCCCGGCAATTTACCTGATGGGCAATCCGGTGCAAAACACGGGGCGCTGCCTGGGTACCGCAGGCGTTGACCCAAAATACTATCCGCACATTATCACCATCTGCGTGATTAACGCGCTGGTCTCTCTGTGGGTGATGCAACTGCTTGTCTAAAAAAAAGCCCCCGACATTGCTGTCGGGGGCTTCTTTATTTCTGCAAAGGGCAGAACTGCATGATTACATCATGCCGCCCATTCCACCCATGCCGCCCATACCAGCAGCACCTAAGTCAGGTGCGTCGCCTTTAGGCAGGTCGGTCACCATGCACTCGGTGGTGATCATTAGGCCAGCAACAGATGCCGCGTACTGCAGAGCAGAACGGGTCACTTTTGTTGGGTCCAGAATACCGAAGTCGATCATGTTGCCGTATTCTTCAGTTGCTGCGTTGTAACCGTAGTTACCTTCGCCTGCTTTCACGTTGTTAGTCACAACAGACGGCTCTTCACCGGCGTTGGACACGATCTGACGCAGAGGTGCTTCCATCGCGCGCAGCGCAACTTTGATACCCACGTTCTGATCTTCGTTCTGAGCAGTCAGGTTAGCCAGTTTAGCGGCAACACGCACCAGCGCGACACCACCACCAGCAACGACGCCTTCTTCTACCGCAGCACGGGTTGCGTGCAGGGCATCGTCAACGCGCGCTTTCTTCTCTTTCATTTCAACTTCGGTCGCAGCACCGACTTTGATTACCGCAACACCGCCTGCCAGTTTCGCTACGCGCTCCTGCAGTTTTTCACGGTCGTAATCAGAGGTCGCTTCTTCGATCTGCTTACGGATCTGAGCCACACGGCCCTGGATTGCGCCTTCTTCACCCACGCCATCGATGATGGTGGTGGTGTCTTTGTTGATGACAACGCGTTTCGCCTGGCCCAGGTCTTCCAGAGTGGCTTTTTCCAGCTCCATACCGATCTCTTCGGAGATGACGGTACCGCCGGTCAGGGTTGCGATATCCTGCAGCATCGCTTTACGACGATCGCCGAAGCCAGGTGCTTTAACCGCAGCCACTTTCACGATGCCACGCATGGTGTTAACCACCAGGGTTGCCAGCGCTTCGCCTTCAACGTCTTCAGCGATGATAACCAGCGGCTTGCCTGCTTTCGCAACGGCTTCCAGCACTGGCAGCATTTCGCGGATGTTGGAGATTTTTTTGTCAGCCAGCAGGATGAACGGGCTTTCCAGCTCAACTGCACCGGTTTCCGGCTTGTTGATGAAGTATGGAGACAGGTAACCGCGGTCGAACTGCATACCTTCAACTACGTCCAGTTCGTCTTCCAGGCCGGTACCGTCTTCAACGGTGATCACGCCTTCTTTGCCGACTTTGTCCATCGCTTCTGCGATCAGCTTACCTACGGTTTCGTCGGAGTTAGCGGAGATAGTACCAACCTGAGCAATCGCTTTAGAGTCAGAGCACGGTACGGACAGCGCTTTCAGTTCTTCAACGGCGGAGGCGACAGCTTTGTCGATACCACGTTTCAGATCCATTGGGTTCATGCCCGCCGCAACGGCTTTCAGGCCTTCAGTGATGATAGCCTGAGCCAGCACGGTCGCGGTGGTGGTACCGTCGCCTGCAGCGTCGTTCGCTTTAGAGGCAACTTCTTTCACCATCTGCGCGCCCATGTTTTCGAATTTGTCTTCCAGTTCGATTTCACGTGCAACAGAAACACCATCTTTGGTGATGGTTGGAGCGCCGAAGGATTTATCCAGCACTACGTTGCGGCCTTTCGGGCCAAGAGTGACTTTAACTGCATCTGCCAGCACGTTTACGCCGCGCAGCATTTTCACACGAGCGTCGTTACCGAATTTTACGTCTTTAGCTGCCATGTTCTTTTTTCCTCAAATTCGTACAGTTTCGTGCGTAGATTACGCTTCAACAATTGCCAGAATATCGCTCTCGGACATGATCAACACTTCTTCATTGTCGATCTTCTCGGATTTCACGCCGTAGCCATCGTTGAAAATGACGATGTCACCAACTTTAACGTCCAGAGGCTGCACAGTTCCGTTTTCCAGGATGCGGCCCTTACCGACAGCGATGATTTCGCCACGCGTTGATTTGGCTGCTGCAGAACCGGTCAGAACGATGCCGCCTGCAGACTTAGTTTCAACTTCTTTACGTTTGACGATCACACGATCATGTAACGGACGAATACTCATTGATAGCTCTCCTTTGAGAAAGTCATTATCAGTTATGGATGACGCCGGTCCGCACGCGGTTTCCGGCTAGTGCACTGAGAGATGGGGATAGCTTTTTACCCCTTCAAGGGGGAATCGAAAAAAAATTTGCGAAAGTGTTACCATCGCCTCTCTTTTAATGGCGGCAGGACGATGTAAATGAGTGGACTGAAACAGGAGCTGGGGCTGGCGCAGGGGATAGGGTTGCTCTCCACCTCTTTGCTCGGCACGGGCGTTTTTGCGGTCCCTGCGCTGGCGGCGCTGGTCGCGGGAAATAACAGCCTGTGGGCCTGGCCGGCGCTGATTGTGCTGGTTTTCCCGGTGGCGATTGTTTTTGCGATCCTCGGGCGGCACTTCCCCAGCGCAGGCGGGGTGGCGCACTTTGTCGGGATGGCATTCGGTCCACGTCTGGAGCGCGTGACGGGCTGGCTGTTTCTTTCGGTGATCCCGGTCGGCCTGCCTGCCGCGCTGCATATTGCGGCTGGCTTTGGGCAGGCGCTTTTTGGCTGGCATCACGAGCAGCTCCTGCTGGCCGAGCTGGGTACGCTGGCGATTGTCTGGTGGGTTGGGTCACGCGGGGCGAGTTCCAGCGCTAACCTGCAAACGCTGGTCGCGGTGCTGATCGTCGCACTCATTGCCGCCATCTGGTGGGCGGGCGATATCAACGTCGCGGACATTCCGTTCCCGGCGGTGAAGGATGTCGATCATTCCCAACTGTTCGCCGCGCTTTCCGTGATGTTCTGGTGTTTTGTCGGGCTGGAGGCCTTTGCTCATCTGGCGTCAGAATTTAAACAGCCCGAACGCGACTTCCCGCGCGCGCTGATGATCGGCCTGCTACTGGCGGGCACGGTGTATTGGGCCTGCACCGTTCTTGTGCTGCATTTTAATGCGTTTGGCGCAGATAAAGCTGCCGCAGCGTCGCTGCCGGGGATCGTGGTGCAGCTGTTTGGTGTGAAAGCGCTGTGGGTAGCGTGCGTGATTGGCTATCTGGCCTGCTTTGCCAGCCTTAACATCTACATCCAGAGCTTTGCGCGCCTGGTATGGTCGCAGGCGTTGTACAAACCCGAAAGCCGCCTTGCGCGCTTGTCCAAACGTCAGCTGCCATTGAATGCGCTTAATGCCGTGCTGGGCTGCTGTGTGGTGAGCACGCTGTGCATTTACGGCCTGGACATCAATCTTGATGCGTTAATCGTCTACGCCAACGGCATCTTCATCATGATTTATCTGCTGTGCATGCTGGCAGGCTGCCGTTTGCTGAAGGGGCGTTATAAAGCGCTGGCGATCGTCGGGGGTGTGCTGTGTCTGCTGCTGCTGGCGATGGTGGGCTGGAAAAGCCTGTACGCCATTGTCATGCTGGCGGGACTGTGGGCGTTTTTGCCGACGCGCGGTGCGCTCCGCTAGTTGCCAGTTAGCGAAGCGCCACAGAAGAAAATTTATCGATCGTCTTTATGGTCTAAACGGTCGCGCTGGTCGTCCTTACGCTGATACTCCCCGTCGAACGTGTCGCCAGGGCCGGTGCTGAAACCACCGCCTGGCACGCGGTTGAATCGCAGATGCGGCAGCAGTTTCATGGTCAGGTGCTTTTGAACCGGCGGTAACAGCAGCAACAGGCCGAGGAAATCGGTAAAGAACCCCGGCAGGATCAGCAGCAGGCCTGCAATAATCAGCGACACACTTTTGATCATCTCGGCGGCTGGGCTTTCGCCTGCGGCCATCTTCTGCTGCATTAACAGGAAGTTCTTGAAGCCCTGGTTGCGCACCAGCGACATGCCGATAACGGAGGTGAAGATCACCAGAATCAGCGTCAGCAGGACGCCCAACACATGAGCAACCTGAATGAAAATCGAAATCTCAATGTAAACGTAGAGAAAGAAAGCAATAAACGGTATCCAGCGCACTGGCATCTCCTGTATGGCAGGTGCCGTAAGGCCCCTGTCTGAATGTGTTCGCGAAGCGCGTCTGTAAGAGATGGTGACGGTTAGCCAAAATTCAATCGGTTTGCACGGATATTTTTTCTGGAAATATTAAAGCGGTGACTCATTTCACAGATTAATAATTATCATGTGATCGAGACGATAATAAGTGATCCAGCTTACGGCAATTCGCTATCATCAGCATATGATCTCGAACATCTGGCTGATTGAGGGAATAATCGTCGGTCAGAAAATATTCAAAACCACATATATACTGTGTGTTTAGTACAATCCATCGGCAGCTTGAAAAGAAGGTTCACATGTTAAACAACATTCGTATCGAAGAAGACTTGTTGGGTACCAGGGAAGTTCCAGCGGATGCCTACTATGGTGTTCACACTCTGAGAGCGATTGAAAACTTCTACATCAGCAACAGCAAAATCAGCGACATCCCTGAATTTGTGCGTGGCATGGTGATGGTGAAAAAGGCCGCAGCACTGGCGAACAAAGAGCTGCAAACCATTCCGAAAAGCGCCGCAAATGCGATTATCGCCGCCTGCGATGAAGTGCTGAACAACGGCAAATGCATGGACCAGTTCCCGGTTGACGTCTATCAGGGCGGCGCGGGTACCTCCGTCAACATGAATACCAACGAGGTGCTGGCAAACATCGGCCTGGAGCTGATGGGTCACCAGAAAGGTGAATACCAGTACCTGAACCCGAACGACCACGTTAATAAATGCCAGTCCACCAACGACGCCTACCCGACCGGCTTCCGCATTGCGGTATATGCCTCCGTGGTGAAACTGGTCGACGCGATTAACCAGCTCGGCGAAGGCTTCCAGCGCAAAGCGGTTGAATTCCAGGATATCCTGAAGATGGGCCGTACCCAGCTGCAGGACGCGGTGCCTATGACCCTCGGCCAGGAATTCCACGCGTTTAACGTGCTGCTGAATGAAGAGACCAAAAACCTGCTGCGCACCTCTGAGCTGCTGCTGGAAGTTAACCTCGGCGCGACCGCCATCGGTACGCGTCTGAACACGCCGGACGGCTATCAGCAGCTGGCGGTACAGAAGCTGGCCGAAGTCTCTAATCTGCCGGTTGTGCCTGCAGAAGACCTGATTGAAGCCACCTCCGACTGCGGCGCTTACGTGATGGTTCACAGTGCCCTGAAACGTCTGGCAGTGAAGCTCTCCAAAATCTGTAACGACCTGCGTCTGCTCTCTTCCGGCCCGCGCGCCGGCCTGAACGAAATCAACCTGCCAGAGCTGCAGGCGGGTTCCTCTATTATGCCAGCCAAAGTTAACCCGGTGGTGCCAGAAGTGGTTAACCAGGTTTGCTTTAAAGTCATCGGGAACGACACGACCGTTACCATGGCTTCTGAAGCCGGTCAGCTGCAGCTCAATGTGATGGAGCCGGTTATCGGTCAGGCGATGTTTGAATCCATTCACATCCTGACTAACGCCTGCTACAACCTGCTGGAAAAATGCATTAACGGCATCACCGCCAATAAAGAAGTGTGTGAAGGCTACGTTTACAACTCCATCGGCATCGTCACCTACCTGAACCCGTTCATTGGTCACCACAACGGGGATATCGTCGGCAAAATTTGTGCCGAAACCGGTAAGAGCGTACGTGAAGTGGTGCTGGAGAGAGGTCTGTTGACCGAAGCCGAGCTGGACGATATCTTCTCCGCTCAAAACCTGATGCATCCGGCCTATAAAGCGAAACGTTATACCGATGAAAGCGAACAGTAACAGTTCAGGCTAAGCTACCGAAAGGCACGTCACTTGTGACGTGCCTTTTTTCTTTTTAAGCATTACCAATTACACAACAATTTAATATCAACTTGTTAATAAACAAGGAAGGCATATATGTTTGGAGCAGAACTCGTCATCGTCCTGTTGGCGATTTATCTGGGAGCAAGACTCGGAGGCATTGGCATTGGGTTTGCCGGTGGTCTCGGGGTGCTCGTTCTCACCCTGATCTTCCAGATCAAACCCGGCGCAATCCCGTTTGACGTCATCGAAATCATCATGGCGGTTATCGCCGCTATCGCTGCCATGCAGGTGGCTGGCGGGATGGATTACCTGGTCAGCCTGGCGGAGCGTATGCTGCGCCGCCATCCCAAATACATCACCTTCCTTGCGCCTCTGGTGACCTGGTTTATGACCATTCTCGCCGGTACCGGGCACACCGCCTTCTCCACGCTGCCGGTGATCACCGAAGTGGCGAAAGAGCAGGGTATCCGCCCTTCTCGCCCGCTCTCTATCGCGGTTGTGGCGTCTCAGATTGCCATCACCGCATCGCCCATTTCCGCCGCCGTGGTCTTCTTCGCCGGTATTCTGGAGCCGATGGGCGTGAGCTACCTGACGCTGCTGGCCATCTGTATTCCGGTCACGCTGATTGCCGTGATGATTACCGCCGTGCTGTGCAACTTCCTGGGTGCCGAGCTGAAAGATGACCCGGTTTATCAGGAACGTCTGGCGAAAGGTGAAGTGAAGCTGCGTGGCAGCCAGGTCTTCGAACTGAAGCCGCACGCAAAACGCTCCGTACTGCTGTTCCTGATTGGTATCGTTGCCGTGATGTTCTACGCCACCGCCATCAGCGACACCGTGGGCCTGATTCAGAACCCGGTTCTGCCGCGTAACGAAGCGATTGTGGTGTTTATGCTGACTATCGCCACGCTGATTAGCATTACCTGTAAAATCGACACCAGCGAAGTGCTGAACGCCAGCACCTTTAAATCCGGCATGAGCGCCTGCGTGTGCGTGCTTGGCGTGGCATGGCTTGGCGATACCTTCGTGAAAGCCCACATCAGCGATATCCAAACCGTTGCAGGCGACCTGCTGCATAACTATCCGTGGCTGCTGGCCGTGGTGCTGTTCTTCGCGGCGACCCTCCTTTACTCTCAGGCAGCGACCACCAAAGCGTTGATGCCAGCGGCCCTGATGCTGGGCGTAACGCCACTGACCGCGATCGCCTCTTTCGCCGCGGTATCTGCGCTGTTCGTGCTGCCAACGTATCCAACCCTACTGGCGGCGGTTGAGATGGATGACACCGGTTCGACCCGTATCGGGAAGTACGTGTTTAACCACGCGTTCCTGATCCCGGGCGTCGTCGCGATTTCCCTGTGCGTTATCCTCGGCTTTATCATCGGCGGTATCGTTCTGTAAACCGTTAGCCGTTGTAAAAATAGTTAAAATCGGGCCGCTCTGCGGCCCGTTTCATTAATGACCAACCGCCGTGCGTGATATAGTGAGGCCTTTCGTGATGAGGAGGTCGACTTGTGAACACGCCTGATGCTGTTGTCGTACTTTGTACCGCCCCAGATGAAGCCTCTGCCCAGGATCTCGCCGCTAAAGTGCTGGCCGAGAAACTGGCCGCCTGTGTGACTCTTCTTCCCGGTGCCACGTCCCTCTACTACTGGGAAGGCAAACTGGAACAAGAATACGAAGTCCAGATGCTGCTTAAAACCAACCTGGCGAACCAGCAGGCGCTCCTTGATTGCCTTAAGTCTCATCATCCTTACCAAACTCCGGAACTGCTGGCGCTGCCAGTCGTCCACGGCGATAACGATTATCTCTCATGGCTCAACGCTTCTTTACGCTGATCCTGCTGCTGTGCAGCACATCAGCCTTTGCCGGGTTGTTTGACGCACCCGGCCGTTCAAACTTTATTCCTGCTGACCAGGCGTTTGTTTTTGATTTTCAGCAGAACCAGCACGACCTCAACCTCACCTGGCAGGTGAAAGAGGGCTACTACCTCTACCGCAAGCAGGTCAGCATCACGCCCGCTCAGGCAAGCGTAGGCGCATTACAGATGCCCGCCGGCGAGTGGCACGAGGATGAGTTTTATGGCAAAAGCGAAATCTATCGCCAGCGCCTGAACGTGCCCGTTACGGTAAATCAGGCCGACACAGGTGCCACGCTGACGGTCACTTACCAGGGCTGCGCCGACGCGGGGTTCTGCTACCCCCCTGAGACGAAGGTGGTTCCCCTAAGTGAAGTAAGCGCTGCCGCCACCGTTTCACCTCCACCTTCCAACGTGAAGGACGAGGGGGAGAGCGCTTCAGACCTTCCTTTCTCCGCGCTCTGGGCCTTACTGATTGGTATTGGCATCGCCTTTACCCCGTGCGTGCTGCCGATGTATCCGCTGATTTCAGGCATTGTGCTGGGCGGTAAGCAACGTCTGTCCACCGCCCGTGCGCTGCTACTGGCCTTTATTTACGTACAGGGCATGGCGCTGACCTATACGGCGCTTGGCCTTGTTGTGGCCGCAGCCGGGCTACAGTTCCAGGCAGCACTTCAGCATCCGTATGTGCTCATCGGCCTGTCGGGCGTGTTTATTCTGCTGGCACTGTCGATGTTCGGCCTGTTTACCCTGCAACTGCCCTCTTCCCTGCAGACACGCTTAACGCTGATGAGTAATCGTCAGCAGGGCGGCTCAGCAGGCGGTGTGTTCGCGATGGGGGCCATCGCCGGGCTGATTTGCTCTCCGTGCACAACCGCGCCACTGAGCGCGATCCTGCTGTACATCGCCCAGAGCGGCAATATGTGGCTGGGCGGCGGTACGCTTTATCTCTACGCGCTGGGTATGGGCCTGCCGCTGATCCTGGTTACGGTGTTTGGCAACCGCCTGCTGCCTAAAAATGGCCCGTGGATGGAGACGGTTAAAACGGCATTTGGCTTTGTGATTCTGGCTCTGCCGGTTTTCCTGCTGGAACGCATCATCGGTGACGTTTGGGGCACGCGTCTGTGGGCGATGCTCGGCGTGGCGTTCTTCGCCTGGGCATTTATCGTCAGCCTCGGGGCAAAAAAACCGTGGATGCGTCTGGTACAAGTTCTTCTCCTTGCCGCCGCACTGATAAGCGTTCGTCCGCTGCAGGACTGGGCGTTTGGTGCGCCTGCGGGGCAATCGCAGGCGCATCTCAGCTTCACGCAGATTAAAAACGTGGATGAACTTAACCGCGCGCTGGTTCAGGCAAAGGGGAAACCCGTAATGCTGGACCTCTATGCCGACTGGTGCGTGGCCTGCAAAGAGTTTGAAAAATACACCTTTAGCGATCCGCAGGTGCAACGTGCGCTGAAAGAGACGGTTCTACTACAGGCGAACGTCACGGCAAACAGCCCGCAGGATAAAGCCTTGCTTAAGAAACTTAACGTGCTCGGTCTGCCTACGATCCTGTTTTTCAATGAACAGGGCGAAGAACAACCAGCACAGCGTGTCACCGGGTTTATGGATGCTGCAGCGTTCAGTGCGCATTTGCACGATCGCCAACCGTAAACAACACTTTAAACGGGACAAACCGTGGGAACAGCGGAGGAGAAAACCGTGCAACGCGAAGACGTACTGGGACAAGCCCTGCAATTACTTGAGATTCAAGGGATCGCCAGCACCACGCTTGAGATGGTCGCCGACCGTATCGATTACCCTCTGGATGAATTAACACGCTTCTGGCCTGATAAAGAAGCGCTGCTTTACGATGCCCTGCGCTATCTTAGCCAACAAGTTGATGTCTGGCGCCGGCAGTTGATGTTAAATGAAGAGCTGACGACAGAACAGAAACTGCTGGCGCGTTATACCGCCCTGTCCGAATGCGTAAGCAACAACCGCTATCCGGGCTGTCTGTTTATCGCCGCCTGTACGTTCTACCCGGACCCAGGCCATCCGATTCACCAGCTGGCGGATCAGCAAAAGCGTGCGGCGCATGACTTCACCCATGAGCTGCTGACTACGCTTGAAGTGGACGATCCGGCGATGGTGGCTAAACAGATGGAGCTGGTGCTGGAGGGCTGCCTGAGCCGTATGCTGGTGAACCGTAGTCATGCCGACGTGGAAACAGCACATCGACTGGCAGAAGATATTCTGCGCTTCGCACAGTGCCGTATGGGTGGTGCATTGACCTAAGCTTTAGCGGTAAATTTGCCGTTTTCGCTGCGTAAACCGTCAGATTGTCGTAAAGTTAAGCAGTTGAACGGCTTTTCCCGAAATAATGTTGACGGTCAGGCGTGATTGCGGTTTAATGCGCTCCGTTGCCCGGATAGCTCAGTCGGTAGAGCAGGGGATTGAAAATCCCCGTGTCCTTGGTTCGATTCCGAGTCCGGGCACCACTATTTAAAGAACCCAGCCTATGGCTGGGTTTTTGCTTTCTGGAAATACAGTTCCCTCCCCTGGCACTCCATCTACCAGGCATTACCTGCTTTGATCCCCATAGCTTTGCTAACATTTCATTAAATACGAAACATACCTTCCTTTTACGGAAGAAAGACTTCCTTTTTTTTGTTCCAACGACCCAAAGCCGACCAAATAGCGCAGACAATAACTGGCACAGGAATTGCATAGAATATTTTATTAATGTATTCGAAAACGAAGTCTTAACAAAATATGAGCATGAAAACCCTAAAAATCTATATTTAGCCAGCATCCCTTCCTTTGACGCAGCAATTGAACAATTATGTTCAGTCCATTGATGACGAAAACGTCTTCAGTGTCCTTATTCTTGGGAGATTAAAGTTAAATAGCGCTGAACTGGTAAATGGCAGAACTGTATTTTCTTACAATGTTAATGAATATTTATCACAAAAACTCGATAGCGTTTCTAAATTCATCGCCAATAAAAAGGACTATAGAATTGAAATTCATACAAATATTATCCATGAAACAGATATATTAGTACCATTATTACAAAGAGTTTTGCCGAAGATACCGTTAAAGCAGTTTAAACTTCATCTGTATGATGATGGCACCGGAACCATTATTCAACGCGTTATGATAGGTCGATTTGATGGTAAACTATTGAGAAAAATGATGCGTGAAAGGTCGGAAGTGTTCCAGCACCTTTTAATGATGAATAAACCGTTGGGCTCATGGGAATGGAATATTGCCGATAATTATATTTGGCATTATTTTATTGATACAAAGTACTATTTACTCGAGCCTTTTTATAACAAAACGGTAAAAAACCACTTCTTTGATGAACTGCAACCTTCCATAATTCCTTTATCCTATAAAGAGGGTGATATCTCGTTGCTATCAAATAATGGAATATGGGACCGTTTGTTAAATATTCCTGAAGACCTCCGTGTACGATTATCAGCAATAGCAAAATATAGAGATGCCACGCTCTTTCTAACAACTTTCTACCCTGATATTCGAAAGAGAGCTGCGCATCATCAGGCAATGTTAAGAAAAATCACTGAGCTTAAATCTTCAGGGATGCTGCCTAATGAGACGTCCATAATTTACAAAGGCCATCCAGCCAATCATGAATTAAATCATGAACTATGCACAGCCCTGGGTAATAATATCACAGTGCTTCCGGATAATATTCCGTTAGAGTATCTTCATACTCAGAGGTTATTACCTAAAAACATTGCGGGATGTTTTGGAACCTCTTTTTTCAGTATGAAGGATAAAAACGTTAAGTTCGTGATTATGAATGGCGATAAGCATTGTGATGAAAACATCATGAATATTGAGATCATTCAAATGCATAGCAGCTTTGACACAGACAAGATCATCTATCTTGAAGAGTCTTCCTGAAGCCTTATTAGCTGCAAGAAAAGTTCTTAATATTTTTGATTTTCCGTCTTTTAAACGTTGAAACACTCATACTTTCAGTCGGTAGCTTTTCTTTTCTAAATAAGCTACCGGACTGATCCTGGAACGTTTTTATCAGCTGTTATAGCTTCGCCTCATCCCAACCAAAAGCAAAAAACCCCGCACCTTACGGTACGGGGTTCTTCTTGTTTGATGCCTGGCAGTTCCCTACTCTCACATGGGGAGACCCCACACTACCATCGGCGCTACGGCGTTT